>DAOMZH010000020.1:7585-20199 GCA_035437985.1 Polyangium sp. (in: bacteria) | reverse complement strand
CAACAAATGGTTTTTCATGGCTTGACGCAGCCTTCCATTTGCACGAAAGGCAGCGCGGAACTCGTGTCCCCCGTCGTCCCCATGATTTCGTACGCCCCCCATTCGGCACCGCTCTCGTTGCCGCCATTCGCCCCAGCGATGTTTTTCTTGGGCAAATCTATCGTTCCGGCATAATCGTGATGATGTGCGCGTTCTTCGCGATCGGTATAGGCCATTCCCACGGTTTCGCCGATTTCGTCATCGTCGACGGTACCCACGAAAACCCGCCCTTCGACCTCGTAACTATGCACCCATCCAGGTGGACAAACCCCACCGGCGACAAACGCGACCATACCCGATGGTGCTCCATCGGCCGGCATCGTTTCACTTGCGGCATCGCGTCGGGGCAGTAGCGCAATAACAAGCACGACAACAATGGTGATTGTCGAAGCAAACCATCGAGAACGAACCCACTTGGATCGATTCATCCACCCATGTTCGCAACATCGTAGTGTTTCGTCAACCGCCGAAACACCGGCTCAGCGCCGCTTTATCAAACGAATATGGACTTGTTCGGTCGGAGCGTCTTTGGCAAACGGGCCCGCCGGTCCCGTCGGCAATGTTGCCATCCGATCGACGACGTCCATTCCTGCCGTCACTTTACCAAATACCGTATATCCCCAATCCGGCCCGGTCTTGGCCTTGTGATTGAGAAATCCATTGTCAGCCAAATTGATGAAAAACTGCGCCGTCGCCGAATGCGGATCACCCGTACGCGCCATCGCGACCGTACCGCGCGTGTTTTTCAAACCATTGTCCGCTTCATTGTCGACCGGCGGGTTCGTCGGCTTCTTTTCATATCGCGCATCATAACCACCACCTTGCGCCATGAAGCCCGCAATCACGCGATGAAATATCGTCCCCGCGTAATGTCCAGCATCGACGTAACGCAAAAAGTTCGCCACCGTTTTCGGCGCAAGCGCTTCGTCGAGTTCGAGTTCGATGTTCCCCAGATTCGTTTCAATCAAGATGGCAGTCGACATATTCACCGACATACCCCATCTCGAGCCTACGCGCCACCAAAGTTTCAACAGCTTCGAGCAATATCAGCGCTACTCGAGTCAGGTTTTGCGCGAATATTTCACATACACGAAATGCGAGTGCCCTTCCGTGACCGAACTCTGAATCGAAACTTGCTTGCCATTTTCGAGGTCCCGAAAGTCCGCCGGGGTAAACGTCACCGAATGCGCATGATTGGCCAATCCATGAATATCGTACGTTTTCTCGGCTTTGGCGGTCATCTCGGCCGCAGTGATGATGAACTCGTGTTCGTCTTTGCCACCCACTTGAATGTCGCACACGTTCACGCGCGAAGGCGGATCGACCAACGGCACGCATTCGAGCATCAACCGATGAATATGCCCACCTTCTTTCGTCGATGCGAGACGAACTCGTTCGCCCCGACGAACTGCCGCAAAATCGTTTGCCGTGACCGTGACCAAATGACGATGCCCGGACGAACCCGAGATGTCGTAGGTTTTTTCGGCGCCTGCAAGCACATCCGGTACCCCGATGGCAAACGCATGTCCATGATTACGACCAATTCGGGCTAGCAAACGATCGCAAGACTCGGCCATTGCGTCGCGTCCGTCGCAAGCTCGCGCGATGCGCGGCAACGCAGGAGTAACGACCAACATCACGGCGGCTTGCAGGACGACTCGACGTTCCATTCGTGGTTTCCTCGATCTTGATCATCCTACTGCATTTCGAATCCAGTGCGGAATCTTTTTCATCGGTACACGCGCCGATTGCTGTATCATGCAAACATGTTGCGCAATTCTCGCTCCTTGTTGCTCTTCGCATTCTGTCTTGGCTCGAGCGTTCTCGGGATCAGTTCCTGTGCCGATCCCGTAGATCCGGCTTCATCGTCGACGACAGCCAATGAAGATGCCGGTGCGGATGCCCCGGCTTCGCTCACCTTGCGTATCGACCCGGCTTCGAGTGTCCTGGTCGTCGCGCCCGATGGGGTGACTATCGAAGCGCCCGTGCACGCGTACGCATTACGCGAGGGCGAGCCAGAAAAAGACGTGACGAACGATGTCGAATGGTCGATTGATAATTCGAATATCGCCGGCGTGAATTTGGGGACGATTGCCACCCGCGGTATTGGGGGTAAAACCCAAATTCGGGCAACGTACGAGGGCGCAAGTGCCGAGGCCGACTTGACCGTCATGCTGAAAGGCTCGACGTATACGCCGGGCACAGATGCCACCACGGAAACGATGTTCGATATGGCGACCGTCGATCCCGACGTGGCGAATGCACCAGCTATCGAATATCCCGAAGACGGTGTCCTTTTACCAGGCAATCTACCGCCCATTGAAGCGCAATGGTCGCAAGGTAATGCCAATGTTGCCTACCGCGTCCGCGTATCGAGCCCCGATGTTTTGGACGTGAAGTTCTATACGACGAGCCGCGAGCTTTTATTTCCGGCCAATGTTTGGAAAAAGCTCGGAGGTTCGTCGCCGGACATGCCGATGACGCTCGTTGTCGAGGCCATTGACGGGGCCGGAAATCTCCGCACGAGCGCGCCGCGCACCATGACCGTGAGTTCCGACGGTATCGATGAAAGCGCGATTTATGTTTGGCAATCATCGACGGGCAGTTTTCGCGTGCTCGACATCATCAATGGCACGGACATTCCGCTGCCAAACAACAGTCCGCAACTTGCGCCCGGAAACCCATGTTCTGGTTGCCATCGGATTTCCCGCGATGGAAAACGTTTTTCCTACACGTACAATGGCGGCGAGTTCAATTTCGGCACGTTGTCCTACGATGACGCGCAAAAACAATACGCCGCGAAGATCGCTCCGAGTCCGGCATTACGTGGCACATACGCCTCGTTTAATCCGCTCGAAGATTCGACGCGCGCAGCGATGCTGTTCACGGCCCCGGATACCGTTCCTCAAAATACGGCCGGCACAGTGCGGTTACTTTTGACGGATCCCGATTCGAATTCGCCGATTCCCAACAATTTCGCGGACATGGCGCAGCAAATTCCGCCCGAGAATGGTCGCGCTACGCTCATGCCGGATTGGTCACCCGCTGGCGATTTCGTGGTTTTCACCGCGTACGACAGCAACGCCAACTATGTCCGATTGCTCGGCGATGATACGGTTCTTGGATCCGTCGTCGAAATGCCGGTTCAGTACATGCCCGATGGCTCGTTTCAATTCGGCGCGCCAAAAGTGCTCGTTTCCTCGGCTCCTCCGGGAAGCAACCCCGATACGGGCGAAAACAATGTATTGCCGAGCGTTTCACCAGACGGGTCCATCGTGGCTTTCACGCGGGCCAATGGCTGGTGGTCGATCAAAACGCAGACATCACTCATCAATCTCAGCGGACGCATTGCCGTCGTGCGTCGAGGAGATGGTCAAGTCTTGGAGCTCGAGCGAGGGGCTTCGAATGGGCCAGACGACGTTTGGAGTAGCACGTGGCCGCAATGGGCCCCGACGCTCGGCAAGAAATGGGTTTGGCTCGCTTATGCTTCGGAAAGACCTTACGGCCATCGTTTGACCCCGCAAAACAGCTCGTGCGTCTTGGTCCAAGGCCAAAGGCAATGCAAGCAGCTCTGGATTACCGCGCTAGACCGCACCAAACTCGCGAGCGGGACCGAAGATCCGAGCCAAGCGGCATTTTGGATCCCTGGGCAAAGCATTACCGCGCAATACGTCAGTCCGCAATGGACCGTCGCCGTCATCAACGTTCCCAAGTAAATCACTTCTGACGAAATGCGTCGGCCAACGTGCGCGCATCGAGTTTGCCTTCGGCCTTGATGAAAGCAATTTGGCGACGTAATGGATCCAGCGAGGGATGCGGATTGGCTTGAATGGCGCGATCGAGCGCCACCATGATTTGCAAACCCTTGTTGCGCTGCGAATAAAGACCCAAAACATTGCGTGAATAATAATCGATCATCGCGGCTTGCCAGGCCGAATCGAGACCCGCTTCCTTGGCCTCGAACAAAAATGCGTCCACCGTTTCCCCAGGTTCACGCTGAGCCTCCCACAATCGAAATGCGAGCGCCCGAAAAACTCGGTATACTTGAAGAAACGACGCGGCCGCAGGACTCGCGTCCGGAGGGACGTCGAATTCGTAGTTCGTCGCCCACGGGCGCAAATGGTCATGCGCGTGAAAAACCTCGTGCATGACGTCGACTTGCTCGCGCCGAGAAAACTTGTTGACGATCTCGAAGGCGCGAATGCGCGTGCTGGGAAAAAGCAAAATAGCCGCCGCAGAACTAATGCGTCCCCAATCGTCGGCGTCCCCATGTCGCGCCAAATCCAAAACGACTTTGTCTCCACCCTCCAAAAATAAGAGGAGCCAAAATCGGCCCGCATAATCGACTCGCAATTTCCGCGCCAATTCGACACCGTCAGGTGTTTTCCAATGAATGTCCGCAAGCATTTTTTTCCCGCCGTCACGCGCTCGTTGCCCGGCATCGAGCGCCAATGCGGCCAACCGACGTTCGCCAGCCAAAGAAAAATCAGTGGCGGCAACGTCGCCCAATGCGGCGAGACACGCAAGACTCAACAAATGATCGGCATCGTCCACCGAACGGCTCGCTGCAAGATCCTCCGCGGATCGCAATAGCTGCGCTTCCCTTTCCAAACGCGATGCATTCGGAACACGCACGGCTTCCAACGAAATGGCGCCGGAACGTCCTGGTTCGTCGGAAAAAACATTCATCGTCAAGGGGCTGAGCGACGCCATGCGGAGAAAATAGGCGCAATGACGGGCTCGTTCGACGGACATTTCAGCATCGTCGAGGCCTCCGTCGCTTTGCGCATCCAATAAGGGCGGTTTGATGGCCCGTGCGGTATAAAGGGGAAGACTGCCCGGGTATGCGTCATCATTCGGTGGAAAACCTGCGGCAAAACTTCGGCGCCCCGGTTCTAGGTTTCCACGCGATCGCTCCTCCGAACCGCCTGAACCAAACGCGCCCCCCGGCCCGGGCGCCCCGGGCGATGTTTTTCCTGCCACACCTTCGAGCGGCGGGGCAAACCCGTGCAAACGCGCGTAGACTTCGACGAGTTCGTCTGGAGCAACGCGTACGCCACCGGGCACAGCCGGGGCTCCTCGAATGAGATCGTATTCAACTTCGTCGTGTTTACTAATCGGCGCCAAATGAAGGGAGCCATCGGGTCCGGGTCGACCATATGCGCGAAACGAAACTTCTTTACCGCGACCGACGTCAAAAGCCGCGGCAACCACCAATTGCGCAACTTGCTCGCATGATCCCCCGCCATCGAGCAGCGCATCGCCCATGCGACCACCTGGACGACCGTAATAACGCAAATCACTGAACGCCGACGGGGCTGCATACGCGACAAACTTTTCTTCCCGCAAGGCCTGTCGCAGGTCGGACAAACGTTTGTCATACCGATCCAAGGCGTCTTCGTAATCGAATATTTGCCCGTCTTCGTCGGCATCGATGCGATTGGCTTCGAGCAGAAATCGTCCCAGGAGCAACGTGCCATTTTTTCGCGCAGTACGGGCGTCCGTGATGAGCGCGCGACGCAAAGCGTGGACCTGTCGCTTGCGGACGAAAACGTCGGTCGCGTTTTGGAACGTCATCGCAACATGGCGTTCGACCATCGGAAGCACGTCGCGTTTTCGCGGCGCACCAAAGCCGAGAAATAACGCGTGACCAGCGATCGATAGGCCGATCGTAACGGCGATGAACCGAGACATCGAACTTGCAGAGTAACCCGAGTCGGACCAAAAGTTCCTAGAAGATCGACGTAGGCTCAAGAATTGTATAGGCTCGCGCAGTGACCGAACCATTGCTGTCTGGCCTCCCGACCGCACCCGATGCGCCGACGACTCGCCCTGTCGACGACGGCGAGCTTTTGCGCGTGGGGCAAGACGTTGCCAATCGTTATGAGGTTCGTGAACGTTTGGGCCGGGGCGGTATGGGGGCCGTTTGGCGCGTACACGATCGGAAACTCGACGAAGATGTGGCGCTCAAGGTGATTTTGCCCGACCGGATGGGTGATCCAACAGCGCTGGCGCATTTTCGCGAAGAAGTCAAGATAGCTCGCAAAATTACGCATAACAACGTTTGTCGCGTATTCGATATCGGCGACAGTGATGATCTCGTTTTTCTCACGATGGAGCTGGTCGAGGGGACGACGCTGCGCAAAATACTCGCGAGCGGTTCTCTCGAAACAAATCGCGTCGTCGCGATGCTGCGGCAAATCATCGAAGGGGTTGCAGCAGCCCACGCTCACGGGATCATTCATCGCGACATCAAGCCAGAAAACGTGCTGGTTCGTCACGACGAGCGATGTGTCGTGGCGGATTTCGGTTTGGCATATAGACCGGACAAACACACGCCGACGGGCATTGCGGGAACACCGGCATACATGGCCCCCGAGCAACTCCGGGGTGAGCCGCTCGATGCGCGATGTGACGTATTTGCATTGGGCCTTGTGGCCCTCGAGATGTTTTCAGGACAAACACCCGACGCGCTTCGGAAAGTGGTCGAAGCGGGAGAACTACCGCCGCTCGATGGCGTAGCGCAACCGATGCAATCAGCTTTGCGGAGTGTGCTTTTGCAAGCGTTGGCGCCCAGGGCCCAGGACCGATTCGAATCGGCCGCCGATTTTGGCAAAGCATTGGTCCGCGCAATGGAGACAGTCGAACATCGCAGCGCGCGGGAGGCTTTGTCGGAGCCGGAGGCGACGATTCCGACGGCGCGACACGACGCAGCACGGGCGGCAACGCCCCCCAAGTCACGGCGGCGTTGGATTGTATCGACGATCGTACTGCTGATGGTAAACGTCGTGGCCTTGATGGTGGTTCTCGCGAATCGACCGCGAAAATCGTCCGTGAAGGACGCAGAAAAAATCGACGTTCAGGTCATTACCCCCGAGACACGACGACAATCCGACAACCCCACGGTGCTCATTTTACCGTTTGAAAATCTGACGGGTGACGATGCTTGGAATGGTTTGTCTCGGAGCATGCATTCCTCCGTTCGCGAGGCATTGCGGGCGGTTCCGGAGGTCATGCTGCTCGATGGAAACGAGGCGGCATCGAAGTCGACGGAGGCATTTCGCATACGGGGCAGCGTGCAGCGCGCTGGAGAAAAACCGCGGCTGGTGGTGCATGTGGAGGCAGTCAAGGTCACGGACGAAGCATTACGCGGCGAGCCTGTGGAAATGGTGTTCGAAGGGGACGAGACCAAGACGCTGGCGGCATTACGACGAGAAACGATCGACGAAACGAAATTGTTGGTGGGGCATTGGCGCAAACGTCATCGAGCCGAGTTGGGCACCCAAAACGACGAGGCCAGGGCAAAGTTAATGCAATATTATGCAATGGTCGGGCCTGCGCCTCGAAGGCAACACGTCGATGCGGGCAAGGCCTTGCTCGATGCGGCCTTGAATTCGGATCCGGAATATCTACAAGCACTCATCGAGCGCGCCTATTTGCGGACTGTTGGAGGCGATGGTTCCATGGCTTCGCGGGTCGAAGCGTCCATTAAGGATTTAGAAATCGCCAAGCGAATCGCGCCCGAGGATCCAGACGCGGCCGTCATGCGTTGCCGCGTGAAACAAGTGGCCACCATAGCGGGTCGAGTGGCCACGGACGAGCAAATTCGCGAGGCTCGCGAGGCTTGTCAAAAAGCGTTGCAAATCGCGCCGAATTCGGGCTTCGTGCTCATTGCCCTGGCCCGAGTGAACGATATGGTTTGTCAGGACGACGAAGCGATTCGACTGTTGGAGCAAGGGTTGGATCTGGATCGCGGATTACGCGGGCGCGTGCTCAATCATTTGGTGGAATACACGCTTTTGAATGATCAAATCAACATTGCCGACCGGATGAGTCTTGCCCTGCTCGAGCTCCAGCGCGAAGAAGAGCGCTTGGGTCCGCGGGCATTTGGTCGTCGGGCCGGTATTTCCCCAGTAAAACATGCGCACTGGTTGCGGGGCGTCGTCTGGCTGCGCCGGGGTTTTCCCGAGGAAGCTCGGGGCGAATTCGAGCAGGATCTCGCGTCCATTACGGCAGGAACAGCGGAAACGGAATTCGAGGCCGGGGCATTGCGGGGTTTACTGAAAGCCGAGGGATTGCTACATCGCCGACCTGCACCCGATCTCACGCGACGCCTCGCGCAACTCGAAACGCAATTTCGATCCGAAGTGGAAAAGACGCCAGAGGTCGCAACGAACATTGGCGACATGTACGCCCGCGTCGATCCTGAAGCCGCGGTCGAATGGCTCGAGAAAGGCGCGAAGGGCTCGTCGTGTACAAATACCGTCCATCGAGCACTCGTGTACCTGAAGGCCGAAAAGCGGGACCTAGCCCAGCGCACGCTGAATCATTGTACCCCGTCCCAAGAATGGGAACGAGCGTGCATCGCCCAAGTTCATCGACTCATCGGCGATTAAATGATTCTTCAGTTGCAAAATCCCTCATCAATGGAGCGTGCTTCGCAACACGCCGTACCTGTGCACGCAGTGCCATCGTTGTACATTTCAGTGAGTCCCGGTCCAGCCGATTCCTCGCACGGGACCTGCACGGTTTGGCCCTTGGTATTCTGGGTAAAACAGGCGTCGAGGTCGTCGTCGTACCAAATGAGTTGCTCGGGTTCGCTGGTTTCGGCAATACAGCCCGTGGCAAAAACGGAGGTCATCGCGACGAGAGCAAAACCAATCAAAGCGCGAATGCGAAGCATGGTGATTTCTCCTGCGACCTCGGTGCGGATCATTGCGGCGGCACCGTCTTGGTCTGCCAGGAGATATAGCATGGCTCGTGCCACCAGTGGCTAGCTCGATTTGCTTCTATTTTTGGGGGGGTTTGGGGGCCCAGTTGGCTCGAATGAGCCAACCCATGCATCAAGTGATTTGATCAGGTGAGCCAAGTGAATTAGGGGTTACAGAGTGCCGAGCGCGAGGTTGCGGACTTCGGCGCCGAGGGTACGGATGGCAACGTCGAGATTGACGGACGATGGATGGGGGATGGATGCGGTGTAGATGCAGAACGTCGTCCCATTTCGCTTGAAAACCACCGTATTGGTTCCTGTGAGCTCCACCCGAAATTCATCCGAATCGGCGTTATGCGCGACACCGACCCCAGGGCAAACCGAGGTGGTTCCGCCGTCTTTCATTGGCGTCGCCGTCGCATTTCCCAAGGAGTCCTTACCAAAAAAAATGCCATATTTGATGTTCCTCACGTCGTATCCAGAATGAGGAACGGCAAACCCAGCAGCCTTGAGGGAACCGTCCGCCGGGGCCGAAAACTTTGCATAAGCACCGGTCGACGGCACGGACGCAATCGTCGCGGCGCCCGCTTCCCACGCTTGCCCAGCCATCTTTTTGACCCGTCCGTCCACGGCAAGTACGTTTCCGCTGCGCGTCCACATGTTCCGCACGATGCACGCCGATTCATTCGGCTGACATGCGTGCAAACGAGCGTCGCCGACAGTCGTACCAGGTTTTCCGCCCAAAACGGCGTCCGCATACAGAGGATACACCGGGGTGGTCGTATGCGCGTGCATCAGCGCACCATTACGCAAATAACGAACTTCGCCAGCCACGATTTCAATGCGAAACACGTCCCCAGGCGTCCACGTTCCATTCGTACTGACTGCAGCGAATCCGCCGTTCTCCCGAATCTCGATACGCGGATTGAGCGTTCCAGCATCGTGCGTCAAGGCGATCGCGTAATCCATCGTCTGCCAGTTGTTGCCTTGCGGATCGGAGGTCAAACCAAATACCTTGCCGCACGCTTCGCCGTTGATTTCGACTTCATCGGTCGTGAATTGCACGAATCCGTCACCCGAGGGAATGGTTTGCACCGAATTTGCCCCTGCTTCCCATGACTGTCCATACGTCTTCGTCAACTGCGTGCCCACGACGGAAACATACGTCAGATTGGTCCAGGTCACTGGATCGAGCAGCTCGCAAAAAGTCTTGTTTGTCCAGGTGCAATTCATGTCATTCCATTTGCCAGTATCCCACATCATCCCGCAGTCTTCGTTGTTGTAATTGTTCGGTTCGTACGTCGACCAATTCAGCCACGTCGCAGCAAGACCATTCTCGTACCGATACGAGCCTTCGACGGCCCGGTCGTTCAGGTCGATCCAGATTCCTTGTGTACCCACCGCAAAAGGTCGCAAAAAATCGTTTTCCGGGGCGCTTTGAATACGCGCCAGGTTCATTCCTCGGCCCATACACATGGCTTGAGCCGTGGTTTGATTGAGCTGATCCTGCCCGACGAGGTATTCGTGCTCCGCGTAAACGTACTTGTCACTGTCGCAAGCGCCGCCTTCATCAATCATGAAGTCTTCATCGTCATCAATTCCATTGCAGATTTCCACGCCGAGGGCTTGCGCATCTTCAGCCACGAATTCATCATTTTCATCGAGTTCGGCCATGCAGCCCATGAGCGACGCAGAAACAACGAGCGAAAGAAGCGAGACGAGAGTACGATTCGATTGCAACATGATCCTATCCTCCAAGTGCCCTGGCTATGCCCTTCTATCGGGCTATGCGGCCGAGCGTTCGAGAACAGGTCATTGCGAAGGTCGTGCCAAACGTTCTCCGGCGGAAATTCGCGGTCGTTTTTGAGATTGGCCCCAAGATCGGCTCGAACGAGCCATTGCTACAAATCGAACGAGCCAGAATTGGATCGAGTGATCAATCGTCACCTTTTACCCCGCCAAGCAGGCGATCAACGCGGCGACGCATCATGATGCGGGTAATTCCGAGCAAGCGTGCAGCTTCGCTGAGGTTGCCTTTGGCCTGAGCCATTGCTTGCTCGACGAGCATTTTTTCGGTGGGTTCCAGCTCCGCGAATTGCTCGGCCAAACTTCGGCCCCGAGGTTCATTGGGTTTGGGTCGAGCGGCGCCGAGCCGAGGCGACAAATCATCGGCGTCGATCCGTGGGCCATCGGCATTGATGACAGCTCGCTCGATTTCATTTCGCAATTCCCGCACATTGCCGGGCCACGAATGGCGCGCCAATGCCGATGCTGCCGTGTCCGTAAAACCGTCGAGGCGTTTGCCCATCGTGGCACAGGAACGACGCATCAAGGCATGAGCGATCAACGCAACATCGTCGCCTCGTTCGCGTAATGGGGGAACGTCGATTTCGACGACCGCCAATCGATAATAAAGATCCTCACGAAAACGACCAGCCTGAATTTCTTTCAACAGATCTTTGTGCGTGGCACTGACGACCCGTACGTCGACATGAAATGCCTGCTCCGCACCAACCGCTTGAATCTCGCCCTCTTGCAATGCACGGAGCAGCTTGGCTTGAGCTGGAAGAGCCAAGTCTCCGATTTCGTCGAGAAACAACGTGCCGCCATCGGCGAGGGCAAACTTGCCCCTTTTTTTGGCCACTGCGCCCGTAAAAGCACCTTTTTCGTGCCCAAACAATTCGCTTTCGAGCATCGCTTCGGGAATGGCCGCACAGTTTAGGGTGATAAACGGCTTTGATACGCGCACCGATGATTCATGCACTGCCCGAGCCACGAGTTCTTTGCCCGTGCCGCTCTCCCCGCGAATGAGGACATTGGTATGTCCTGCCGCACCATATTTCGCAATCGCGCTGCGTAGTCGAGTCATGACGTCGCTCGTACCAATGATCTCGGCAGTTGCTCCGCCCAAAGATTCGGCAATCGCTTCGACTCGTTGAAATCGTTCGGCGCTTTCCAAGGCGGCAGCAACGAGGTGCCCGAGCGCCGTGAGATAAACAAGGTCTTCCTGCCCAAACTGCCCTGATTTGCGCCGGTCATCGACATAAAGCAAACCCATGGGACGCGTGGACAAACCCAGCGGCACGGCCATTGCCGACATGATTCCTTCACGTTGCAATGTGCGGAGACGCGCTTCATTTTCCGAGTCGCGCACGATGACAGATTCACGCCGCACGAGCGTTGCATCAATCACCGAACGACCCACCACGATATCGGCTCCCGCACGACCACGCGTACGCGAAAATCGCCTCGTAATGCCTCGCTCCGCATCGCCCAGACCCACCAGCGCGCGCTCGCAACCAAGCACCTCGACAATGGCCTCGAGCATCTCCCCCAGCATTGCATCCGTATCGCCCATCGATCCGATCGCGCGACTCACATCGAATAAAAGCGCGAGGCGACGATCAAGGGGCCCCGTTGCCGGACGAGCTTCGGTGACTTGATGATGCACGATGGTCCGTTCGTCGCCTTCGTGCACTTCGAGCAACACATTACCAATTTGGATTTTGTCGCCGTCACGTACGACGCCATTGACCATCGACACGCCATTACAAAGCACTCCGTGCCGCGAGCCATTGTCCTGAAGCTCCCAGACCTTTTCCTTACGCGTGAGCGTGGCGTGACGCCGCGAGACTTGGCTGTCGTCGAGAACGAGGTCGTTGCTCTCATGACGACCAATGCGCAGAACATCGCCCAATGCAAGCGAATAAGGGAGC
The DNA here is from genome assembly GCA_035437985.1 of Polyangium sp. (in: bacteria). GTDB lineage: Bacteria > Myxococcota_A > Polyangia > Polyangiales > Polyangiaceae > Polyangium. The sequence continues at coordinate 7,734 of DAOMZH010000020.1, read as the reverse complement.
AATCCTGGTTTGCGGATGACGAGGTGAGGCATGAGTCGCGGCGCGATGGTAACCGAAGTTGGTTGACGAAGGAAAGCCCGGATGGCGTGCTCGGTGTGACGGGCCATTTTGTAACAAAAATTGCATTTTACCAAAGTGGTTGGCACCTT
>DAOMZH010000020.1:3644-7485 GCA_035437985.1 Polyangium sp. (in: bacteria) | reverse complement strand
TGGCACCTTCTCCTGGGCACCTTCTGCAGCACGTGCATGTGCTACGCGGCGACCCTTGCATTCAAGTCGCGACCGCTCGTACGCTGAGCATCCTTTGCCTACAAGGAGGCCCTGCTCATGAATCAAATCTTCGCCACGCCTGATGAGGCTCTCAGTGTATTCGGCCTCGTCGTCGATAACATTCGCGCGGGATTGTGCGTTTGGAGGCTCGAGGAAGAAAATGTCCCCGCAAGCTTGCGTTTGGTCATCGCCAACGAGATTGGCTGCAGCATGCTCGGCGTCAAGCGTGATGAGGTCGTTGGCAAACGCATCCACGAAGGTTTTCCCGGGAGCGAATCGCAGCCATTGCCCGGTCTTTTTACCAACCTCGCCATGGGCGGTGGCTCCATTGATCTCGGCGAGGTCGTTTATTCTGACGACACGTTGAAGAATCAAACTTTCGTCATTGTCGCCAAGTCAATGGCCCCGCGTCTGGTCTGCGTCGAATTCACCAACATTACCGAACAAAAGCGGCTCGAGGAATTAAAGCGCGCTCACGAAGCCAAATTGCAAGAGCAACAGAAAGAACTCGAACGCACGGTCGAGGATCTTCAAGTGGAAGTGGCGGAACGTCGCCGCACGGAAGCGAATCTCGCGGCCGCATTAAAGGAGCTCGAACAATCCAAGAATGCCGCTGAATCGGCAAACCGGGCCAAGAGTGATTTCGTGTCGAGCATGAGTCACGAGCTACGAACGCCACTCAATGGCATTTTGGGTTATGCCCAAATTTTGGAACGTTCGGCCACGTTGTCTTCTGGCGATCGCGCGGGGGTACAAGTCATCAAGAAATCGGGCGAACATCTATTGATGCTGATCAATGACGTCCTTGATCTAGCTAAAATCGAAGCGGGCAAAATGGAGCTCGTTCCGCGCGAATTTCAATTCAATTCATTCCTCAAGACCGTCGTCAACTTGTCCCGCGTTCGCGCCGACCAAAAACGCGTCGGCTTCATTCAGGAGGCCCAGGGGCCAGCGCCCGACCGCGTCATTGCCGATGAAAAACGTCTGACCCAAGTCTTGCTCAATCTCCTCGGCAATGCCATCAAGTTCACCGAACAAGGCACCGTCACGCTCCGCACCGAAATTGCCGAAGATTCAGGCAATGAACGCCGCACGGTCCGCTTCGTCGTCACGGATACCGGTGTCGGTATCGCTCCAGAACATGTCGCGAAGATTTTCGAGCCATTCGAACAAGTCGGCGAAGAACAGAAGAAAAGTGAAGGCACAGGGCTGGGGCTGGCCATTACGAAAAAAATCATCGAGCAAATGGGCGGATCGCTGGATGTTCGAAGTGAGCTGGGCAAAGGCAGCGTCTTTACGGTCACGCTCGAGTTGCCGGTTGGAGTAGGACAAACCCAATCTACCAGTGCCGTCGTGTGGGAAACGATTCAAGGCTATGTCGGCGACCGGCGACGCATTCTCGTCGTCGACGACAATCCGGCAAATCGAGACGTCGTGCGCGAGCTGTTGATTCCCATTGGATTCGAAATCACCGAAGCCGCCGATGGCGCCATTGCTCTCGAGGTCGCGCAAGAAACAAAACCGCACCTCATTCTCATGGACGTGGCCATGCCCGTGATGAATGGAATCGAAGCAACGCGGCGGTTACGCCAATTGCCCGAGTTTGTCGCGACACCCATCGTGGCTTGTTCGGCAAGTTTGTCGGCGACGCGCCAACATGAAACGCGGGAAGCTGGATGCAATGATTTCATGGGCAAACCCATCGAGTTGCGCGAATTGCTCCAGCGCCTCGGCCAATTCCTCAACCTCGAATGGACCCATCGGGAAGGCGAAGCTTCCTTGGGCTCGACCGCAGCAACGACGGCCCAAATCATTCTCCCGCCGAGGGAGACCATTCACACTCTTCTCGAATTGACGCAAGATGGTCGATTGCAAGAGGTCACCGAACACGTCGACCGTTTGCGCAGCGAGAATCCAGAATTTGGACCATGGCTGCGGATCATCCGGCAGTTGGCTGATGATTTCGAAATGGAAAGTCTCGTCGCGCGCCTCGAATCCGATGCTGCCGCAGCCAAGACGCAAACGGCGTCCTGATGGTTTGTCCGTTCAATACGTCGCCATTTTATTCGGCCGCCCAAAAATACGCGACGCGAATGCCATTCCACCTTGAAGCGTACTCTGCGTCGTAATCCCCGACAAATCCACGTCCACCGTCAATAACGTTCGCGCCACGTCCGGGCGAATTCCCGTCAATATCGTCTGCGCCCCAAGCAGCCTCAGCGCCCGCGCCGTATCCACGATCGCTCGCGCAACCTGCGCATTGACCCGAGGCACACCCGTGATATCCAAAATCATCACCGATGCGCCACTCTGCGACATTCGCTGCAATGCCGAATCAACGAGCTTCTCGGCCCGAACCTCATCGATGAGACCAATGAGCGGCATCACCATGATTTGATCGCTGATGGGAATGATCGGCGACGACAATTCCAAAATCTGCTTCTGCAACGCTTCGCGTTCGAGTTCACCCTGATGCCGATGCTCGAGTTCCTTTTCGAGCGCCTCTTTTGCCGCCAACAATTCTTCCGTTCGTCGCGAAACCTCGAAATCCAGCGTTTCATTGGCCCGCTGGAGCTCCGCCGCTGTTTGTCGGAGTTGCTCGAGCATCACCGCCCCTTCCAATTGGGCCTTTTCGAGCGCCTCGTTCTTCTGCGCCAAAACTTTCATAGCCGCCCGCAAATGCAGTTGCGTCTTCACCCGCGCGCGCAATTCTTGATGATAAATGGGTTTCGTGAGATAATCGACGGCCCCCAAATCAAAGGCTCGCACGCGGTCCGCGGCATCATGCAATGAGGTCATGAAAATAACTGGTATCGATTCCGTCGTCGAATCCGCTTTTAATCGTCGACACACCTCGAATCCGTCGAGCAGCGGCATCAGCACATCCAAGAGAATCAAGTCCGGGGGACGACGACGCGCTTGCTCGAGCGCCCGTTCACCATTCGTTGCGACCCCAAGAGACAAGCCCAAGCCCGATAACGACTCGGACAAAACCTTCAAATTCGCTGGCTCGTCATCGACCATCAGGACCAATGGGGCAGAATTCGCGATCGGCGGTGGAGAAGGGGCAGGTTTGGGCATCAACATGACGAATTTTCAACCCCGCTTTTATCAAAGGTGGACGGATATGCGTGCTCTAACGGATGCCGTTGATCATTTGCAAGAATGCACGCATGGATTGCAAATATGCAAGCTCGTCGGGGGCCAATATTGGGTCTAGTGCCGAAAATACCGGCCGAATTCGACGTATTCGCAGCACATGCCCTCGACATTCCCGACTACTACGCAAAACTCACGCCCAGATCAATATGGCAAATGCAAATTCCACCCCGCATCCGCGCGTCGACACAATCCGCTACTCGGGCTTGCAACAACTAGATCCTGAATTTTCAGTCATCATGAAGAAAGCTCCCGACGCTCGAAATTGCGCAATGCATTACGCACCGGGGTGAGTGTTTGCAAACGCCTGTACCCTGGAGGCACAGCTACCTCAATTCTAATCTCACCCGCCCCGATTCTTGCGCACGCGCGCCATTGCATATGCAACCGCGCCCGAGAGCGTCGCTTTGGTCACGATACCCTGCATGGTATGCGCGACGTCAACCAATGATTGGGCAACGGCCGCGCGAATGCCCGAAATGACCACTTCCGCGCCGAGCATCGACACTGCTCGGCCTGCTTCGAGCAATGTTTTGGCCACATCCGTCGATGCGTTACGCACGCCGGTAATGTCGAGAATCAAGACCACCGCGTGGCTCCCGGCCATTCCCGAAAGCGCGGT
>DAOMZH010000020.1:0-3544 GCA_035437985.1 Polyangium sp. (in: bacteria) | reverse complement strand
GCCAGCAGCATTGCATTTTCCAGCGCAATGGCCGCAAGGGACGAAAGAAATGTGGCGACTTGGATGCGTTCGTTCGTGAATACATCCGCAATCAACCGATTTTCGAGGCAGAGAATACCCGACAAACGCCCCCGATGGGCCATGGCCAAACACAGAAATGAACGCGGCCGTTTGTCCACCAAATAAGGATCGCGCGAAAAACGATCGAATCCTCGCGCCCCGCCCACGACCACTGGATTACGCGTCAATTCGACTTCTTCGACAATTGATTGCGGCAATTCCCAGCCAATCACCGCCGCGGCCTCCGAGCCAACGAGCACTCGATCCGGATCAATCGTCATACACGCTTCGATCGACAACCCTCCCCCGCGATCGAGGAGCAATATCGCCCGCTGGGCTCCCGATGCTTCGACGATGACGCGCATCACGCGGTCGAGGAGCACGTCGAGCACGAGCTCTTCGGCAATCGCTTGCGCTGCGCGCATGACCGCTTCGATGTCGTATTGTCCCTGCGGCGCTGGCAGAATCGAGCCGCGGGACGACCCTTCCGTGACCCCGGGAGGTCGACGCGGCAGCAAAAACCCATATCGCTCCCGCAAAGCGTCGATTTTCGCAACCGCGCCCCAACGTATGTACGCCTGATACGCTGCGCCCATGTACGCGCGTGCCAATGTATCGCGCCGTCGTTCGAGGTGAAAACGAGCTGCCAATTCATTAACCAGCGCTTCGTCCCGCGACGCACCACTTTCGGCCGCTGCCCGAACCGCCTTTTCATAAAGCTCGACGGCCGTGAATTCGTGCCCCATGGCCCGCGCCCGCTCGGCGCTGATCAAAAGCCATTTCCGTTCGTAATTCTCCGGGCAATGCTCGGCCAATCGCGCAAGTTCCGCCAAATGCCGCTCGACAATGGCCATCCGAGTGTCGAACATGGATCGTGATGCCGTACGATCGAGCAGCAAAGCCAGCGGAATCCAAAAAGACAAATCCGTCGCAATGAATTGACCACGACAACCAGCGACATGATTTTCCGCGACCAATGCATCGCGAGCCGCCGCCGAGAATTCTTCCTGCAAAATAAATAGCTGCGTACGCAAAATCGAATACCAAAGCTCCGCCGAACCGTCCCCCACTTCGAGCCGACTCGCCACGAATTGCTCGGCGTCGAATGATTCGTCGGACAAACTCGCCTTGTCTGGCGTTTTTCCTAGCAAACACCGCGCCGCGCGCATCGTGAACATGGCCGATGGTTCCGCCACGGTGCGCAGACCCCATGCAGCTCGAAACAACGTCAAGCTTCGTTCGGCCTCCTCGCAGGCCCGCGCCAAGTCGTCGCCAAGCTCGAATCGCGCGGCAACGACCTGCCCTGCTGCTTGGGCCACATAAAGCAAGTCTCCGGACGTTGCAGCTTGGTCCACCGCTTTTTGAAAATGAAAGAGCGATACCCGTCGCGAACGCTTCGTGTGCAACATCGACCCGACCACGATCCGCACCCGACATGACAAACGCCCGTCGCCAAATTCCTCTTCGAGCGCCAAGCCTACATCCCCAAAAGCGTGCGCTTCGTCGTATCGATTCGTATCTGCGGCCAGGAAAAACCCATGCGCCGCAAAACCATACGCCGATGCCTCCATGTTGCCATACTCGATCGAAAGCCTCACGAGCACAGCCGCCACCAAACGCGTTGCGGGCACACGCGCCAAGAATGCCGGGGCCGACAAATCGAGCAAGAGCGACATCGTCGCGCCAATCACCGGATCATCACTCTGCGGCAACGAAACGAGCGTCCGAATCGCGCGACCGTCGAGTTTCTCTTCAATCGTCAAACGTTCGCGATCCAGCGCGGCACGCCATGAGATCTCATCGAGCGGCACGTGCACGCCCAAATCCGAAAGCCCTTGAACACCAGCACGAAATGCATCGTCGAGCCTCTCGCGCATCATGAGCATCGCCACCCGCATGCGACATGCTTCCGCACGTTCGAGCAACGTGCGCGCCTTCGAGGCTAGTTCGCCCACCAGTCGTTCCGAAAGTTCGGGGGCTCCCGTCGTCACCGCACATTCGCCCAACTGGTGCGTCAGGGCAAACCACAAGTCATGCGGTTCGTCGCCGCCGAACGCCTCGAGGCCGAGCGAGAAAAACTCCATCGCATCGGCCAATGCGCCCGCACCTTTGGCGCGTCGCCCCGCTGTCAAATCGAGGCGCGCGAGCGCCACGCAATCCTCGCGCGAAGTCATCGCTGCACGCCCGCGATTGAGCTGACGAACCGCCGCCAAACCACCCCCATCCGTCAGTGGTGACGACTTGGCCAACAACAAACGACCAATGCGCAAGTGTTCCGCAGGTCGTTCAGACTCGGGAATGACCGCCAGCGCCGCCTCGTGCACGTGCCCGTGGGCAAACGCATACGGCACCTCCCACGACGTGCGTGTTGGCGAGCGACGATTGACGTCCGCACCGTTTGCCTCGGCAGCATCGACGAGCGCATCGGCAAATCGGTAATCCGAGGACAACGGCACCACGAGCCCAGCTTCGAGCGCCGGCCAGAGATCCTGCACGACCTCTGACGGCGGATGCTCGACCGCAATCGCGAGAGCCCCAAGATCGAATGCCGTTCCCAAACATGCAGCAACGGCCAACGCGCGCGACGTGCGGGGAGGCAACGACGCAATGCGATCCCGAACGAAATCCCGGGCGTCCGATGACCCGAGACGCTGCCGCACGCGCTCGATGTCCCACTTGAAACATCCGGCCCGCGCATCGAACGTGACAAACCCTTCGGCATACAACGCGCGCAGCACCTCGCGCATGAAAAACGGATTGCCGCTCGCGGCCGACGTCAGTTCTTCCGCAAGATCCGCAACCCCATCGGCAGCAACTCCGAGCGCATCCACAAGCAGCGCTCGACCATGCGCCGAACTCAGTGGGCCCAGCGGAACTTCGGTGACGCTCACCCCGGATTGGCGCAGATCTCGCAAGTCGACGATGTTTGTCCGAGTATCAGTGGGTCTGTCGCGACAAGCCAGCACCACAAGAAGCCGACGTACTGCTCCATCGGCAATGAGTGCCCGAGCGATGTCCTTCGAGGCTGCATCGGCGGCATCCATGTCGTCGAGAAAAAGCACCACGGGACCTTCGCGACTCGCTGCATCGAGCAGCGAACGCACAAGGACTGCCAAGCGTGCATTCGACTCGGCTGCGGGCAATGCGGCCGGCACTTCCCGCACTTCGACGATCTCTTCGAGCTCGGGAATGAGCTCGAAAAGCGCCGCCGCATTTGCGCCGAGTGTGCGCAATAGCTCGCGGTTGAATGCCCGCGCCGGCTCGGATGGACCTTGCAAGATTTGGCGCACCAGGTCGCGCAGCGCCGCAGACAAAACGCCACACGGAGCACCGCGCGTAAGTTCGTCCGGGCGTCCCGCGGCAAACGTGCCTCCCCGAACTGCTACCGGACCTTTGAGCTCCCGCGCAAGCACCGACTTGCCTACGCCTGCTGCCCCCGAAATGACGACAATCCCCGGTTGACCATTGGCTGCTCGTTCGAACG
>DAOMZH010000019.1:0-32563 GCA_035437985.1 Polyangium sp. (in: bacteria) | reverse complement strand
TCTTTGCGCTCGTCAGGCAGCGCGATAAGCTGACGGTCACCATGGGCAATCCGGCGGCCAAACAAGGCGACAAAATCATCGGAATGGATACGCATATCGTCATGGTGTCCTCACCCGGTGGTCCGGTTCCAACGCCTACGCCCATGCCGTTTGTCGGGACCATTTCGGGGGCCTTGTCGAGCACGATTGTCATTGACGACAAACCTGCGGCTACGAAAGGCAGCACTGCGGACAATTCACCGACGCACACACCTACCGGGGGACAATTTCAACAAGAACCGTCCAACAAGGCCAAGGTGGACGAAGGTAGCTCGACCGTATTCCTCGATGACAAACCCGCCGCAAGAATGGGCGATCCCGCCATGACGTGCAATGACCCCGCCGACGCACCACTCGGATCCGTCATTGCGTCGAGCACCGTATTCATTGGTTGATTCAGGGCTCGTCACCTACGCGGCGCACGCATGAGGGTCACGTAATGCGCGTTGTACGCGGCGTGCCACGCAGCTTGTTTGGCCGGGTCATTCGTCACGATACGTTGATAATGCTGATCCAAATCCACTTTTTGCGGCGGCGCAAGGCCATATTGCTTTAGAATAGCCAACGTTCGGGCCGGGTACGTCGCGATTTCCACCGTCATTGCGGCATGCTTTTCAAGAGTAAGCGGCGGGCGCGACAATTCTTGTTTCGCAGACGCAAATGGCAACACCGATTCACGCGGAATGTCCACCGTCAATGAAGTCTCTCCCAATTCGTCGGGTACGGGTTTGACCGCGGGTAGTTTCTCTTGTCCAGGTTTGTCCAACTTCTCGAACGGCGTCGCAGGACCACGCGGAATCTCGAGCGCCAATGAAGTACCGCCCAATGCTGCGCCTGCGGGTTTGACCTCGGGCTCCTTCTCTTTTAACGGTTTGTCCAACTTCTCGAACGGCGTCGCGGGACCGCGCGGAATATCAACGGCCAATGACGTGCCCGAAAGAGCCTCGCGCGGAGGAGCCATGGCCGCCGCTCGCTCTTCCGGTGTTGCTGGTTCGTTAGGTACATCAGGAGCCTTCACGAACGGCAAACCGTCGTCTTCTGGCAAAGAAAACACCGGGTTCGTCATGGACAGCGGGACCAGCGGCTGAAGTTTGGCAGGGAAATCGACTTGCCTGCCCAAATTGTGCGACTCGGACGCTGTGAGTTCCGGCGGCGGCTCCGTCCTTGGCAACCAGCTATGAACAAGAAGCATTGCGTCGGCGGGTAATGGCGCAGTATCCCGAAGTGATGATTTCGTCTGCGATTTGGCCAATGGCGAAGGAACGAGTTTGGCCAATGCAACCCGGAGCGACGAAATATCGTAGGGCCTTTTTTGTTTGGCCAACTTCTCGGCTCGTTTGCCCAATGCGACATCCGTATCGAGCCGTTTTTCCCAGATTCGCGACAGTCGCGACAAATCGGTTGAGGTCAAACCCAGCGCTGTCAGCCATTCCGCGGGGGACGATTGTTCGCCATAGGTACCGAGAAATCGGACCCACGACTCGATATCGTCATCAAGTGGTGATATTTGGCGCTGCAATCGATCTTCGGCCCGCGAAAGCTCCGCCTGGTATGCAGCGGTCAAACGCTCCCGCTCGCCAGAATCCGCTAGACGGCACTTGTATTCAATATCGGCCGCGCGATACGCGTCCATTTCGAGCCCCTCGGCATTGAGGATTTCTTCCAGGGGAAATCCTTGCGCTCGAGCAGCAGCGATCGCCGCGAGCTGTACCAATGAAACGCCGGCAAACGATTCCACCGACGATGGGCCTTCACTGCGTTCGGACCCCAACGACATGATCAAGCTTTGCATAGGTGCGAGCCACAAGGCAAGCTTCTTCAACGAACCAACATCGGACCAAGCACGATTTGCACGAAAGGTTCGAACGCTGCACCATTGTTCGTTCCTCCCGCTCGCAATTCTTGATATGCTCACGCGAATGACCGCAGCGGACGGTCCTCGCTTCCTTTCCGCGTGACGAATGAGGTTGATATGATGAATACACGCCCCAGTAACGGCCGGTTTCTTCGCAACATCATTTTGACAGGACGACTTTTGATTCTGACCGCGACGCTGACGTATACCGCCCTCGGCTGCGGCAATGATACGACCACGAAAGGCAATCAAAGCACCACCGGGGGATCGCGAAACGTCACGTGCACCGCCGCGACGAGCGCGGGTGAAGTCAAAGCGCCCGAATACAAGATGACGTTGTCGGGGGAAACAAGCTGGTTTGCTTCCCCGGTCATTCGAGATTTGGACGGCGATGGACAAAAAGAACTCATTGCCGCCTATTATTCGGTGTTCGTATACGACGCTCAAGGCAAAGAATTGGCCAAAGCGGAAGGCGGCGACGGACGCGTGTATGCACCGCACGTGGTCGCGGATTTGGAGAAGGACGGAATCGTCGACATCGTTTATGGAAGCGACCACGAAGTCTGGGCGTACGAATGGAAAAACAAGACTTTGTCGGTAAAAGCAGGCTGGCCCGCTTCGACGACATCAGGAAACAATCCCCCCGAAGTGCGCGGAATGGCTGCTGGGGATATCGATGGCGACGGGCAACTCGAAATCGTCGTCACGACGACGCAAACGGTGAGTGCTGCCGAGGGCGGATCGCAAGTTTTTGCTTTCCGGGCCAACGGTCAATTGCACCAGCCCGCGGGAATTTCATATCAAGCATGGCCCAGGTACAACAGCGCCACCGGACAAGGAAACGACGCTGATCGCAATGGAATGGGCCACGAAGGTTATGGTTGTTATGGCCTGAACGTGGCCATTGGAAATATCGATGACGATCCGCAACTCGAAATTCTCGCCACCTACGACAATCACCATATTCAAGCCTTCAAACATGACGGGGTGGCGATCGACAGCGCGCCGTATTTCACGAATCGGGCGAACGAATGGGATGGGCAACGTTTGACCTGGGGACAGTTCATTCGCTGGGCTGACCCGAAAGTCGAAGGAGATCATTATAATTTGCACACCGGCGAATGGCCCCATCCCTCGTTTGCAGAATGGTTGCAATGGACAGCCTCACCGCCCAACGTGGTGGACATCGATGGGGACGGGAAAAACGAAGTGGTTGGCCTGCCAAACGTCGAGAAAAACGAACCCTACGAAACCCAGGCCTACGCCGTCATGGTTCTCGAGGGAGCCCACGGCGATGGAAGTCGGTCCGCAATGCGCAAACCGGGTTGGGAAACATTGCCGCGCGGCAACAAACCCCTTCTGGTGGAGGGCTATTATCCACCGGGCGGCGTCCCTGCGGCAACCACCGTCAACATTCAGGGCGACGACAAACCCGAAATCGTCGCCCCATTTAATGACGGATTCATTCGGGCGTACGGCGCCGATGCCAAAGAAATCTGGCATTACGATTATACGCACGGAAAAGCGATCATGTACGCCACCGAAGTAACCGTCGCGGACTTGAACCAAGACGGTTCACCCGAGCTCGTTCTCGCGACCTACGGCGACCCCGATGTGCTCGATTCCGGATACTTGGTGGTGCTCGGCGCAGACGGGACCGTTTTGCACGACGTACCATTGCACAACACCGGCGAGCAAAATGGAAATGGCAACGGCGCACCTGCGGCGCCCGCAATTGGCGACCTCGATGGAGATGGCCAAGTCGAAATCTTCGTACAAACATTCGAACATGGACTCGACGTTTTCACGGTTCCAGGTTCTGCCGAGAATTGCATGATGTGGCCAACGGCCCGCGGAGGTCCCTTGCGCATGGGTCAACCCAATGGGGACTAGGCGCTCGCATTCCCGTTAATGACCTACATTCATTGCACCAGCATTCGGTGCATATTGCCCGCCGCGGCAAAATACAGATTGCATCCGCGCATGACGAGGGAATCACTCGCGTTGTGGATCGCGGATGCAAGCGTCGTCGCGGCCCCGCTTTCCAGCGATAGGCGCGTCACGGTTCCATCGTAATAATCATATTCCTTGGTCCCGCGGGTCGTGTAAAATAATCCCCGCGCATTGACGAATACCCCCCCAATCGCATTGTATTGGGCGTAAACCTGACTTTGTGCCGAGACGATCGTCTTGGGCGGGCCACCACCAATCGGAGCTTGCATCAAACCCACCGGCGTATTGAAATCCCCGGCATTTGTCCAATATACGTTCGCTTCGTCCACCGCCACTCGAGATGGCCCACTTTGACCCGTCGCCAACGTCGTAATCTCGCCGCCGGCTAGCGGCATCGTCAATATTGCTCCATTGGTTCCCCCAATTTCGCCCTGACTCGCCCAATAAACACGCCCTGCATCGAGCGTCAAACCCGCAAATGCATAACTCGTTGCGGATTCGTCCGCCAATTGCGTCACGCCACTGCCATCGAGCGCCACGCGCATGAGGCGCGATAAATTCGTCGTCCAATAAACGAATTGCTCATTGATGGCGATGCCTTGCGGCGTCCCCATTCCCGCCGCGAGCGTCGTCGGAATTCCTCCAGAAAGAGACATAGTTCGAATGCCCGAGTCTGTCGTCCAATAAATATTTTCATCATCGACCGCAATATGTAACGGCAGGATTTCTCCAGAAGCCAGCGTAACGACTTCGCCACCTTCGACGGGCATTTTCAGGACTCGGCCGTCAGCATCTGTAAAATAGACGAAATTATCATTCACCGCAAAGTCGGCGACGGTCACGGCATTGGGCGGGAGCGGCAACAGATACGTGAATACCGTTGTGTCGCCCTTGCATTCATTCGACGCCGGAACGTTCTTCTCCCCTGTTTCACCGGAACAACCACTGCAAAATAATATTGTAGCGATGCTCCAAGACATCATGCGTTCGACAATGGTTTCTGCATTCATTCCACTGACCTCGATCTCGACGTATTTCAAGCTTTGGACAAACCTTGGACCGCGTGCAAGTGCACCAGTTGCAAATGATTGGCCATGATTGTGTGAAAATAGGTTCGTGGGGGATTTTCGCGAAACGAGCGCGACGATTTGTTCAGCGCTTGGCTTTGGTTTGTCCCGAATCCAGCGCACCGTTGTACACGTCAGGATCGAAACCCGCTACGAGCGTTTTTCCTACGCGAATGAGCGGCGCGCGAATATTCCCGGTCGGTCCGAGCAGCAGAGCCAACACTTCGTCATCCGACGGCTTTTGCCGCATATCGAGTTCCGTTCGTTTTTTCCCTTTCGTCGCAATCACGCGCTCGACTTGCCGAGCCATCGCCAGCGCAGCCGCGTGATCGAGTTTGGCCTTGTTCGCATCTGCCGTCTCCGAAATCTCCACGTGCTCCTGCGCGAGAAACTCCCGCGCTTTGGTACACGTCGTTCACCCACGGCGATGATAATACCAGTCTGCTTTCTTGCTCATGTTCGCCTCCTCGAGGTTGAACGTAGTATTTCTGGTTTTTCGAGGTACGTCAAGACCCGAAAACGTGTGTCCGGACGAAACCGCTGAGCACCTGGATCTTCCGTATTGCCAAACGCCGGACCATGCGCGTATAGTCGAACCTTCGTGAAGATTAGGCCCGAGATCGTGAGCGCCCCATGAACGCATCCATCGAGAGGGTTTCCTCAGCGCCCGCTGTGCCCGGATTTCGGCGCCGGCTGACATTGTTCGATGTTTTGTGCATTGGCGTCAATGCGACAGTGGGTTCGGGGGTGTTCGCACTTCCGGACGACATGCATCGCGCCATGGGCGGTTATTCGCCGCTCGCGTTCCTGCTATGTGCGTTGCTGCTCATGCCTGTTGCGCTCTGTTTTGCCGAATTGTCGGGTCGTTACGTCGATACGGGCGGCACGTATCTTTATGCCCGCCATGCATTCGGCGATCGCGTCGGTTTTGTGATTGGTTGGTTTTGCTGGGCCAATACATTCGTGAGTTGGGCGGCGAATGCAACATTGTTCGTGGAGCTGGCTGGCGCCCGTTCGTCGCTCGTTGGTTCGGTACTTGCCTCAACGATTGTCCTCCTTCTCGGCGTCGTCAATTATTTTGGCGTCAAATTGGGCGCGCGTCTCGTCAATTTGTTGGTCATTGGCAAAGTCGGAGCCATTCTTTGTTTTCTCCTGGTTGCCGTCGCTGCTTTCGATCCCTCGAAGCTTGGCGGAACATTGCCACGCGGCGCCCTCGGCGTCGGCCAGGGCATTTATCTGTCGTTGTTTCCATTGCAAGGTTTTGAGGTCGCGCCCGTAGCCGCCGGGGAAACCCAAAACCCAAAACGTAACGTACCTCTTGGGACGATGGGCGCGTTGCTCCTCTCGGCGCTCCTGTTTGTCGTGGTACAGACCGTGCTCGTCGGCACCTACCCGAACATTGGAGCCGAGTCAGGACAACCACTCGTCGACGCCGCGAAGTATCTCGGCCCAACGATTGGGATTGTCGTCGTGGTTGGCAGTCTCGTCTCCGTCGGTGGTTTTACCGCGGGCAGTGCCTTGGGTTCGCCACGATATGCCCAGGCCATTGCGGCGCATGGGCTCATGCCGCGCGCATTGGCGAAAATCAACGCACGCTGGAGCACGCCGCATGTGGCCATTGCGTGGACGACCATCATCACGGCAATTCTTGCGTTCTTTTTCGATTATCGACGCCTTGTCGGAATGTCCAACATCACCGTGGTCATTCAATACTTTTTTACGTGCATCTCGGTGCCGGCATTACGCAAAAAAGAAGGCGAAGCTCGAGGATTTCGTGTTCCGGGTGGAGCAATCATTCCCGTCATTGGCGCCTTGGGTTCATTGGGACTCGTCGCTGGCGCCGACCAACCCGAATTCTTATTTGCCGGGGCCACATTGGCGCTCGGAATTCTCGTCGCCTTCGGGACCAAACAGCTCGAAAAAAAGACCCAACCCGAAACGGCTCCCTCCGCGCAGGACCCTTGACAAGCGCCTCACTTGCTGATTGGATCGTTATCATGCGCGCTCGAGCCTCGTATTCATTTCGGCGAGTGGTCGTAACTCTCTGCGGATTGGTGCCTTTGGCTGCGTCGGCGTTCGTCGGATGTGGTCCTGCGCCAGTCGTCGTGACCGACGCCGATCAGGCTTTGGTGATTCCACCAAAATCGTCAGCTTCAGCGTCGACGCCACCCGACACATCAGCGAAAAAACCGCCGCTCTTGGTCCCTGACCAACCGATTGCGGAATTACCTCCATTTTCATGTTCTCCGGACAAGCAACTGAATTTGCTGGGCCAAACATTCTGCGTGGTCCCCGAATTGCACAATTGGCACGAAGCGGAAAAACAATGCCAAAAAGTCGGGGCGCACTTGGCCGTCATGAAAAACTCGTCATTGCCGAATGCTCTGCGCGAAGCCGTCGCTTCCCCAACAGGAGTCGATCGCTTCTGGATTGGTTTGGCGGAGCCGTCGGAAGGTCGCTGGATTTGGTCGAATGGCACACCGCTGCGATTTGCCGCATTTCGTCGCGGAGAACCAAACAACAGCGGACGAGGGGAAGATTGTGCTGAATGGTTGGTCGAAGATGGGCGCTGGAATGACGTAGATTGTTTTCAACCGCGTCCTTTTTTATGTGAAGCTCCCACTCCCGCAGCCCGAAGTGGCGCAAAACCAATGACTTGTCGCGGAAAACGATTCACCATCGAAAAGACGGATTATTGTGTGGAACCTCCGGCCCGGTGGGACGTCGCGCAACGAACCTGTGTGCAAAACGGCGGCGAATTGGCCATGATCGATACCGACGCCGAAAACACGAGCCTCTTCAAGGCGCTCGGGGCGAAAATGCCCGTGACGAATTTGTGGATTGGATTGTCCGACGAAACTACGGAAAACCAATTTCGCTGGATTTCAGGCGAGCCTCTGGATTTTCCCATTTGGCGTCCCGGTGAACCCAACAATTTCGGCGGCGCAGAAAATTGCGTCGAATGGGTAGCTGAAGACGGACGCTGGAATGACGTTCCCTGCTCGACTCCGCGGGCGAGCTTATGTGAAAAGCCGCCCATCATCGTTGGCAAATAATTGCCTCACGTAAATCGCGCCTGCCGCAAAACATCGGCGAATTGTCCAGCAATGACGCGGCGATGATATCGTTCGACGTCGATTGGCGATATTGGAGCCTCGAGCTCGCCTTCGTCGAATGCGCGCACGTATCCTTCGAGCGCCTGCGCAATGGCCGCAGGATCGCGCGGATGCACCACCTGACCCAAATGGTGCCGTTGCACCAGTCGACTCAAGGCCCCCTGCGGCGCCAGCGCCAAAAGAGGGCGCCGCAAATGCATCATTTCGAATATTTTCGCCGGATACATTGCTTCGGCATGAGGTACGGCATCCAAGATCAACAGCATCACGTCACTCTGGGCCAACAACCGCAATGCATTCTCCCTCGGTACGTACGGAATTCGCTCTACACAGGGCACTGAAATTCTCTCGAAATTGACCATTTCCGTCGGTACGACGCGTCCCACGAAACGCACATGCAAACGCGATAAAATCGACGGATTTCGTTCTTCCAAGAGACGGAGCGCCGCCAGAAATCCCCGCGGTGACGTGTGACGAAACGTAGTTCCCGCGTACGTCATGACCAACTTGCGTTCCGGAAGAGAATGCAGCAGAGGGTCTTGCGCCAGCTCAGGAAAATCATCGGGATCGTATCCATTCGTAATGGTCACGATTCGTTCTGGATCCAAGCTTGGAATACGTTCGAGAAGATTGGTTCGAAATTCGTCCGTGGCCGTCACGATCATCGCCGCTCGCCGCAAAAGCGCTGGCTCCAAACGATCAATGAATCGCGTGAGCCAAGGTCCTTCATGCATTTCGTACGACGCCGCCATGCGCCATTCATCCCGATAATCCAAGACAAACGGTACACGGGAAAGTGGCCCGAGCAAGAAGGGCGAAAACGGCGGCGCAGTGAAAAGAACCACGTCCACCTGCTTGGAAAGACGGAAAAGCTCGGACGCTGTCGCCGGCAACCACAGGATTTGTGGATCGGGAACGAGCAGGCGACTGGCGAAGCGCACGACTTTGCGGCGCAACGTGTTTGTTTTGGTTGCATCATGCCAAACTTTTGCTTTGAGTCGATAACTGGGCTCGAGCGTCCGCGTGCGCGTAATGTTTAGGTTTGTCGGAATATCCCGCAGCGTGCCCGCATCTTCAATGGGCACCGACGGATCCCTGGCCGTGAGCACCGCTGCTTCCACCCCAAACTCCGGCAAAAACTTGACGAGCTTCGACACTCGCTGCACCCCCACGCCTCCCGCAGGTGGAAATGTGTACGACACGATGAGTACCCTCATGATGGAATCCCCCTATCCGCCCCTAGCCCCGATACGAACGATTGCACGAACTTCACAATCCGGCAAATCCCAAGTTATCTCGATGATTTACCGTCCGGGTCGGCAATTTGTCCTTTCATTCGTGTCCGTTTTGGAATACAACTGCGCTCGGCGTGGATCTTCTCTATTTCGCTCTGCTCTGTTCGGTGCTCATCTTCGTGCACGAACTCGGGCATTTTGTGTGGGCCAAGATCTTTGGCGTGAAAGTGCTCACGTTCTCGATCGGGTTTGGCCCAAAGGTCTTTCGTTTTCGAGGGCGCGAAACGGAATATTGCATCGGCCTCTTGCCCCTCGGCGGCTTCGTAAAAATGCTCGAGGAAAATCGGCAAGAGCCGGTTTTGCCGGAAGATCGTGCGCGTACGTTCGAGTCGCAAGCGTTGTGGAAACGCGTCATCATCGTCATGGCCGGACCAGCGATGAACGTGCTTTTCCCGGTGCTTCTGTATTTTTCGGTGTTTGTCGGAGAAACACGCTTTTCGCCGCCGACCGTCGGATTCGTTTTACCGGGCCACCCTGCCGAAGGTAAACTCCTCCCAGGTGATCGGGTGCTCGCGGTGGATGGGGAGCACATTTCGACGTTTGCCGAACTAGCCAGAATCATTGGTGAAAATCCGGGGCGCGAGTTACGAATGACGGTTTTTCGCAATACGGAACACGTCGAAGTCATGGTCGTTCCGGAAGAAAAGGTCATTCACAAACCGCTCGATATCGTGGATCGAGTGGGCGAGATCGGAATCAAGCCAAATCGACCAGCGGCCGTCGTTGGCATATCGCGTCCGGATTCTCCTGCATATCGAGCCGGGTTACGCACGTTCGACATGGTCACCGAAGTGCGCGGAAAGCCGGTCAAAACATTTGCCGACCTCGAATCCGCATTATTCGATAACCACGGCGAAACTGTTCCCGTCACCTATTTGCGTCCAGTCAAAGTTCCCCGGGCTCTCGGCGGAATGGCCGAAATGGCCGTCTACGAGTCGGGCGTGGCCGCATTGTCCCCAGAATCGACCCCTGGCGATTTGGCTTCGCGCACGGGACTCGAGCCTGCAGATCTCTATTTGTTCGACGTGACGGAAGGTTCGGCGGAATGGAACGCCGATATGCGCGCAGGGGATAGAATCGTCGACGTCGATCAGACGGAAGTAACCGCGTGGTCGACATTTTTGGAAAAATTATTTGCGGCCCCCGACAAACCACATGTGGTGACGTGGCTCCGCAATGGCCAAAAGAAGAGCGGCACGATTCACCTGCGTCGCGAATTGTGGATTGACGAGTATGGGCAACAACGGCCGCGTTATTATGTGCGAGCGGCCAATTGGTCCCCTGTCGTTCCGGAACCTGCCGTCGAGCACGCTTCGCTGATGACATTTGCTCTGCAAAGCGCATTGGCCGAGACTTATGACGTAATGCGCTTCATCGTCGTCGGTATCGTACGAATCGCGGAAGGTCGGGTGAGCATTTCGACGCTTGGTGGACCGATTACCGTCTATGATTTGGTCGGCGAAGAGGGCTCGAAAGGAGCATCCTATTTCGTTTGGGCCATGGCCGTCATTTCAATCAACCTGGGGCTCGTGAATCTCTTGCCAATTCCAGTGCTCGATGGGGGACATCTTTTGTTTTTCTTGTTCGAGGCTCTTTCGCGGCGACCATTGCCGCTGCGCGTGCGGGAAATCGCCAGTCTCGTGGGACTTTGCGTTCTCGTTGCCTTGATGGCGGTCGCCTTTAAAAACGACGTCGAAAGGCGCTGGGACGTTATTCAAGGTCAAGTGCGGGAGCTCGTCGATGAATGACGCGCGGCAATTGGCCGAGCGTGTTCTCACGCGCGTATGGACGGCGGACGCGTTTGCTGCGGCGGCGCTCGATGCTGAAATTGGGCGTCATGTGGCAATGGATGCGCGTGACGCAGCCCTTGCGACCGAACTCGTTTACGGCGTCTTGCGCACGCAAGGCGCGCTCGAAACGCAATTACAAGGTTTGACCACCAAGGGAAAACTGGACTTGAATCCGCTGGCCCGGGCGCATTTGCTCATGGCTGCCTATTCCATTTGTTTCTTGGATCGAATACCGGCATTTGCGGCCGTGAATGAAGCCGTCGCGGGCATCATCTCGACGGGGGACACGCGCTCGGCATCTTTTACCAATGCCATCTTGCGAAAATTGGTAACAAACGTCGAAAGTGCAGGAAGGCCGTCGTTATCCGCGGCCATTTCTGCGTCGGCGCCAGGGTGGTTTCGCGGGGCATTACGTCGATCGCTGGGGCGCAAGGACGCCGAAGAGTATCTCGCTGCCGGCCCCGTCCCGCCACCCATTGGTTTGTCTTTGCGAAGCAATGAAGATCGGGCCGCGTGGCTCGAAACATTGCAGCAAGCTGCGCCACAAGCGACATTCGAATTGGGCAAAGCGTCTCCGCGGGCGATTCTGGTACGTGGAGCAGGTGACGTTCGACGTCTGCCCGGGGCTGGCAAAGCCTGGATCATTCAGGAAGAGGGCGCGCAAATCGTCGCGCTCGCATTGGGCGCTCGTGCGGGTGAGCAGGTGCTCGACGCCTGCGCAGGACGCGGTAACAAGACGTGGATTTTGAGCGACAACGTAGGCCCAACGGGCAGCGTGGACGCGGCGGACCTCTATTCGGCAAAACTCGAACGTTTGCGCGAAGCACCTTTCGGCAGTTTCGTGCGCCAATCGTTTGTCGTGGACTGGTCTGTCGAGACGCACACGGGTCCAATGCCGCCCCGTGATTACGATCGCGTCCTCGTCGATGCGCCTTGTTCCGGCACGGGAACTTTGCGCCGGCGGCCGGAAATTGCGCGTCATCGCAGCCTGGAGGACCTACAACGTTTGTCGGCGTTGCAAGTCACGATTGTCCGCAATGCGGCGCTGCATGTAAAACCCGGGGGACGGCTGGTGTTCGCCGTCTGCAGCGTGTTGCGGGAAGAAGCGGAAGTGGTGATCGAAGCAATCCTCGCCAAACCTTTGCCCAATGGATTGCATTTATCACCCGTGCCGTTCGACGACGAAACAATCCACACTCTTGCGGCCGATGGCGCAACTTCGCTCCGCGTTTTACCGCATGTTCAAGGTACGGACGGATATTTCATGGCGAATTTCGAAGTGAAAGGGTGACGGGACAAACCAATGACGACATACGACTTCGACTTGTTCACGATCGGTGCTGGTTCTGGTGGCGTTGCGGGCAGTCGTCGCGCGGCTTCTCATGGCGCACGCGTCGCGATTTGCGAATCACGGCGCGTCGGGGGAACGTGCGTGCTTCGAGGGTGCGTCCCCAAAAAATTGCTCGTGTATGCCTCTCATTTTGCTGAAGAATTCGAGGACGCCCGCGGGTTTGGCTGGACGATCGGCGAAAACCAAGTCGATTGGGGAAAACTCATCAAGACCAAGGATCGCGAACTCGACCGTCTAAACGGCATTTACATCCGAATGTTGCGGGATGCCGGGGCGCAGCTGATCGAAGGTTTTGCAAAAGTCATCGATCCCCACACCGTCGAAGTGAACGGGCAAAAATATTCAGCGAAATACATTCTCGTGGCCACGGGAAGTCGTCCGGTGCGTCCCACGATTCCGGGCGGTGAACTCGGCATTTCGTCCGACGAAGCTCTGGATTTGCCCTATGTGCCCAAACGCGTATTGGTTGTGGGTGGCGGCTACATCGCGGTGGAATTTGCCGGCATTTGGCGCGGGGTAGGTTCCGACGTCACGATTGCGGTGCGCGGAGACAACGTGCTGCGCGGATTCGATGACGACGTACGCGAAAGCGTCACGGAGAGTCTATGCAAGCGGGGTATTCGTATTTCGCGAGAAACGGTGGTCCGCAGCATCGAGCGTTGTGAAAATGGTTTGTCCGTGCGTCTCGGCGGCGGCGAAATGCTCGAAACCGACGTGGTGCTTTTTGCAACTGGACGAACCCCCAATTCAGAAAACTTGGGCCTGGAAAGCGCCGGCGTACGGGTCAACTCT
The DNA here is from genome assembly GCA_035437985.1 of Polyangium sp. (in: bacteria). Classification (GTDB taxonomy): domain Bacteria; phylum Myxococcota_A; class Polyangia; order Polyangiales; family Polyangiaceae; genus Polyangium. The sequence continues at coordinate 19,305 of DAOMZH010000019.1, read as the reverse complement.
GTCGGCGCAATCGAAGTGAATTCATTTTCGCAAACGAACGTGCCGAGCATTTATGCCGTCGGCGACGTGACGAATCGAATCAATCTCACGCCGGTCGCGATTGCCGAAGCGCGAGCCGTCGCGGAAACCTTGTTCCACGACCATCCCATGGAGATGACCCACGAAAACGTGCCTTCCGCAGTGTTTTGTCAGCCGCCGGTGGGAACGGTAGGTTTGTCGGAAGCGCAAGCGCGCACCAAATTCGGCAAAATCGATGTGTATCGCGCGCGGTTTCGCCCCATGAAACATACGCTGTCCGGTCGTGACGAACGCACGATGATGAAACTCATCGTGGATCGCGCGACGAGCAAAGTGGTCGGGGTGCACATGGTGGGCAGCGACGCGCCTGAAATCATTCAAGGAATTGCCATTGCCGTGCAATGTGGGGCGACGAAAGCGCAATTCGACCGCACGATTGGCATTCACCCTACGGCTGCCGAAGAATTCGTGACCATGCGCGAACCATTACCCGACCCGACAACAAACGAATCCGTTTGACGACGAATCACCGCGTTGCAAAAAATATCGCCGCCGCCACCGCCACCACCGCAATCACCCCGAGTGCATACGTGAGGCCATTCGCGGACGATTGCGTTTTTGTCGATTTCTTCTTTTTCTTTTTCTTCGGCGCCGTATCGGTGGTTTTCGACGCGCTCTCGGTCGTCGCTCGTTTTTCCGCATTCGCCCCGGCGGACGTCGGCATTGGCGGCGGAGCGCTCGACTTGTGCCGCTCCTCTTCGTGACCAATGGGCAAATCCTCGAGCACATCCACCAATTCTTGGGCTGTTTGATAACGATCGTAGGGATCTTTTTCGAGGAGCTTACGAATGATCTTATCAAGCTCCGGAGGTACCGAAGCGCCCGGCGCACGCACCGCAAATGGCGGAGGAGGCGTCATTCGATGATGATTGAACATCTCAATGGGGTCGGTCGTATCGAATGGATGCTTTCCCGCAAGCATCTCGTACATGATGACCCCGAGCGCATATAGATCCGCGCGCTCGTCGACCGCATCCATTCCGTGCGCCGACTCGGGGGCCAAATAATTGATCGTCCCAAAAATAACGCCGACGCCCGTCAGGCGCGAGGCGGGATGCGTTTCACTTCGTCCCGTGAGCGGGAGTTTGTCCGCGGACATCTTGGCAAACCCGAAGTCGATGAGATGCGGAACCATGTGCGCATCCAGCATGATGTTGCGCGGCTTCATGTCGCGATGAACGATCCCGAGCGCGTGCGACGCAGCCAGTGCCGCCGCAACTTGTTTCGCAATCCGCACGACGCGCGGCGCAGGCATCGGCCCGTCCTTGATGACGTCCCCAAGATTGCGACCTTCGATGTAGTCGAGCACCAAAAAGTACGCGCCGTCGTCGAGTTTTCCGAAGTCCGTCGCGTGCGCGATGTTCGGATGACGCACGTGCGCACCCACCACCGCTTCGCGCTCGAAGCGCGCGACGATCTCCGGTTGGTCGTCGACTTCCGGATGCAAAATCTTCACGGCCAACCGCTTGTGCATGTGCACGTGTTCGCCGCGATAAACCGCCCCCATTCCACCTCGCGCAATGAGATCGACGATGCGATATCGCCCCGAAATCACGCTGCCAATGAGGGAATCTGCTTGCTCTTGCGCCGTGCCCACGACTCTCGCGTTGGACTTGTCGACATCCACAGTCGAAAGACTCGCTTCGCCAACGGAGATGTTTGTACTTTCGTTACTCGAGGACATGAGGTGCTTCAGCCAGGTAGATGAAATGTTTGTCGCACGCGTTCCGCATTTGGACCTCGAGCGTTCCGCAAAATGCGGATGAGGTCGTTCCACAAGGTTGGAATGTACGGATATCGTTGCTCGCGTTCGATCGCCAAGGCCCGTTCGACCCAGCCATCAATCTCTTCGGGGAGATCCGAACGATACGTCGAAAGTTTGGGGCGCGGGGCAGTTGTTACGGCGATGAACAATTCTTCGTTCGATGTTGCTTTGAACGGAGCCCGACCCGAGAGCGCTCGATACACGACAGCTCCAAACGAATACACGTCGGCTCGATGATCGAACGCCTGTGCAAGCCACATCTCGGGGGCGATGTATGTGGGTGATCCCGCGATCATCCCCGCTGCAGTCAACGCTTCTGCGCCGCGAATTTTCGCCAGACCGAAATCCATCAGACGCACGCCACCACCTTGATCCGGCGACACGAGAAAGATGTTCGCCGGTTTGACGTCGCGATGAATGATGCCCATCGAATGCGCCGCATGCAGCGCGCGAGCTACTGGATCGAGCGTCTGAAGCACCGCAAAAATATTGAGTTTGTCCCCGAACGTTTCGATGTCGCGCAGGTGAATCTCGAGGTTTTCCCCTTCGAGCAACTCCATCACCATGTACACGGTGCCTTCGGGATCGGTACCGAATCCGTGCACACGAACGACACTCGATCCCCACAACGCCGCGAGTGATTGCGCTTCGCGCCGCAGTCTTTCCGCATATTGCGGATCGTCCTCGATCGCTGTGCGTAACAGTTTCACTGCGACTTGCGTGTTGTTCGTCAAATCGGTGGCTCGATGGACGACTCCGTGCCCCCCACGCCCGAGCTCTTCATGGAGCTGGTAACGGCCATCCAGCGTTTCGCCTTCCATAAGATCCCACCGCCCAATGTACCTTGGTCGCCGCAGCGGGCATACACCCTCGTAGCTTCTTCGTTGGACTGCCGTCTCTTTGCCCGACTCACATGGGCGATGCTACGCAAGGTGCGGTGAAAGCTTGGCTCCGACAACCAGCCGACTCCTCCGCCGGCCTCGAAGAAACAGTCGCGCGCTTCGTGCGCCACTTAGGGGAAGAGCGTCAGGCGTCGCCGCACACGGTTGCCGCGTATCGCCGCGATCTCGGGCAGCTCGTGACGTTCATCCGCGACAAACACCCTCGCGTGCGAACCGCGTCGGACATCGACATCTTTCTGCTGCGCAGCTTTCTCGGACAACTGGCACGCACCCATGCTCCGCCGTCCATTGGTCGAAAAATCGCCGCTGTACGCTCGTTTCTTCATTACTTGGAAGTGCGCGGCGAGATCACCGCGAACGCTGCGGCAACTCTCGAACTACCCAAAGTTCGTCGACCACTGCCCACGTTCGTGAACGTCGATGCTGCGGCCGAAGTCGTCGAGTCACCTGATGAATCTTCTGCCGAAGGACAACGCGATCGCGCGATGCTCGAAGTGCTTTATGGCTCGGGACTTCGTGTGTCGGAATTGGTCGGTCTGAACCTAGGTGATGTGGAGTTCGACGCCGATGCAGGCCGTGTGCGCGTGCTGGGCAAAGGGCGCAAAGAACGCATCGTGCCGTTCGGATCGCTGGCCAGAAGTGCGCTCACGAAATGGATGGTTTGTCGTAAGGAACTGAGCCATCCCAAGACGGGAGAAGTCGATCCGCAGGCGCTCTTCCTGTCGCGCATGGGCAAACGCATTGGCGTGCGCCAAGTGCAACATTTGGTGCGTCGTTACGGAGCTCTCGGAGCAGGCCGCGCGGATCTTCATCCCCATGCTCTTCGTCACACCTTCGCGACGCATTTGCTCGATGCTGGAGCGGACCTTCGAGCCATCCAACGCATGCTTGGACACGCGAGTTTGTCGACGACGCAGCGGTACACACACGTTTCGACCGAGCACCTGATGAAGGTGTACGACGCAGCGCACCCGCTCGCGCGACGTGAGGCTTCCGCGCCAAGGCGCGCAAGAAGTGGTGGATGAAGCCGGGACAATTCTTGCGCGCGTGGTCGGGTCGGATCGTCCAGGGAATGCTGGGCGCATCGCTTGCAGGCTTTTTCGCAGCCCTCCTGGACACCACGTGGGCCCGCGGTGAAGGCGATGGCGCATCGTTGGAGGTCAAATCATTTGCCTTGTTCTTGGCCGATGCAGGTCTCCTCTCGCCCGTCGCTTTGCTCGTCGGATTTGCCCTAAGCGTGGCCTCGGTCCTCATCTTTCCAGATCGCGCTCCCTCCCCTTCGAGTCTCACTGACTGGTTACGTGACATGGCGCGAGGGCGTCCGGCGGATGTCGCTGCGTTTGTCCCGCTCATGGTCCTTGCTTCGTTTGTCTGGACCACACTTTCCGCGCAACTCGCCCGAGCTTTGTTGGCCCTCGAAATCGCCGCATCTCTCGTGGGTTTTGCCATCGCCACAGGTTCCATCGTCATCGGACTGCTGTCCGTGCTCTTCGCGCTCGCTCTCACGCCTACGTTACGACGCGCGCTCGCTCACGCTGCCGACGACGGTCGCAAAGGGTTTGTCGATCCGGTCCGAACGGGTTTCGCCGCCTTCGTGCTCGTTGCGATCATGATCGCGATTGGAGTGAAAACCGGAAGCGTGAGTGGTGAAGGTGGACCCCTTGGCATTTACGGAATCTTCAAGCGTCCCGAGCTCGACTTACGCGCAGTTGCGCTCTTGATGCTCATGGCTACGTCGTCTCTCGTCGTTGCCGCAATCGGTACATTTCGACAAACAATCGTCTTCGCCGTGCTTGCGCTTTCACCCTTGGCGCTCTTGCCTCGAGCGGCAGTGAAACTTGGTGGCGATGGTTTGCCCGTGGCGCAGGTTCTCGAACGCAGCGCACCACTCGGCAAACTGGCTCTTGGTGTGCTCCGCAAGGTGTCCGATCGGGATCATGACGGAGCGAGTGGATGGTTTGGCGGAGGCGATTGTCGCGAAGGTGATCCGCAGGTGGGCCCACTCGGGACGGAGATCCCGGACAATGGAATTGATGAAGATTGCTCGGGATCGGACTTGCGAGCAGCGGCGCTGGCCGCGATCAACCAGGACAAACCTGCTGTCGATCCGCTCGTCAAACCTGCGGTCCTCGATGTCGTGCCCAAGGACTTGAACGTCCTGCTCATCACGATCGATACGCTTCGCGCCGACCTTGGTTACGCAGGATATGCGCAGCCTGTCTCGCCAAACCTCGACGCGCTTGCTGCGCGCAGCACCGTGTTCACGAAGGCGTACTCACTCGCTTCGTACACGGGCAAGAGCATTGGGCCGATGTTGCTTGGCAAATACGGCAGCGAGACGCAGCGCAATTGGGGGCACTTCAACAAGTTTGGCGAGGAAGAAACGTTTCTCGCGCAACGCGTTTCGAAGGCCGGAATTCGCACGCTCGGCGTTCATGCGCATCGATACTTCGGCAAGTTTGGCGGACTGGATCGAGGTTTCGACATCGTCGACATGTCCGCTGCTCCGCCGGAAAGTGCGCCTTGGGACGTTGCGGATCAATCATCCAGCGCCGCGCTCTCGGACGCGGCAATTCGGATTCTCGAACGCGCCGACAACACCTCCGGGCGGTTCTTCATGTGGATCCACTATCTCGATCCGCATGCGGACTATTTGCATCACGACGATGTGCCGAATTTCGGGAGTGGTCAGCGCGCGCTTTACGATGGGGAAATTGCGTTCACGGACAAACACATCGGGCGAGTGCTCGATTTCGTGCAGAAAGCGTCGTGGGGAACGAAGACGGCGATCATCGTGACGAGTGATCACGGCGAAGCATTTGGTGAACACAAGATGTATCGCCACGGCTTCGAACTCTGGGAGCCACTCGTACGCGTGCCGCTCATCGTGCACGTTCCAAGTGCCAAACCTTCACGCATCGACACCCGGCGGAGCTTGATCGATCTCGTGCCCACGGTGCTGAATCTGCTCAAGGTAGAAGCGCCGAAATCCTCCGAGGAAAATACGGATCGTTTGTCCGGGTCATCGCTCTTGCCCGACGTATTTTTGGCCTCGGGTGCTCGTGCCGAACCTCGCGACATTCTCGTCGACATGCCCGCTGGGCCTTACAACGATGCGCGACGTTCGTTCATTCATGGTGATGTCAAACTGACGATCTCCAACAACACGGCGTTCGAGTTGTACGACTTGGCGAAGGATCCTTCGGAGTCGGAGAATCTTTGGTCGAAGCCGGAAGCACGTGGGGACATGGCGGATCGATATGCTGCGGCCAAGGCGCGACTGCATGAAATACGCGTCACTGGGCCGCGAAAATGACGCGCGTCATCACGAACTCCGTTTGGCTCTCCATGCCTTTTTCCGAGAACGATTGGCGTTGAACGCCTGAAGGGGTGTCCATAGGATGACCAATGTGCTCCCTCCCAAGGCGGTCGTATTCGATCTCGACGGCACTTTGATCGACAGTCGTGGCGACATCGTGGCCGCGATGAACCACGCGTTGATCGCTACGAAACGCCGTCCTCAACCGGCATCGAAGATCGTCCGGCTCGTGGGCAATGGCGCGCGGGCGTTATGTGCACAAGTCGCGTTACTCACGGACGATGATCCGGAAACCGACGAACTCGTTCAGCATTTTTCGCATTATTACCGCGCCCATCCTCTCGATTTCACGCGCTGGGCTCCGGGGGCCCTGGAGGCGCTGGACGACTTGAGCGCAATGGACGACTTGTTGATTGGTTTGTGCACCAACAAGCATCGTTCGACGACGGAAGCGGTGCTCGCCGCGTTGGGAATTACCGAACGATTTCAAGCGATCGTTGCGGGCGGAGACGTTCCGGAGCTCAAACCAGACCCCGAGCCACTTCTTTTGGCCTCAAAGCTTCTCGGCGTTGATCCCCGGATGGTGGTGATGGTGGGAGACGGCGTGCAAGACATCGAGTGTGCGAAAAATGCCGGCACATGGTCGATTGCGGTCGAGTCGGGATTCACTTCTCCAGGGGATTTGATGCTGGCGGCGCCGAATGTCGCGGTGAAAGACTTGTCCCTCGTCGCAGGAATCGTGCAACGTTGGCGCGAACCTACGTCGAGACTGAAGCTGCGTTGACGTATTGAGGAGGTCGGTTTGTCTATGCGTGTGCTCGAGAACTTCATTAATGGCGCCTGGGTTCCCTCATCGGGCACCACGCTTCTCGACGTGAAAAATCCGGCAACGGGCGAAGTGCTCGCGAAGGTCCCGCTATCGACGGCAAGTGATGTCGATCGGGCTGTGCAAGCGGCGCAAGCGGCATTTCCGACATGGCGGGCGGTGCCTCCGGCGCAACGCGCGCGATATTTGTTCAAATTGCGCATGATCCTCGACGCACATCGCGAAGACGTCGCGAGCATTTGCACGAGCGAACATGGCAAAACGATGAGCGAGTCGCTCAATGATTTCGGTCGAGGCATCGAAAATGTCGAGCATGCCGCGGGCATTCCGACGTTGCTGATGGGTCAATCTCTCGAGGACGTCGCGACGAACATCGATTGTCAGACGATTCGTCAGCCGCTGGGTGTTTTTGCTGCGATTACGCCATTCAATTTCCCGCCCATGGTTCCGCTGTGGTTTTTGCCGTATGCGATCGCGGCGGGAAATACGTTTGTGCTCAAACCGAGTGAGCAGGTGCCGCTGACGCAAAGGCGCATTTTCGAATTGATTCAGGAAACGGGTTTGCCCCCGGGCGTCGTGAATCTCGTCAATGGTGGAAAAGAGGTCGTCGAGGCCATTTGTGAACATCCGACGATCAAGGGTGTTTCGTTCGTCGGTTCGTCGGCGGTAGCGAAAATCGTATATCGACGTTGCGGCGAGACGGGCAAGCGCGTGCAATCGCTGGGTGGCGCGAAAAACTTCATCGTCATCATGCCCGACGCGGACATGGAACGCGCGGTACAGAATGCGGTCGAATCGTGTTATGGATGCGCGGGGCAGCGGTGTTTGGCCGGAAGCGTGATCGTGCCCGTGGGTGACGCGTACGATCGCGTGCGCGACCTATTCGTGGAATATGCAAAAGGGCTCGTTTTGGGCGACGGCAAGAATCCGCAAACGACTTTGGGTCCGGTCATTTCGCGGACGCATCGCGAAAAGGTCTTGGCCTACATCGAAAAGGGTTTGGCGGAAGGCGCAACATTGGCGCTCGATGGTCGCGGAGCCAAGGTCGAAGGCCGGGAAGATGGAAATTGGATTGGCGCGACGATCTTTGAAAACGTGACGCCGAACATGACCATTGGCAAAGAGGAAATCTTTGGACCAGTGGCCTCGTTCATGCGGGCCAAGACGCTCGACGACGCGATTGCGATGGCGAATGCGAGCGAATACGGCAATGCGGCGAGTATTTACACGACGAACGGCAAAGCCGCGCGCACGTTCGCTTCGCGCATCGAAGCGGGTATGGTGGGCGTGAACATTGGCGTTGCGGCCCCCATGGCGTTTTTCCCATTTGGGGGGCAAAAAGGCAGTTTGTTTGGCGACACGAAGGCGCATGGCGCCACGGGAATCGATTTTTACACCGAACGAAAAGTCGTCATTGAAAGGTGGTTCTAATGGCCAGGAAAGTCCTCGGAGGCTTGATTCAGTGCAGCAACGCGCTGAATGATCCCAAAGCATCCGTTCTCGAGATTCGGGACGCGATGTATGACAAACACATCCCGCTCATCGAAGAAGCGGGAAAAAAAGGTGTGCAGATTCTCTGTTTGCAAGAGGTCTTCAATACGCCTTATTTCTGTCCGTCGCAAGATGCGCGGTGGTGCGATACGGCTGAAGCCGTACCGGGACCAACGGTCGAAAAACTCAGCGAATACGCCAAGAAATACCAGATGGTCATGATCATCCCGGTATACGAGCGAGAATTCGCGGGCGTTTATTACAATACTGCCGCCGTCGTCGATGCCGACGGGACGTACTTGGGTAAGTACCGGAAAAACCACATTCCGCAAACGAACGGTTTCTGGGAGAAATATTTCTTCAAGCCGGGCAATCTTGGTTATCCGACGTTCCAAACGCGCTATGCCAAAATCGGCGTGTACATTTGTTACGATCGGCATTTCCCCGAAGGCGCACGCCTTCTTGGATTGAATGGCGCGGAAATCGTCTTTAACCCCTCGGCAACCGTCGCGGGGCTTTCGCAATATTTGTGGAAGCTCGAGCAACCGGCCCACGCCGTAGCCAACGGTTACTACATCGCGGCCTCGAATCGCGTGGGCACCGAAGCGCCGTGGAATATCGGCAAGTTTTACGGGACGAGCTACTTCTGCGATCCGCGCGGGAATTTCCTGGCCGTGGGTAGCGAAGACAAAGACGAGCTCGTCGTCGCCGAAATGGACCTCGACTTGATTGAGGAAGTGCGGCGCACGTGGCAATTCTTCCGTGACCGTCGCCCGGAAACCTATGGCGATATGGTGAAACTACTCCCGTAATTGGTTTGGCGCGCTGAACGTGAGGGCAATATGGGCATCTTGATCAAAAACGGCACGATCGTCTCGGCTTCGGACAAATTCGTTGGCGATGTGTATTGCGATGGCGACAAGATCGTCGCCGTTGGAACCGGACTCGTAAAACAGAACGCGGCGGATGGCGTCATCGACGCCTCGGGACAACTCATTTTCCCGGGGGGAATCGATGCGCACGTGCACATGGAATTGCCATTCATGGGCACGGAAAGTTCCGACGATTTCGAGACGGGTACGGCAGCCGGCGTAGCGGGTGGAACGACATCGATCATCGATTTCGTCATTCCCGCTCGGAATCAAGATTTGCTCGATGGTCTAGCCATGTGGAAAGAAAAGGCCCGCAAAGCGGTGTCCGATTATGCGTTCCACATGGCGGTCACGTGGTGGGGCGACAAGACGCGCGCAGAAATGCAGCAATGCGTGCGAGAAGAAGGCATTCCGTCATTCAAGACATTCATGGCTTATCGAGGAGCCATTGGCGTCGATGATTACGAGCTCGTCCAAGTCATGGATACTGCCCGTGATTTGGGTGGGCTCGTGACGGTGCATGCCGAACATGGTGACGTGGTCGTGGCCTTGCAAAAGAGGCTCGTTGCCGAAGGAAAACTCGAGCCGAAATACCATGCCGTTTCGCGCCCGTCGCCGGTCGAAGGTGAAGCGACGAATCGCGCGATCATGATGGCGCGTCTGCTCGGCGAGCCCATTTACGTGGTGCATGTGACGTGTACTGAATCCATTGATGCGATTGCGGAAGCGCGAAGGCGCGGGCAAGTCGTCATGGGTGAAACGTGTCCGCAATATATGCTGCTCGACGATTCCGTTTATGAAAAGCCGAATTTCGAGGGCGCAGCGTATGTCATGAGCCCGCCGATTCGTCCGAAGGGGCATCAAGATGCCTTGTGGGCGGCGATTGCGTCGGGCACCCTGCAGGTTGTCGCGACCGACCATTGCCCATTTAACCAAGTGGGTCAGAAAGAGATGGGGCGTAACGACTTCACGAAGATTCCGAACGGAGCCGCAGGCATCGAGAATCGTCTGGGGCTACTCTGGACGTACGGTGTATTGGCGGGACGCATCGACGAAAATCGATTCGTGGATATTTTTGCGACGCAACCGGCGAAAATCTTTGGCTTGTATCCACGTAAGGGTGCGATTCTGCCAGGAGCCGACGCCGATATCGTCATTTTCGATCCTTCCGGAAGCTCGACGATTTCAGCGAAGACCCACCATCACCGCTGCGATCGTAATATCTTCGAAGGTTTCGAGGTCAAGGGCAAGGTCAGCCACACGATTGTTGCGGGGCGGGTACAATTCAAGAATGGTTCGCTCGATGTGCAACGCGGCGCTGGACGCTATTTGCCGCGAAAGCTCGATAAGTTCCCTGTTCCGGTGAGGAGTGCCTGATGTCGACGGAGATGGCTCGCATTCCGAGTTTGCCCAGTCAGCGGTTAGAAGAGCGTTTCGAGGACAAGAAACCGCCTTACGACGAAGCTGAAGCAATTGCCGAGGCAAACCGATGTTTGTATTGCGTGGATGCGCCGTGTATCAAGGCGTGCCCCACGGAAATCGACATTCCGACGTTCATTCGCAAGATTGCCACCGGTAATGTGAAAGGCGCCGCGCGAACGATTCTGTCGCAAAATTTGCTTGGCAAGTCTTGCGGCCAGGTTTGTCCGGTCGAAGTTCTTTGTGCCGGCTCTTGCGTTTACAACGATTGGGAGCGCGAGCCGATCAAAATCGGACGGCTCCAGCGTTATGCCGTGGAAACGGCAATCGCGGCGGATCCGCACCTGTACCAAAAAAAACCGGCTACGGGCAAACGCATTGCGTTGGTAGGTGCGGGACCCGCATCGATTGCTGCCGCGGGGTGGCTGGCGCTGGAAGGCCATAAAGCCGTCATTTTCGAGCGGAAAGCATTGCCGGGCGGACTCAATACGCTCGGCATTGCGCCGTATAAAATGAAAGCCGAAGAATCCCTGGCGGAGCTGAAATGGGTCCTTTCGCTGGGGGATATCGAAATTCGCTCCGGTATCGAAATCGTATCGTCGGCGGCCGCGGGGCCAAACCAGATTTCGGTAGAAACGCTGCTCGCCGAATACGACGCGGTCTATTTGGGATTGGGCCTGGGCCCTGATTCCCGCTTGGGCATTGAAGGCGAGGACGGCGGCGGCGTCGAAGGAGCTACGGCGCTCATTGAACGATTGAAGGCGGACCCCTCGTTATCGCTCGAAGGCATTCGGAAAGCGGCTATCGTTGGCGGCGGAAATACCGCTATCGATATCACGCATGAATTGGCATTGCTCGGGGTGCACGCCACGATGGTGTATCGTGGGACGGAACAAGAAATGTCCGCCTACGAGCATGAAATCTCGGGCGGACGAGTCGACGGAGCAAGCGTGGTTTGCTTGCGCATTCCGACGAAAGTCGTGCGTGATGGAGCTGGGCGCGTCACGGCATTGCGGGTCGCGCGGACGGAGAACAAACGTGCCGTAGCCGGTACGGAGGAAGATTTGCCGGCAGATCTTATCGTCGTGGCGACGGGACAAAGCCGATTGACGGATTTGGCGCGAGCTTTTGCCGGCGTCGAATTGGATGCACGTGGACGCGTGGTCGTCGACACTGCGACATACCGAACGGGTCACCCGAAGGTTTGGAGTGGTGGAGATTGTGTCAATGGGGGCAAAGAAGTCGTCAATGCCGTAGCCGAAGCGCGGGTTGCCGCTCGCAACATGCACGCATTTCTCGTTGGCGGAGGGTAGCCGTGGCAGATCTCTCGATCAATTTTGCGGGCATCAAGAGCCCGAATCCATTTTGGCTCGCGTCGGCGCCCCCGACGAATACGGGCGATCAGGTCATGCGCGCATTCGATGCGGGCTGGGGCGGCGCTGTTTGGAAAACACTTGGCAATCCGATTGTGAACGTATCGAGCCGCTTTGGCGGAATCGATTACGGCAATATGCGCCTCATGGGGCTCAACAATATCGAGCTCATCACGGACCGGCCGCTGGAAGTCAACTTGCGGGAGATCCGTGAGGTCAAACGTCGTTATCCGAACCACGCCGTCATCTCATCGTTGATGGTCGACACCAAAGAAGAATGGAAAGAGATCATCGAACGGGCTGAAGAAGCCGGCGCAGATGGCCATGAATTGAATTTCGGCTGCCCGCACGGCATGTGCGAACGCGGAATGGGTTCGGCAGTGAGCTCCGAGCCCAAGGTCTTGCTCGAGATTGCGCGTTGGGCTGTTGAATTCGCGACGAAACCCGTCATTGTGAAATTGAGCCCGAACGTCACCGATATCGTCGAACCTGGCGAAGCAGTGCTCGCCTCGGGGGCGCATGCGATTTCGCTCATCAATACGGTTAAATCGATCATGGGCGTGGACCTCGACCGGATGGTGCCCATGCCTCGCGTCGGGTCTGGCTCGACGAACGGTGGTTATTGTGGACCCGCGGTCAAACCGATTGCTCTGCATATGGTTGGCGAATTGACGCGCCATCCGGGCATTGCCAAATTGCCAATATCAGGCATTGGCGGGATTTCGAATTGGCGGGACGCGGCGGAATTCATTGCGCTGGGCTGTACGAGCGTTCAAGTTTGTACGGCCGTGATGCATTATGGGTATCGCATCGTGGAGGACATGATCGAGGGGCTCAGTGATTTCCTCGACGCCAAGGGAATGAAATCCGTGATGGATTTGCGCGGGCAAGCGACATCGGCCTACAAAGTCTGGGGCGAACTCGATTTGGCATACCGCGTGGTTGCGGACGTCAACCCGGACAAATGCATTGGATGTCAATTGTGTTACGTCGCCTGCATGGACGGGGCGCATCAATGCATTCATTTGCCCGGACGAACGGAAGAGGAAGCACGAAAAGCAGGGCATACGCATATTCCCAAGCTCATTCCGGAACGTGCTGTAACGGCCAAGGGCGGGATGCCCGGAGCGCGCGTGCCGTACATCGACGAGGACGAATGCATTGGGTGCAATTTGTGCCAATTGGTTTGTCCGGTGGCGGGATGCATCACGATGAAAGAAGTCAACTCGGACAAACCGCACGAATGTTGGAATGATCGTGTGCAAAAAGGCACGGATTTCGTGCCGGGGGGACTCCGCGCAACCGAAGCAGAGCGGGCGAAGCGGAGCACGTGACGACATGTCATTGACGAACGAAGATCTCGCGCCGACACCTGCGGACAAACGTACCTGGGGCATGGTTCATTATGCCGCGTTGTGGATTGGAATGGCGGTTTGCATTCCGACGTATACGCTGGCTTCAGGTCTCATTGATCAAGGAATGAGTTGGTCCGAAGCGCTCATTTGCGTGGCGCTTGGCAATACGATCGTGCTTTTGCCCATGGTGCTGAATGCGCATGCGGGTACGAAGTACGGCATTCCTTTTCCGGTGTTTGCGCGAGCTTCGTTCGGGGTGCTGGGCGCCAATGTGGCAGCCGTGTTGCGGGCCCTGGTGGCTTGTGGTTGGTTTGGCATTCAAACGTGGTTTGGGGGCCTGGCTTTGTGGCAGTTGCTCATAGCGATTGTGCCGGGGCTCGAACCAGTGCTTTCGTCAGCGGCATTGAAATCGTCGTTTATCGGGATTCATCCTGGTGAGTTCCTCGGTTTTGTCGTTTTTTGGCTGATCAATTTGTACTTCATTTTGCGAGGTACTGAATCGATCAAGTTCTTGGAGACGTGGGCGGCGCCCTTTTTGATTGCAATGGGCCTCATGCTGCTCGGGTGGGCGTATGTGCGTGGCGGAGGATTCGGGCCGATTTTGTCGACGCCATCGAAGCTCGAAGGCGCGGCGTTTTGGAAAGTTTTTGCGCCGGGTTTGACCGCAATGGTCGGCTTTTGGGCCACGCTTTCCTTGAACATCCCCGACTTCACGCGTTATGCGAAGAGCCAGCGGGACCAAGCTCTTGGACAAGCGATTGGTTTGCCCCCGACGATGATTCTGTTTTCGTTCATCGGAGTAGCAGTTACCTCGGCGACGAAGGTCATTTTTGGCGAATTGATTTGGGATCCGGTCAAACTCTTGGGCCGCATTGGCGGGCCACTCGTGCTTTTCTTGTCGATGTTTGGTTTGTCCATCGCCACATTATCGACGAACCTCGCGGCAAATGTCGTTTCACCGGCCAATGATTTCTCCAATTTGGCGCCTGCCCGCATTTCCTACAAGATGGGTGGGATCATCACCGCGGTCATCGGAGCCTTGATCTTACCGTGGAAGCTCATTGAATCGTCGCAGGGCTACATTTTCACGTGGCTCGTCGGATATTCCGCACTCCTGGGTCCCATCGGCGGAATCATGATTGCGGACTACTTCATTCTGCGTAAAACGAAGCTCGATGTAGATGATTTGTATCGGCGCAACGGGGCCTACGAGTATTCGAATGGCATCAACTGGAACGCGATTGGAGCATTGCTCATCGGCGTTTTGATCAATTTGCCAGGATTCTTGGCCGCCGCTATTCCGTCGTTCCAAGTCGCTGACGTGTGGAAGACGATCTACACATACGCCTGGTTCGTTGGTTTCTTCGTTTCCGGCGCGTTGTACATCGTGCTCCAACGCGCCGGCGCAAGTCGACCTGCCCCCACCAACGCGTAACTTCGTTCGGCGCAAATCCTCCGCACTCGACACGAGAGTCTTGCATTCACACGCGAAAACGGCGACAGTGTCGTTTCATCGAGGGTTTTACGATTTCGGCATCGAATCCAACGGGAGGCATCATGCGGTTTCGCTTATTTTCTGCCCTTTTGGCGCTGGCCTTGACCGGCTTTGGCATTGCAAACTGCACCCAGGATTTCGATCAATTCGAACCCGAGCCCGGACAGGGCAGTTGTGCGGCAGGGGAGAAGTCGTGTAATGACGTCTGCGTCGCGGCCGACGACCCGCAATTTGGTTGTGGCACGTGTGCACCTTGCGCGATAACCAATGCGGTTGCCCAGTGTGCGGGGGGTAGCTGTACGATTGCGTCGTGCTTGACGGGTTTCGACAATTGCGACGGCAACTCACTGAACGGCTGCGAAACGGCAATTGGAACGGACGCTGCCAATTGTGGCGCTTGCGATACGATCTGTACGGCTCCGAATGCCATGGGGCAATGCCAAGGGGGCGCATGCAGTGTGGGGCAATGCGACCCAGGATTCGCCAATTGTGACGCCATGGCGCTAAACGGTTGCGAAGCGATTCTGTTGACGGATCCGAACAATTGCGGCGCCTGCGGGAACCAATGCAATGCATTTCAAACGTGTTCCAACGGTACGTGCAAAAACAATCCTTGCGGCGCCGGCACCGCCGATTGCAACAGCAATCCGTCCGATGGTTGCGAAACGTCGATTGAAACCACACAGAATTGCGGATTTTGCAACAACGCCTGCAACCTGGCCAATGCGAATGAAGCATGTACGAATCGGATGTGTACGATCGATACATGTCAAGCGGGATTTGCCGATTGCGACATGGCACCCGGCAATGGCTGCGAAGTCGACATCACGAAAGTGGCCAATTGCGGGAGCTGCGGAAACGTCTGCCAAAGCGGCCCGAATTCCACGGCAACCTGCACGAACGGCATGTGCGGATTAAACTGTGCAAATGGATTTGCCGATTGCAACAACAATGCAGCCGACGGCTGCGAGGTCAACTTGCAAACGTCGACGGCCAATTGCGGCGCGTGCGGCTATATCTGTTCCGGAACCAATGGGGTGAGCACGGCTTGCACCGCTGGGAAATGCACCCCCACGTGCCTCAGCGGCTTTGGAAATTGTATTCAGCCAATGCCGCCAACGGCCGACGATGGTTGCGAAACCGTGACCCTCGATGATGTTTTTAATTGCGGCGCGTGCGGGCGCGTATGCGGCAGCATGAATACAGGCTCGCGGGTGTGCGTGGGCTCTACATGCGTGTCCACCTGCGATTTGGGTTTTGCCAACTGCAACACGCCTTCGACAGGCAATGACGACGGCTGCGAATTGAGTGCGCAACAGAATGGCACGAATTGCGGCGGCTGCGGAAATGATTGCAGCGGCAATCTGTCTTGCGGACAATCCGCAGGAAATCGAAATCTCTGCGGCTGCACCACGAACCCCACGTGCGGTACGGGCGGAATATGCACCAACAGCACGTGTACTTGTAATGGAATGCAATGCGGAATTGGAGAAAACTGCGTCGGCGGAAACTGTTCGTGTAATGGCGGTGCAACGTGCGGCGCCGGCATGCTTTGTTGTCAAATGCCCGCCGGTTGTGTCGATCCCACCACCGACGTGAACAATTGCGGAGCCTGCGGTCGCGCGTGTCCCTCGGGATTCATCTGCACTGGCACTGCGCCAGCGACGGCATTGTGTCATTGCGACGCGGACGCCGATTGCAATGGCGGAAGTATGGGGACATGTATGGGCAATGGCCAATGCATGTGCGGGGCAATGCAATGCGCCGTGGGCGAACGCTGCTTGGCGAATGGAACCTGCGGCTAACGTACCCTTCGACGAACAATCCGCTTGGCGCAACGGCATAGCCGCGCTACGTTTGCCGGATGCTTCCGCCATGGGAACATCCAGATTGGTATGACCTGCACGATACGACGTTCACTGCAGGTCCCGAACGAGAACCCGAGCATTACCGCGAGATCATTTTATCGCTCCCGCCACTCGATGCCGACGATCACCTCGCCGACATTGGGACGGGTACGGGAAAACTCGCCAAAATGATCATAAAGGCGTATCCCGAGCTCGGGCGGGTGACGTTGGTGGAACCCAATGCGCAAAAAGTCGTACGTGCGGAACGCTCGCTCGCCGAAATGCTTCCGCGCGCGACGACACGAATTCGTTCCATGGCCGAGGGGCTTGGATTCGGACGTATTCATTTGTCTCCAGCGCCCACGGTCATCACTGTCGCCAGCGTGCTCATGCCGGTCATGGAATTACGAGGAGGTACATTGCGTAATGGCCTCGCGTGGCTCGATACCGCCCTCGCCGAACTCGCAGGAATGGTCGCTCCAGGAGGTCATTTGCTGTTGCTCGAAACGCTAGCGGCCCCCTGGGCTCGCGGAGGCCTCGACGAACCAACACGGCGTCTTAGTTTGCCGGAATTCGGCGAACGATTGGCACATTGTGGAATGCGCAATATCGAATGCACCTACCGATTTCGCGACCGCGTGGTGCTCGTGATTCGGCCTGACACCAAGTAACACCCCAAAATTCGTCTTACGAGAAAAACTCACCCCTCATTTCCCGTGACCGGGACCGAGGACGAGCTCCATTTTGACGACGGGATCGAAGTTTTCGACGTGCGGCGAGTGGTGACAACTAGCAACGCACGATTGCGGATCGGGCTTGAGGGTAATCAAACCTTTTTTATCGGGGTCTTTTGCGTGCAGCGAACCTGGACCATGGCATTCCTCGCATTGCACGTCTTTGAGTTTGTCGACGAACGTGACGGTTGAGCCACCGGGTTTGTCGTAACCGGTCACGTGACAATTGACGCATTCCAGGTTGTATTCTTTGAAGTCATCCTGCAACGTCTTGTACGCGTGGGAATGGGGAGTGCCATCCCAAACCTTGCGCTCTTCGTCATGGCACGTGGTGCATTCCTCGACGCCAATGAAACTCGCTTGTTTCGCCCCAGCGGGAGCGGGCTTGCGATCAGCAAACGCAGTCTTGTTGTGCTCATTGACGCGTTTGTAATAATCCGCGATCTGTTTCTTGACGCCTGGTTCGGCGCCGAGTTTTTCGCGGACTTCGACGAGCCGATAACGAAAGAAACTCCCCGAAGGCGCGGGAATGGGTTCTTCGAGTTTGGTTCGTTCCGTAAGAAGCTTGGCCAAATCGGCTTTTCGCGCGGCGAGATCCTCGGGTTTTACCTTACCACCCTTTTCCCATGATTGGATGCGTGTTTCCAATTCATGAATACGCCCCGCCAAACTCACGAGCTCCTCGGCCCGCGATATGCCGCTCGCGTCCCCGAACGTAATGGGCGCTTCGCCTGCTGGCGCGCCGCGCACGAAGAGATCCACGACGGCTACCGATTGCAAATGATTCGACGTCTCGACGACGAGCGTATTTCCCAAATGCATCGGCGCTTTGGGGCCATCGTTGTTATGCCCTTCTTCGACCGGTTTTCCAATGACGAGCACCGTGAGCTCGGGAAATGCGTCCGCCAAACGCAATGATTCGCCGCGGGGCAACGCTGATACTCCGACAAACACTCGCGCCCCCTGACGCTTCGCTTCCGCAAGCCCCTCGCGCATCGTGTCCGCCGCCGACTTGGTCGCTACCCCAGCAGGTGACTTTCCCTCACGATCGCGAGGATCGGCAACTCCTATGAGCCCCAACTTGATGCCCCCAACCTCGCGAATCAATACCGCCGCCGGCTTCGGCGTCGCGTCGACATTGCCTGCGAGCAGCGCTGCACCCGACGAAGCAACCGCTTTGCCGAGAAACTCCGCACCCGCGGCCCAATCGTTCACGCCTGGTGCCCACCCGGTCAAACTTAATTGTTTAAACGCCGCGGCAAGGGTTTCGGCCTTCCAAGACTGCTGCGTTTCTTCTCTCGCGCCAAGCAGCGGCTCGCCAAACAACATGGGACCTGCACCCAGCACGAGGTTTGTCGGCGCTGCAGCGCGCTCGGACTCGAGAAACGCAGCAAGATGATGAACTCCACCCAGCTGATCTTTGGTGCACCCACAAGGCTCGAGCGCTCCCGCAATGTTGCTGAGTACGTAAAGACGAACCGTTGGTTGACTCGGGATCGCATCCGCGCTGGCATCGACGGAGGTCGGAGGCGGCGTGCGACACCCTTGGCAGGCCGCGACGGTAGCGCCCAAAAGCATGGAGAAAACGAGGGCAATCCCCGGATTAGCGCGCAACATCGCTGCGCTTGTAGCACAAGCGACGGGGATCGCGCATGCGCCGAGGTCGGTTTCTGGAGGGAGATCACCCTGGGGCGAAGTCAACAAATCGGCGCTGGATCAGGCAGGATCGAGCAGGTGCTGGGCCAATACGCGCCCGCAAGCATCACTCAACGAAACACGCCAGGTCGCCCCAGCCGCGTCCGGAGCACGACGACTCCGAGGTCCCTTCG
>DAOMZH010000018.1:0-33576 GCA_035437985.1 Polyangium sp. (in: bacteria) | reverse complement strand
GGACACCGGTCAGGATGAACCCAAACGACGGCAGAAGATTGCCGGGCTTCTTGGCGAAGGAACGCGGCTCATTTGGGTCGTGCGGCTCCATGGGCCACGATGCGTCGAGGTGCACATGCCAAACGCTCCGGTTCGTCTTGCGCGCATGGGTGAAGTCCTCGAAGCGCCCGGCATATTGCGTAATCCCGTGCCCGTATCGGCGCTGTACGATCCCCAAGAGGCGAAACGTTTGGCGTTGCGTAACCTGCTCCAGGCCGAAGGATACGAAAATCTTCAAGCTGTCAAGGACGAAGGACATCACCAAGGGCTCGAACAGGGGCTCGAACAGGGCCTCGACAAAGGACGCATCGTAGAAGCACGAGTCAGCCTTCGACGGGTGCTGGCGCGACGCAAATTGTCGCTTTCCACCGAAAACGATGCCCGGATCGAACAATGTACCGATCGCGAAATGCTTGAACGATGGCTGGATGTTGCCGTCGATGCCTCTACGATCGAGCAAGTATTCGGATAATCGTGGCTTCTGGCACACCGACTAGTGCCTTCCCATAAGCTCATCTCGGCGCTACTCCCTGTACATGCACGTCATCGTTCTTGGAGCCGGTGCCCTTGGCCGCGTTTACGGCGCCCGCTTGGCTGCGACGGGAGTCGCCGTTTCGTTTCTGGTTCGTCCATCGCGCGTCGACGAGAATTATTCTTTCGTCGTCGAGCAGGTCAACGGCGACAAACGGCGCGATGTAATGGAAAAACCTCGACGAATCACCGAGATTCCCAAAGACGCGACCATTGTACTGCTCACCGTGCGTTTTGATCAGATCGACCGCATTCGCCAAGATACCAATGACGAACTCGCCAAGCTCTTGCGTGCCGGCCCAGCCATACCCATCATCGTGATGGCCCCGATTCTCCAACCGCAACTCGAAGCCCTGCGTGGAGTCGTTGGTCAGCGGATCGTGAGTGCAATGCCCGGCGCTGCAGGATATGTGGACGACGTCGACGATCGAGGAGTCGTGCGTTATTGGGCCACCGGAATTGCTCCGACCTTGTTCGATGATGCAGCCTCGGGAGACGGCGCAACATTGGTGCGCGATATTTTGGAGGTTTTGGCCCGGCGCCTCACGAATGACGGAATGCCGACTCGTTTCGACAAAGACGTGGCCGGGCTGAATGCGGCAAGTACGACCGCTTTTTTTCCACTCATTGCGGCCATTGATGCAGGTCATGGCGTCGATGGCGTTCTCAGCGACAAAGCTTTGTTCGAAACCGCGCTTTCCGCCGCCAAAGAATGCGAAGCTCTGGCGAAAAAAATTGGCAAAGTGGCCCCTTGGACGCAGCTTTTGACCAGGTTTGTCGGACCATATACCATTAAACCCGGCGTAGCCATGGCCCGTCGTATGGTTCCAGAAACCGTAAGGTTTGTCGAGAAACACTTTGGTCGAAAACTACATGCCCAAAACTTGGCCATGGGCGAAACCATTCGCGATATCGGACGAGAACACGGCCTAGACATGCCGCAACTCGATCAATTGTTGCGCATTTTGCGCGGTTCCTGATCCGTCACGGCCACAACGACGCGCGCCCTTCCGCTCGGGCCAAACGAATAGCCAATTCCAAGGCGTGGTGCATGGCCTCGGGATCAGCCAATCCTTGGCCCGCAATATCGTATCCCGTCCCATGGTCGACGCTCGTCCGCACAATGGGCAATCCGAGCGTCACATTGACGGTTTTTCCAAATCCAACCAATTTGCACGGAATCGTCGCTTGATCGTGATACATGGCGACAACTCCGTCGAAATCCCCAGAAGCGTGTTTCCGAAATGCCGTTTCCGCCCCCATTGGCCCACGCAGCGACGCCGCATAACCATCAGCCGCGAGTCTTCGCAGGGCGAGTTGCAATCCGGGCGCAATACGTGTCGTTTCTTCGTCGCCCAACAATCCTTCTTCACCAGCATGGGGATTGAGAGCCGCAATGACCACCCGCGGCTCGGCCATTCCGAGGGCATGCAAAAGTCTTACGATCCAGTACGAACTCGTCGCCACCGATTCCGGCGTGATCGCTTCGGGCACACGCGCGAGGGGCAAGTGCGTCGTGACGAGAGCCGTCGTGAGCATCGCGGATCGAAAAGCCATGACGACTTCACGGGCCCCCAAACGTTCCGCGAGCCATTCGGTATGTCCTGCAAAACCCTGCGATCCTGCCGCGCCACTCGTCGCGATCGCGTGTTTCGAGACTGGACCGGTCACGAGGGCCTCCGCAACGCGTTTCTTCACGAGCGTCATCGCTTGCTCGATCCAGGCCAGCTGGGCCGCTCCATCTTTGGCGTTCGGCGCGCCAAACTCGGAGAGGTGTTCGAGCTGCGTGCTTGCCGCCCATACACCAATGGCCCCATTTTCGAGGGCTGTAATGTCGGCATTCGTCGCCACGAGGCGGAGTTTGGCCGGGTCGACTCCACGAATCGATGCCGCCCGACGCAGCACCTCGATGTCGCCCACGAGGACGCAATTTGCGTCGGCATTTGCGGCAGCGAGCACGGCAAGCTCGGGGCCCGTTCCACTTGGACAACCAACACTGATGGCAATCGTAGGTCGTCTCATGCGCTCAAAAATCCGTTGGTGTGTTGGGGCTGTGCGGGCATGCGCCCATCATCCTCCGCATCGTCGAGACCTTCGTCTTCGGTCACGCCTCCCGGAGTTTCGAGCTTGTAGCCGGCTCCACGGAGGGTGACGAGCGGGAGGGCGGAGCCAAACTTCGTGCGTAGGCGCGTGACGTGAATATCGACGGTGCGTGGTCCACCTTCGTAGCGGTTTCCCCAGACGCGACGCAATAGTTCGTCTCGAGAAACGACTTTGCCGCGGCGTTCGCAAAGGTACGAGAGCAAAGCAAATTCTTTGGCGGTGAGACTGACGGGTTGGCCATCGAGGCATGCTTCGTGGGCGGATCGGTCGATGACGAGAGGACCCATTTTGACGCGTTCTTCGGTGGCAAACTCGCTCCGTTGCCATTCGATTCGCCGAATGCGGGCGTAGAGCTCAGCAGGCACGTAGGGGACGAGAACGAAGTCGTCAAAGCCGCCTGCGGGATCGAGTCGCGAGACGTGAGCGACGGAAACAGCGGCGATCGCGGGGACTCCTTCGAGGCGTTGGTCTTTACGAACCGCGCGGAGAAGGCCCACGGACAGGTCGGGGCGTTCGGGGGTTTCGATGAGAACTGCACGAACTTCGTCGTCGGCGTCGCGAAGCACACGGCTCGGTTCTTCCCACATCTCGAGCGTGCGCACATGAGCGCCGAGCGCGCGAAGGGTTTGCACGGCGCCATCTTCGCGTTCGAGTTCGGGGCCATGACCGACGATGAGAATGAACGAGCGGCGGGGCATGGAGAGGTGAGGAGCGTATAGGCTGCGCGCGAGGCGTGAGCAAGCCGGGCCGTGAATCGATCTTCGTTCCACCCACCTACGGCGTGAATCGTGATAACGGCGTACGGCCAACACCGCCAAAAATGAGCATGTCTTGGCCCGTCCATACTGCCGTGTGCCCCCCGGTTGCACCAGGCACGTTGCAATTCGAGGTTGGTTCCCAGGAGTCCGTCGCAATGTCGTAAATGCCGCCGGTATCGGACGTCCAATTATTTAGCACCGATCCACCCCAGATGATCATGCTCGTTCCTGTAAAGAGCACTGGATGCTCGACACGTGCTTCTGGAGCGTTTGTCGTGGAAATACTGGTCCAGGTATCGACGAGTGGATCGTATATCGCCCCATCCGAGAATAATGCGCCATTGCTATTCCACGATTGACCGCCCCAGATCAACATGGTCGAGCCTGTCCAGATGGCCGAATGCCCGCGACGAGCAGAGGGAGCACCTTGGGAACCAATTGGACGCCACGAATCGGTCATTGGGTCATAAGCTGCTCCGTCGCCCCAGGTTACCGATTGGCCATAACCGCCCCAAATGAGCATTTCTCTGCCCGTCCATATCGCTGAGTGCGAATAACGTGGCGTTGGAGCACCTTCTGCATTCATGGGTTTCCATGTGTCCATCAGGGGATCGTACCGTGCACCATCACCGCGATATCCCTCAATGTCGCCATAGCCTCCCCATACGATCATCTCCGTACCGGTCCAAACGGCAGTGTGCCTATACCGTGGGCTTGGTGCAGCGACTGACGAAATAGCTGACCATGAATCCGTCGCGAGCTGATAAGCCGCGCCATCGCCATGGTATCCGCCAAAAGCGGCACTACCGCCGCCCCAAACGAGGAAATGCGTACCGGTCCAGATGCCCGAGGCATACCAGCGCGGTCGCAGCGTATGCATGGTGGACATTGGGGACCAGGTATTCGATTGCGAATCATAAATGGACCCCTCGTTGACGTCGTAGCTGCCTTGTTCAAAGACGATTTGTCCTCCGCCCCATAACAGCAGTTTCGAACCGGTCCAGGCCGCGGCCATGCCGGACCTCGGGCGCGGTTCATTACTCGCATTGATTGGCGTCCACGTACCCACTCCAAAACAAGGTTCTGGAGCTTCCGCATCCGCATCCATACCCGCATCTACAATGCCCACTCCCGCATCTTCCGACGTTCCTGACGAAGTGGAAGACGAACTGAATGACGAGGTTTCGGGCATACCGCCCGTACCTCCTGTATTCGTGGGCGCTACCTCGATCGTTGGCTCACAAGCCGAGGTCATTGCCATGACTGTAAACACGGTAATGAGCAAAAATAGGCAATGACTCGCGTTCACGTTTCTCATGAACTCGATGATATTGATGGCTAGCGACGACATCAATGTCGTTCACGAGCGCGTCAGTTTGTCTTGGCAAAAATTTGGCGCTACGCAGTTGTGTGGGGTGGGGTCAGCGGAGCTTCGCCTCGGGGCGTGTCGAGATGGTCGTGCCGAGATGGGGAACGGCGCTCGGATTCCTTCATCGTGCTCGGCGCCCACCATGAGGTGCAACGTCGAGCGTCGACACCACACATCGCGCAGGCGTTCAGCATCTACCGACGTAGACGTCACCCATGCAACTGCTGCCCCACGCTCGGTTTGTCACGTCAACATTCGTTGGAGCTCAACCGATCTTCGTCCCGCCGACGGTGATGCGATCGATCTTGATCGTCGGACATCCGACGCCAACGGGAACGCTTTGCCCGTCCTTGCCACACGTCCAAATTCCGTCGGATGTCGCGAGATCCTTGCCGAGCATCGAGACTTGTCCGAGCACTGCGGGGCCGTTGCCAATGAGGTTCACGCCTTTGAGCGGTCGCGTGATCTTGCCATCTTCGATGAGGTAACTCTCCGTCAACGAGAAGACGAAATCACCGTTCGCAATGTCGACTTGCCCGCCTCCGAACTTCTTCGCAAACACGCCCCGTTTGACTGTCGAAACGATCTCGTCCGGCTCGTGTGGACCACCCAGCAGAATGGTGTTGGTCATGCGCGGCAATGGTACGGAGGCGAAGTTTTCGCGACGTCCGTTGCCGGTCGCCGTCAACTTGAAGTGTTTGGCGCTCAAGCGATCGTGCATGTAACCAACGAGTTTGCCGTTTTCGATGAGCACACTCTTGGCCGGCTCGTGACCTTCGTCGTCGACATTGATCGATCCGCGCGACGAACTCATCGTCGCGTCGTCCACGACCGTGCAGAGCGAACTCGCCACGGTTTGTCCCACTTTACCGGAATAGTTCGAACTGCCTTTGCGATTGAAGTCGGCTTCGAGGCCATGGCCAACCGCTTCGTGGAGCAAGATGCCGCTATCGCCAGGCGCAAGAACCACGTTCATTTCGCCTGCGGGAGCATCTTCCGCGTCGAGCATGACGAGGGCATGACGAGTGGCTTCCGTGGCGTGCCATTCCGGTGAATGACCCTCGAAGTAGTCGTTCATGGTCATCCGCCCGCCCCCGCCGCTCGATCCTTCTTGCCGTTTTCCATCGCGTTCCGCAATGGCGCGAACGCCGAAGCGAAGAAGGGGTTGGACATCATGAACCATGATTCCATCGCTCGTGGCAATCAGCACCTCGCGAATCTCTTCGAAAAAACTCGCTTCGGCTTTGACGATGTGCGGATCGCGGGCGAGAGCAGCGGCGCTTGCACGTTCGAGCAAAGCGCGTTTGTCTTTGCCAGGAAGGTCGATGGAGACGGGGTTGATGTCGTACCGATTGGGGAGTGGGCGAGTTTCGAGTTTTACAACCGTCGTCCCCGCTTTGCTGTTGGCGATTTGCGCCGCAGTTTCGGCCGCACGTTTCATCGCTTCCCAGGTGAGATCCTCGGTGTAAGCGTAACCTGTGGCATCCCCACGCAAGACGCGAATGCCGACGCCCATGGTCACGCCGCGCGAGGCTGCTTTGAGGATGCCTTCATCGAAGGCAAAACCTCCGCCAGCACGGTATTCGAAGAAGATGTCGGCGTATTCGCCACCTTTGGACAAAGCGACGGACAGAAGGCGACCACAGAGGTCGGCGTCGATCGAGCTGTCTCCTCCGGGGGCAAACGGGGCGCGATAGGCTGCACTTTGCGTCATCGAAGGAGCAACTCTAAAGCGCTTGGAGCAGCGGGTCGAGCCGTCGTGGCGGAAAGTCGAGAGGGATCGAGGCGAACGTCGCGAACGCATGCAGAAAAGTCGACGTCATGCACCCGAGCGAGTAACCCATGACGCGTACCTCGTTCGACCAGTACGTTTTGCACCTGAAACTTCGACGGGGTTTTCGAGGTTGACCATGACGAACCCAGCCCAGTTTGCTCTCGTATGGCTCCACATTGTGGGCAATCTCGTTTGGATCGGGTCGATCCTGGCGGTTGCAGCGACCCTCACGGGACAATCGGGAGAAGCAAAAATTCGGGGCGAGCTTGGATTACGTATCTACAAGTCGCTCGCTGTGCCCGCGTTTGTCCTGTCGTTCGTGGCTGGCACGGTTCGCTTGGCGATGGATACGAAACACTACCTGGTCGAACACCACTGGATGCACGGAAAGCTTTTGTTTGCGCTGGTGGTGATCGGCATTCATCACGTCATCGGCGCTCGCGCGAAAAAGCTTGCGCACGGAACTGTGCAAGACGCGGGGCCGACTGCTACGATGGCGATCGTATTGCTCGTGTCGGCAATCATCGCTGCGTTCTTTGTGATTTTCCAAGTGCCCAACTGAGTCGATGTGTGAAAGCAATATTTTTCGCTCTCGAAAATCACTGCGTGAACCAAGCGAGATCGCTGTTCTCGAAGTATTTTGGAGACATTGATTTGGACCGTGCTTGTGCACGGAAGTCCGTTCCGATAGATCCGAGAGTAATCGTGACGTAGGAGCACTTGCGGGCATTCTTTTGCCCCGCAGGATTGCTCTCTCGAGGAGAATTCCATCGCCGTGGCGGTCGATCGCGACAAGGTGCTCCGAGCAGCGCAGAAATTCGTCGAAGCCAAGCGCTGGGACAAGGCGATTGCCGAGTTCCAGAGGCTCGTTGCCGAAGATCCGAAAGACGTCCGCATTCTGCTCAAAGTCGGCGATTGCCACATGCGTCTCGAGCAGTACGCCGAGGCGATCGAGACGTATGAAAGCGTCGCGCGGATTTACATCGAGGCCAACGAGCAGAAGCAAGCGGAGCCGCTGAAGGCCGTTCGCGTCTACAAGCAAATTCTCGACATCATCGACAAACGCGCTCCGAAACTGATGGAGCGGTTTGGTTGGGTCCTGCCGACACTCGGCGAACTGTACTTGGGTCTTGGTTTGACCAGTGATGCGACGGCAACCTACGAAGACCTCGCAACGCGACTGCACAAGGCGGGCAAAGAAAAAGAAGCTCTCGATGCGCTGAAAAAAGTCGTCTCCATCGATCCGGCCAATCCCATGCCGCGGCTCCGTTTGGCCGAGGCATACAGTCGGGCGAAAGAGACGGCGAGCGCGATCGAGCAGCTCGGCGCAGCGTCGGAGCTGCTGCTCAAAGCGGGACGTCGTGACGATGCGTTGAAGGTGGTCGAGCGGCTTTTGACGATCAAGAGCGACAGCAAATACGCTCGAATCGCCGCGAAAATGTACCTCGAACGGGGCAATGCGAACGACGGGATGACCGCGCTCGCCAAGCTGCAAGTCGCGTTCAAGGAAAATCCAAAAGATCTCGATACCCTCGGATTGCTGGCCCGCGCTTTCGACAAACTCGGTCAAGGCGCGAAGGCGACCGAGGTGCTCAAAGAAGCCGCGCGGATCGCCAAAGAAGCCAAAAATAACGAGAAGTTCGAAGAGTTTTTGCAATCGCTTCTTTCGCGTGCGCCTGACGACGACGTCGTGCGGCAACTCGCGGCAGGTCGTTCCAAAGCGCAACCGGTGGTCGAGGAAGAATCGGTCATCGTCGTCGAAGAAGAGGTTATCGACGAGGATTTGCCGCCGGAATCGCAGCCCGATATCTCGGTGCGTTCGGTACCGGACGAAGATGTCGCCCGGGCACGGCAGATCTTGCAGCAAGCCGATGCTTATTACGCGGTTCGAGACTTTGCGTCGGCGATCATGATCTTGCGCGATGGCGTGGCGATGGTGCCGTCGTCGCGTGATCTGCGGTCGAAGCTGTGTGACGTTCTCATCGAAGCAGGAGATCAAGACGGCGGCATTCGGCAGATGCTCATCTTTGCGCAACGTTTGAGCGTCGAAGGTGATGTTCCGGCAGCGGCCAAATTGCTCGATGAAGTATTGCTGATCGATCCGGCGCAACCGGATGCGATCCAAATGTTGCGGGCGCTTGGCTACGACGTCGCCGTTCCGCAAGCCGTCGATTATCAGGAATACGATCAGCAGGGATATGCGCAGCAAGGGTATGATCCCAATGCATACGATCCCAATGCATATGATCCCAATGCGGGGGCGTATCCAAATCAGGGATTCGATTTTGCCGAGTCGTATGTCAGCGGGGGTTATCCGCAACAATATGCGCAACACCCGGATCAGGGGCAAGTCGCGGTCCATTACGCTGAACAAGGGCAATACGTGCACATGCCCGTGGCGTCGCCGTCACAATATGGCGGAACGCTCGACGAAGACGTCCTCGAACAAATCGATTTTTTTGCCAATCAAGGTTTGCTCGAAGATGCTCGGCAGCTGCTCGACGATCAATTGCTGCGATTGCCGAACCATCCGATGTTGCTTTACAAGCGCGCCGAAATTGAGCAAATGGCGCGACCTTCGTATGTGCCGCAAGCGTCGCCGGAGGGTTATGGTCAGAAGCGTAGTGAAATTCCGCCTGACGAGAATGCGGAAGACATCGCGCGGATGATCGAGCAGATTGGTGATTTCACGGCGGACCAGCCAGCGGCGGTGGCGCAAACGGAATACCCGCAATGGAACGTCGATACGGTGTTCCAACAATTCAAAGCGGGGGTGACAGCACAGATTTCGGAATCGGATGCAGCGACGCATTATGACCTTGGCGTTGCTTATCGCGAAATGGGCATGTACGCGGATGCCATCAATGAATTCGAGGTCGCGGCGCGAGATCCGAGTCGGGAATGTGTTTGTCGTTCCGTGATTGGAATGATTCACTTGCAATTTGGCAATGTGGATGCGGCCATTGCGGCATTTCAGCGGGGTCTCGAAGCGCCGCAAAAGACGCGGGAACAAGAATTGGCGTTGGCATACGAAACGGCCGATGCGTATGAAGCGCGCAAGAATCCCGAACAGGCGCTGTATTACTTCAAGCATGTCGCGGCGCTCGATCCGAATTACCGCGACCCACGTGGCGGCGTGCAAGACCGTATTCGACGGCTCGAACCGAATCCGGTGAATCCGGCGACAGGACGCACACCGCGCCAAGATTTGCTCAGCAGCGACGATTTCGATGCAGCCTTCGACGACTTGTTCAGCGGCGGCAAACTGCCCTGAACGTCGATTGTTTTGGCATCTGTCCGCGGTCGTGAATTCCAAACATCACGTTCGTCTTGGTCTACGCATTTCCATGTGTGGCGAAGGTTCGTCGCCGTGGTCGACGTGTATCACTTGAAAATAGTTTGGCGTGCTCGAGTAGGACCGTTTGCTTGCAGCTGTTCGGTATGACGAACACAACATGCTATCTTTGGTGGAGAAAATTTGCATTTGCGTTTTTCCGTGGTAGGTGGGGTTTACGTAGGAAAAACGCATGGAATCCTTCGACGAGTCACTGAAGTTTCTGCTTCATGAAGAACCGGCTGATTTTCTTCGGTTTGGCTTTGCGGATCCGGACTTGACGATTCTCGAGCCTTGCGAAACGGATTTGCCTTCGCGGGATCGGGATATCGACGGAAGCTATTTGGTGATGCGTGAGGGGGTGAAGATGGTGGCGCACGTTGAATTTCATCGGCGTCATCAGAGTGTGGAGGAGCTGGCGATCGATGTAGCGGAGGCGCAGATTCGGCTTTATCGACGCGAGCGTTGTCTGGTCGTGTCGCACGTCTGGGATTTGTATGGGGATCGAGCTGCGTCGCTGATGACGCCGCGCATGCTGCAAATCGGTCCGGGTTCGTACTCGACATACGCGCGCATCAATTTGCGGGCGATGGAGTGGCAGGAGTTATTGGCGAGCGGGCCCCCGGCGCTTTGGCCGTTGGTGCCGCTGGCGCGGAACGGAGCAACGGAAATCGCCGTAAAATCGGCACGTGACGCGATTTCATCACGTCATGCTCAAAATTCGAGCCGCCGGGCGGACCATCTTGCGGTATTATGGTTCGTCGCGGAGGCTGAGGACGTTCCGACAGAACTCATCAAGGCGTACATCAAGAAGGCACAACTCATGGAAAGCGCGCTGTACAAGAGCATTTTTTCGGAAGGCAAGGAGCAAGGGATCTCGCAAGGGATCTCGCAAGGGATCTCGCAAGGGATCTCGCAAGGGATCTCGCGAGGCGTTACGCAAGCTCATGCCAACACGATTTACAAGCTTTTGCTTCGGTGGCTCGGCTCAGTGGATGTAGATGTTTGTCAACGTATCGCAATGTTTCCCGAGACAAACATGGTCGAGCTATGGCGGGATGAAGCACTCGACTTGAACGACGCTGAATCCGCACGCAAACTGCTCACCAAGATTCTCCAAACACCTGTGCCACCTGCCGCAGGTTCGTCCCAAATACCTGGCCGCATCTAGCTACGCGTCATTTGCATTCTTTGTCATCGACATTGGTCGCAGTTCCCGTGCCGAACACAATCCAACCGGGTTCGGACATACTGGGATCCTGACGGTAATGGATCGACACCGTAGGCGCCGCAGAAACGCCATCTTTGGCCGCAATGGCGACGACTTTTTTCGGCGCGCATTTCGGATCGGAAACAGGCGAGCCAATCGCGGCATTCGACGGCACGCGGGATGCGCTGATCAACGTTTTTACAACCGAAACAGCAATGGGCTGCTGCTTCGAATCAATGAACATGTACACGATGGCTTGATTGTTCTCGAGGTTTGTCGTCCCATCACTTTGACTATAGCTGGCGGTGAGCGAAAGGAGTTTGGCCGAACTATCCACTTGCTTCGCCAAACTCTTCGCCGTATCGAGGAGCGCCAATGGATCCGCATGCGTCGGATCCGCAACGTTTGTCGGCGTGCACGCGAGCGCCGCACCGCAACCACCTGCTGCAACAGGCGGCGGCTTGCTCGATGATGTCAATACAACCGCCAAAATGACGATGAGCAACAATCCGAGAATGCCCGCACCCGCCAAAATGGCCACAAGCGGCAACGCAGGTTTTTGCGGCGCTGCGGGTTGAGTCATGGGCTGCTGGGGCGCTACGGCCGTCGTGGCATAAGGCATTTGTTGCGCGGTGGGTCCCCAAGCTCCTCCACCAGCGGGCACACTCGAGGTTTGTCTGGCCTGCGGGTAATTCGGATATCCGCCCACGGCTTGGGTCGTTTGTGCCGCAAATGCATGGGCCGCCGGAGCCTGCGGAGGTGCGGCTGGTGCGGCTGCGACATTCATCGGAGCTAGAATCTGGCCCAAGGCATTCACGAGTGCCAGGGCACCTTCGAATCGTTGGTCGGGTAAAACGGCCGTGGCCCGATGAAACCACGCATCGAATGCCGGCGGAAGGTGCACATTACGACGTAATGCCCGCGTCACGGCACTTTCTTGGGCTCCAGCCATGATGCGCATCAACAAATTCACGAGCGTTGGGTCGACCTGCGCCTCGTCCGCCCAATAAGGTGCGCCCGTCAGCAAAGCATAAGCGACGTGCGCCAGCGAATAAACATCGGCGCGCAAGCTAATTTGCGGATCACCTCGCACTTGTTCGGGGGCCATGTAGAGCGGTGTGCCAAGAGCACGCGTTTTTTTGGCATTGGCTTGGGCCACGATCTTGGCAATCCCAAAATCGAGAATCTTGATGCACGGAGAACCATCGTCACGCCGCGTGACGAACAAGTTATCGGGCTTGAGATCCCGATGCACGATATTCGCGGCGTGTGTTTTTTCGAGAACCCGCGCTGTTTGCATTAAATATTCGAGCACTTCGGCCGGAGGCAATGCGCCACGTGAGCCAACCGTGCCTTGTAAATCTTCGCCCCGCAATAGATCCATCACCATGAACGGCGAACCCGATGCTTCGTCAATTCCGACGTCGGAAATGCGCACGAGGTGATCGCTTTCGATATCGCCAGTAATCCGTGCTTCCAGGGCAAACCGTGCCCGCATATCGGGATCGTCGACGAGATTCGGATGCAAAACTTTCAGTGCGCGCGGACGATTCGTGGATTCGTCCTTCACTTCGTAAACGGCACCTTGTCCGCCCGCTTTTATCTTGCGCACGACGCGGTAACGCTCGCGAAACACAGCCCCGACATGCAATTCCACAAGGTTTTTGACAGTCACGGTCGCTCCCGGTGTCGCCAATCGTAACAGCATCAGGGCACGCCGGGCAACTCGACCGTTGCATCAATGAACTGCTCATGAGAAACTGCTGGTGGAAATCATGAGGCCAGCGGCAAAACAGGGTGATCAAGTCACGGCGCAAGACACGCACATCGTGATGATTCCGTCACCGACAGGCCCGGTCCCGACTCCCACGCCAATGCCCTTTTCGGGCGTTCTTTCGGACAACCTCAGTGACAATGTCCTGATAGAAAATAAACCTGCAGCGGTCGTGGGCAGCACCGCGGACAACCTGCCTCCACATATTGCCGTAGCGGGACCATTTCAATCGCCACCTGCGAACAAAGCCAAAGTTTTGATGGGTACCCGCAAAGTGCTCATCAATGACAAAGAAGCAGCTCATGCGGGCAGCCAAGTGGAAACTTGCAACGATCCAGTCAATTTGCCCAATGGGCAAATTCTGGCCACGGGCACGGTGCTCGTGGGCCAATGAGCGAGGGAGAATCGGGCCGTGACGGAAAGCACGATGGAATTGGCCGATAGTCCTTTGCATGGCGTGACGCTCACGCAATATGCCGCCGTGCAAGCCGCGCTCGCGGAAGAATTTTCGCTCGACGAGATCCTCCGCAAGGAACGCATCGACGCGTATGATTTCGAGCGGGCCGACGCGAAATGGAAAGCTCGATTGACCCATGAATCCAGTGCCGCGAGTGGTCTTGCGGATGCATATCGCGAAGCATTGATTGCAGCGGAAGATCATTTGAAGCGCAAAGTATCGCCCATCGACACGGATGCCGCTGCTTGGGCGGCATTTTTTGCAGCCTATTCGAATACTCCCGATCGTTCGCGATTGCTTGGCCGATACAAGATGAATCCGAACGATATCGCACGATTGCAGCGTTTCTGGCATGAGCAGGCCGCGAAAAAACCCGATGTCTTCGCCCGCCTCGAACACGTTTCGACATCTGCGCCATTGCCAACCATTGAAGTAGGTCCGCGCGTGCTCGCGCGTTCGGGACCGCGACCGGTCACGGGCGAAACGGCAAAAACCCTGGAATTGGCAGCTGCGCCGGACAAACCCGAGACCCCCGCAGCTCGCACGTTGCGACGCGTAGAAACATTTGGCTTGGATCGTTATGCATCATTTCAAGCTGAAATGCAGGTGTTCCCCAAAGAAGCGGCGCGTCTGCGCGACAAATACGATATCGCATCCGAGGACGTACAAACCGCTCTCATCAATGAATTTCGGGCGTGGATCGACGAAGACGCCGAACGCATGCGCGCATATCGGCGCTTGCACGTGACGGCGCTCGACCGCGCACGCAAAGTGGCCGAATCGACGACTGCGGCAGAACGCGAAGAAACGAGGCATGCGGCAGTAGCAGCCGAAGTTGTTCCCGTCGGAAAAACACCCGACTTGTCGTTGGGCCACGAATATACGCCCCCGCCAGACCCATTGCCGATCGTCGAAGACAAACGACCAACCGTTCCAGTTTCTCCTGCCAAACCAGCGGAAGGCGCGACCCAAGACGTCGAGGCTCTGTTGGCCGGCGCAGGACTACCCTTTGCGAAAGACTTCGCTGCGCCAGAAGTTGCGGCAGCGCGGGCCGAGAAAATCGCCAATGCGACGCAAGGCCCCGAAGCCGAAGATACGCATGCCGGGGGCACACAAGACGTCGCCAGCATTCTGCAAAAAGCAAGTTTGCCGTTTCAAACCTCGAAGACGAATCCCGGAGCTCGCGCAGAAACACCGGCGCCCATTCCCGAACGAAAACCGGAAGCCATGGCTATGTCCGCATTTCCGGATTTGTCTTTGGACCAATATGCCGCCCTTTGTGCCGAGCGGGATAATGCGCCGGAACGAGTCCAAGAATTGCTGGCGCGTTATCGAATACCTGCGGAAGCGGGGACGGCATTTTTCGCGGTTTGGAAATCGCGTCTCGCCAATGATCCAAGCCTGGGAGCCAATTATTCACAAGCGTACGCTCGTTATGCGTCATGGTTTGCCCAGCGCACACGTCCCGCGGCGCCGTCGCTGACGATCGAGCAATACGCGTCACTCGTAGTCGACTTATCGATGGCCCCAGCACGCCATGCTGAAACATTGGCGCGGTATCGTCTTTCGCCCGAGGAAAAAGCGGCCTTGGACAAGCATTATCAGCATCGTTTTGCGTGCGATCCGCAATCACGGGCAGCGTTCGAGCACGCGACGCGTGCGTATAGCGCATGGCTCGCGCAATCGCGTCCGCGTTGACGAAACAAATTCATTTCTTCGCGCGTGATTTTTTGGTCTCGTCACCAACGTGCACGAAGAATTCGATTTGCCCTAGCTTTTTCTTGCGCGCGAAATCATTGAATGCGCGCACTTGCCATTCTCCAGCCATTTTGCTGACGTCGCCCCAAGCTCCATTCCATAAATGGGCGAGGTCCCGAGAACCCCAAAAAACGTGTTGCGGCTGAACATCGAAAAAACGTCTTCCGTTAGGCCGCGACGAACCTGTTTTACCCGCATTCGATGTCCGCAATTGTTGCAGCACGGCGGGTTCATTCGGATCGATGATGCTCACGGCATGATCAGGTTCGCCCGGGCGAAACAATCCAAACCAAGCTTCACGTCCGTCGAGGGAATCTGGAACGAAACCCCAACGCAATACGATGGGACGATCGAATCGTTGCGCTTGGGGATTGAAATCGAAATCGATGCCTTCGCGATGCGTTTCGTCGCCAGCAATCGACAAACCAACGACGACAAGGGTATTCGAACTTTCGAGCGCGGGTTTTTCCGCACGACGGGTGAGGTAATACCGGGCAAGGTATGCGCCTGGGGGCAAACTCGGAACATCCCGTGCATCGGTCGATTTCGTGATGACTTCAATGGCTGAATCTTTGACCGCGTGCTCGAATCCTCGAGGCGGTGCATATTTGTCCTCCATGACGATACAACCGTCCGTCAATATGTTCGTCCAGGAAACACCCGTTGCTTTTCGCCCGGGCTCGACATAAACCGTATTTTCAAATGGTTTGCCCTCGACCGTGAGCACGACTTGGGGTTTGTCCGGGCTACTGGTACCCGTGACGGCGAGTTTTTTGGGCGCAGGTGGTTGCGCAAGGACGATGCGCGTCAAACATGCGCTATGCGTGTGTCCCATGACGTATACGGAAAAACCCGAGCCAGCGGCAAGAAATCGTTCGACTGCGCCAACGACTTGATCGAGGCGTTGTCCATAACCGCTCGCAATGGCGCCCGCTGCTTTTCCTTCGAATAGTCTTATCGGTTCGGGACGAATGAACGCAGCTTGGGTCACGAATAGGCCCAGGGGCGCGATGTCTCCCAGCATTCGCCATGCCAAACCAGAAACGACTTGCCCAAAAGATTCATGATCCGCATTGCTTGATTCCCAGCGATGACCGTGTTCGATGAAAACACCTTTGGCCTGAAAAACGCTCGTGCGCGGAGCGAGTTTTTCGATACGCCCCGATTCGTCACGCTGGTATTTGACGTTTTGCACGCGGCCGAGGTAATTGTCGTGATTGCCGTAAAGATAAACCGGGTTCAGCCCGCCTTCGGAAAAACGATGCATGGCCCGCGCAACTTGACGACCTTGTTTGGTTTTTCCGAGGGCGTTATACGCCCAGTGGCGCACGAATTCGTCGCCCCAGCGAGTCGTCGATACGGGCAAATCCGGGGCTGGGGATGTTTCGTAGTGGCAATTGAATCCTACCCAAAAATCCAGCATGTCACCGACTTGCACGAGACGAGCGCGAATGCGTTTTTCTTCTCGAGCGACTCTTGCATAGGCTTCGAGGCGCAAGGCAAATTCTACCAAATCGTCGCCGGCATTCTCGAAAATATCCGCTGGTTTGCCCCCCTCGATACCATCGTGATAATACGCCCACCAACGTTCTGCGTCGGCTTCGGACATGGTATCTTCGAGGAGTCCGTCGTCATCGTGGGAAACACTCATTCCTCGTCCGAGAATGGGGCCGACGTCCGAAACTGTCCTGGCCTTGTACAAGCCCGCGAATTCGCGCAATACCGGACCGCCATCCCCCTTCGGCGCCACCGATGGCGCAATGATGGATTCCAAAGCGCGCACGTCGATTCGGCCAAAACGAGGCACCCGGCCACTGCCTTGCCATATTGGTTTTCGATCTTTGGTTCGGGCTCGCTTTTCGAATTCAAAAGGCCACGATTTTGCCTGCTCCAAGGTATCGACGACGGGCACATGCATATCCCCGAGCACGACATACATCACCGGATCTTCGTCGAGATGCGGAGTTGTCGATGCGGCGATCATGAAATCGCGCACGACCGCGCGCTGCAGACCATCCGTCTCGACGCGTTTCGAAAGCAATTCCAAAAGTCGCGCAAAACTCGCCAATGGTTCGGCAGATTTGTCCGCGGTTTTCCACGCTTCGCAATCCCCATCGTGGTATGCACACGAAAAACTCAATAGCGCCACGAAACTTCCGCAAACGACCCCCAAGTCGCGCTTCAGGTATCGCCCGTCGCCCGTGTCCGTCCCGCCCCATTTCCCATCTTTGGACCCAATCCACGCCCCAACGTCGAGGTACACGAAGGAATGCTCGTAGGGAGCGGCCGTGCCTCGAGCGCCATTGTTTTGAAAAAACGAAGGCGGGTTTGCGCGCGGCGTTTCGTAATAGATTTTTTGCGGCAACTCCTCGTTCGTATCATGCTCGCAAAGAATCTTGGCCTTCCATTCGGCGAGGCGCTGGCCTTCCATTCGCTCTCCCTTGCGACCAATGGCGCGAATGAATCGTCCACCATGAGCATCGGTATCTTTGGCCATGACCCGTCACCCGTGAATTTCTTCAATTTTATCGGCAGTTTTGGAATCGACGTCGCCCGAGGTTGGTAATCCGTGTTCGAGCTGAAATCGGCGCACGGCGTCGGTGAATGGTGGCGTGATTTCACCATCATCCGCACCTCGAAAATACCCCAAATTCTTGAGGCGAACCTGCGCGCCATAAACGCTCGCAGCCGGCGGCAAATCCCCGAAACGAATCGTATAGTGCAATCGCTCGCCCTCGGGAAAAACACCGGTCCATAACGTGATTTCCGCCAGAAATGCATCCTCCGGCACTGGAGTGTCGAAAATGCCATCGCCATCGGTTTTTCCTCGGCACTTGAAACCTTGGGTAACGAAATGCAAGGTTTTTCCTTTGTACGGTCGATGATCGGAATCAACGAAACGCCAGCGGAAGAGCTTGTTGCTCGAACGCTCGGGGTCGACCTCGATATTCGGTTTTTCCCCCGCTCCGCAATTGAGTTTCACGACCGGACCATCGACATGCGCCGCCGAAGAATCGAGCTCGACCGATCCGCCCTTGGAAAAAAGCTTGATCGTATCCGCCAGAATATCCGCTTCTTTACCCAATTCAATGCCCGGACCATCACCAAGGAGCACAATGCGCTCTTGACCCTTGACGATGATCTTTTGCGCATCGATACGTACGCATTCCGGTTCGAGCGTTATCGACGACGTACCGCATTGCAGAAAAACCCGCGTGTCCGACCGCAAAGTCAGCCCTTTCGTGGCATCATGGGCCTCGGCGCCATACACGACGACGCTCCTTCCCGTAGGACGATCTTCGGTTCCGACGACGAGCATCGAATGGCCGAGGACGATTTCGTCGAGATTGCCTTTGTCGTGAATGGATATGCCCTGAGCCTCGGTGCGCTGCACGTCGTCGATGATTTCGGTTTTTCCACCGCCAACCCGCACCGACAAATCCCGACCTACGGACACCTGCCGATCACCGGTCACACTCTCGGTCGCCCGGCCATGCACGCGTTGATGACTTTCACCTTGAACATCGACCGTTTGCGAGCCGGCAATTTGCACGACTTGTTCCCCCTCGACGATCAAATCGTGATTTTTGCGGACTTCTTCCCGCAAGTCGCGTTGCGCGCGAATATACACGAGCTCGGCGCCTCCGGTATCGTCAAAGGACAATTCGTTCGACCCTGACGCACCAATGGAATTGGTTCGGAAGCCGCTCCGCGCTTTTTCGAGGGGCAATGGAAATGGCGGGGGCAACGTGGCATTGTACACTGAGCCCACGATCACGGGCCGATCTTCATCACCGCCCAAAAAGCTCACGAGCACCTCCGTGCCTATGCGCGGAATGAATTGCGCGCCCCAAGAAGCGCCAACCCAGGGCTGGGAAACTCGAATCCAGCAAGATGTCTCTTCATTGATTCGCCCATCACGATCCCAATGAAATCGCACTTTGACCCGACCGAGCGAATCCGTATGCACCGCGTCGCCAGCAGGCCCCACGACAATGGCCGATTCGAGCACTTGCGTGAGGTTTTTCCGTTCCCGTTTGGGCCGATAAACCACTTCGGCCGGCACGCATTCGAATCGATTCGAATAGGCCTCTGTGCCTACAGTCTCGGGCCGCTCGAAGGCATGCACGACCCGCACGACCACATACGCTTGCCCGTCGATTTGTGGTTCAGGATGTCCTTCCAATCGAAATTGATATCCCGCAGAAAGCCCGCGGCAGTTGCTTTTTCCCTTGGCGACGATAGCCCGCCGTCGAAATCCTTCCAGGAGCAATTCGGCATGCACCGGCGCTACGTCTGTCTCGACATACTCCGCGCGATGCTCGTACGTTTCCAAGGTGGCCAGCGTATTGGTCGCGACCTTGTTTTCCGCGGCGGCACGTAATTCGAGTTGCGGCCTTTGATAATCGAAATCACGGACTTCGAGGCGCTCGGTCCGTACAGCATGGCGCAGCGCAAATTCGTGAATGCATTCATCGTCGCCAAGAGCGCCAGTGGTTGCCCGAAATGCGAGAGCTGGAATCTGACCAGCAATCGCTGCTCCACCCCAATTCAAAAGCGGGGGATAATCACGGGCAGAGTCACAAAATACGATACGCTCGGACGGAATGCCAGATTGCCCGTCGATCGCTGTGGGTTGCTCGAAATAAAAGAAAATCCCAGATTCGGCGCAAAGACGCCGGACAAACGCCCAATCCGATTCTTCGTATTGCACGACATATGCGCGTCGGGGCTGGGTGCGCGAAAGTTTCCACGTGGACTTTATGCCATGAGCGTCGAGCAATCGGGTGACGACGTCGATCAGGGTTGCGTCTTGGTAAATGCGTGAGCCAAATCGTTTGTCCAGGAGCGCGAGCTTTGGTTCGATTCGTAAAACTGCGTGACGTTTGTGCCGAGTGGAAGAGGATTTGCGAAGGATTGCCGTGACAATTCCGGAAATCGCCCGTTCACCACCAACGAAGGACCACGAAAGCAGCGTTTTCGCTCCCAATAGGCTGGAGCTCGCGGCAAACAATTCCGACTCGTAAAGCACATGCACGTCGAAACGGTACGGGCGACTCAGCGCCTCGACGCCGCGAAACATGGCGACTTCGAGCTCCGGAGATTCGATGGATTCGAGCCACAAAGCTGCGCCGCCCTGTTTCACGAGACCCTCCCGACGACGACTCCGCCGCTAGCCTGCGTCCTACACATGGATGTAGGAAAGCAGAACTGGCGACGGAGTGGAAGACGGTTTGGTGAAGAGGTCGGACAGGAGGTTCAGACGGGAGTGGAATTGACGATGCCCGCAATGCTCGGACCACTATAGAAGTCCTGCACGCGCCGCATGTCACCCTTCGAGACGGCGAATGCAACCGCTGCACCAGCCGCCGCGCTCGTCGCATTGCTTTGCTGGTCGTTCACGATGTCGCCCGTCGTTGGATCGAATCCATCCGTGCTTCCATCGGCGCGTACCCCGCCAAACCAGCCCGTCTTGAGATGCCCATTGCCCATGACATAAAGCCAGTTGGAATTGTTCGGCGTTCCATCCGGCCAACCGCCACGATCCCGCGGGTTTTTCGGCGTATCACCGTGCACGGTCATGACGACGTTATCGCCAAGTGACCGAGCCGAGCACACCGGATCGGGAATGGCGATGAGGTCATTCATGAATTCATCGAACATTTTCCCGAGCTGAGCCACGGTATTCCGCAGATTGTTCATGTCGTTGAATGCGCCATGGGGATCGTCCCGCATGACAGGCATCATGACGCTTTGGGTAAGACCCAGCTTGAACGCTTTCGCCGTCGTAATGAACGCGCGGCCAATTTGTTCGAGTTTGTTTGCCGTTCCTTGATTGAGGTTGTAGCGCATCAAGTCTTCGGCTGATGGAGCGAGTTGTGCGGCGAGGTTTTTCCCGAGGAAGTTCGCGCTCGTTTTACCTGTACGCAACGCGCGCGCCCAGGTGGGACGTCCGGCGGCCGCATTAAAGCCGACGTACGCCTTGTAATACGCCTCGAAAAGCGCCGCATCGCTTTCGACGGCGAGCGTCGCTTTCGACGCTGCGCTATCGAAGAGCTGCACCATACCTTGGGCATTGTTCACGGTCGCTGTTTGCGGAGCGCCCGGGGCGGTTCCGAAATTCAGCGGCGTGACCGCAATGACCGGCAAGAGCGACGGGGTTTGTCGCTGAATGGCCGCAGCAGCTGCCAACATGCTCACGCCATTGCCGAGTGTCGCTGCGGAGCCCGGCGTCGGAGTGTGCGTTTGGTTCGTCCCGGCCATGAATGCCGAAATGCGCCGACGCTTGTCCAGTTTTTGCCACGGCGACTCCGGCGCATAGACGAACGGTTTGTCCGTATCGGTTGCGTCGGTGATGTTGCCATTGGAATGGAACGCAAATCCATCATTGTTGGCTTTTGCAATGGCTACGTGGGGCCATAACAGCTGGAACCACGCAAAACCACCGTCACCAGCAACGAGGTGCACCGAACGGTTCGTCGCGGCACATGCGGCATCATCAGCCATTGCACTGCCTGCCGAATCGTTGATTACATTCAGGACTTTGGACCGATCGAGGGCGAGCGTAGCGCCGATTGCCGTCGTCCAACGCAGGAACTTCCGTCGGGAATTCCCCTCGAGGTTCTTGAGGTTGTCATCGACCATGGTTTCCTCCGCTCACTCGCACGAAAGTGCCCCCGCCATGATCGTGGCGACGGCAATCCTCTTACCCTTGTCCACACTGCTCGCTTTCGTCACGATTCCATTACAAACCGCAACGTGATCGGCCGTAGCGGGACGGCCCGTAATGCAGGCAATCGCGTCTGCATTGCATTGATTTTGGTCGTTGAACATTTGCACGCCCACGCCATCGACCTTGCATTGGTCGACGCTGCCGATATTGGCGATGATCTCGGGTGCAGCCTGAACCAAGATATCGAAGAGCTTCGCGGCACCCGCGGCACTCCATACCAAGGCTTCGCCCACACGCGCATCGTAACTCGCCGCGCCCAGCGCTCCACCACCGGCTTGCAGGAGTTCACCTGCCGTTGGCGGAGTGGCCGTCGCATTCATGTCCACGCCGAGCGACTCCAAAACGTTGCGTAAAGCCGCATTTTGGAGTTTCTGACACGAATGAAGGCGCGTACGAATTTCGGCCGGGCCTTCTTCTTGGCGCTGCGCCAAAATCTCGAAAGGATCTTTGGCCCCGAAATCGCTCAAGTCACCCATGTGGCTTTGCGTATTGTCTTCGCCACCTGCAAATACGCCAGGCTGATTTTCGAATGCATCGGTCGGATCATCGATCGGTGCCGGCGTCGGTTTCAAATCTCCCGAAGGCTGCTCTACACAAGCCATCGCGAATAGACCTACTCCGAGGGCAATCGCTGCGCCGCGGAAAAACATCGAGAAAGTGCGGTTCATCGTATTCTCCTTTCTTTCCGCAGCGTCTAGAACTTGACGAAATCGTCGCTCAGCAAAATGCTGCGCAACGTTTCTTTGAGGTTCATACCATTGCCAACGAATTCATCGATGTGCGGCTGAAGCACTTCGAGCGGTATCGTCGCCAAGTCGCTCACGATATCTTCCTTGGACATCGCGAAATTGTACATACGCGCGACCGCGCATTCGGCAACATCCGGATCCTTCGCCATTGCTTGTCCAAGCTCGGGCAAGTCTTTGACCTCGGCACCCTTGCGCCAAGCCAATGGTTCTCCGCCATTGAGCCAATGACTCATTTCGGTCGTGAGCGGATCGGGGACCGTCGGCGTTACGACCTGGGACGAATTCATCCATTGGCCATCGGCGTCGAAATTGGCGAACAAGGGAGCGATGCGATTGATCGTCGAATGGCAATTTGCGCAAACGACCGACGACGTATCCTGGAAGTTGATCGGGCTCGTAGCGAGCGCGGCAAACGGCCAGGGATTGGTGTAATCGGCACCATTGATTTGTTCAGTCTTGGCCGCATACTCGGCCGGGAACTTGGTGCACGCGAAAACCTCTTGCACCCAGCGCACCCGACGGAACGCCATATTGCTGAAGAACTGCATCATGACGCCCGGGTTTGTCAAGACACCTGCGTGGGTCGCCACTCCATTGTCGCAGTTTGCATCGGCAAACGTATTCGTCGCCGCATCATACGTTGGACACGTATTCGTCGTAGCCGTGAAAAGGTCGGTATACGGACGACCCTCGACCATCACGCGCGCGGCAAACGTCGGCGCCGTATTGCGGCTCGGTTTGCCATTGGCCGCTCCACCACCCTGACGCATCGTATCTTGCCACCATTTGATCATGCGCGTGGTAAAACGCGGATCCGCGAGCATGGCATCGATTTGTTGCTCATACATCGCCTTCTTGTCGGTCGCATTTTGCAGATCTTTGATCTGTTGAAGCGTCGGCAAATTACGCACGAGCTTCAAAGATGCCGTGCGTAATGCATCGGGATAACTCAAAACGCGATCGTCGAGAACGGTCTTCGGCACCGGCGGAGGATTGTTGAAATCACCCGTCGTCGTGCCTCCACCCGTCGTCGTCGTACTACCGCCACTTGTCGTCGAACTATTGTTCGATCCAGGATCGAGGCTCGTCGGCCCCTGGCCCGAACATGCGCTTGCTCCAAGTGCGGCGAGCAAGCCGAGTAACCAAGTTTTTTTCATCCGCCGCCTGCCTTTCCTCGCTCTCATTTTTCCGCGGCAATCCATATCGATAGATTGTCGCGGAATGTACCGAACGTCCCGGCGTTTCCGCCGAATTTGTAGGGATGGGATGCATTTCCGCCCGGATCCGTCGTGATGAAAATCTGACTCGACGCAGGGTCGGCCGGATTCACACGATTGAGCACTTGTGCACAAGCTTTCGCCGTATCACTTCCCAATGCCGACATATCGACCGCTGCCGTCGCTTGGCCATTGTTGCCTCCATGGCAACCAAAGCAGCGATTTTGCAGCGGACCTTTCGCATTCGCATCGAAGGACGCTAGATCCTTACAACCACCCGTCGGATCCATTCCTCCGTCACCAGCATCCATGTCCGGCGGTAAAACCACTTCGATTTTTTCGAACGCCAAACTCAGTCGCGCATCTTTTTCCCAATTGAGCAAAAGTACGGTACCAGGACCAAGCTGGCCGGATTTACCAATGTCGAATGTCTGATCCACATTGGAAAAACTATCGACTTCATCAGGCTTGGGCAGCGCATTCACCGGATACATCACGAACAAAGGATGCACCATGTGCACGCCTGCCTTCGACGTCGGATGCACCTGAATATCGGTTAATTCGAGCGTCGTGGCGGTCAGAAAATCCGCGCTGAACGTCACGGCCATACCCGAGAATTCTGGTCCGAGCGGCTGCAAATACACCGCATTAAATCCAATGATGGGTGCGAATGGCTCGATATGCGGTCCCTGTTGCGGGGGCGGCTCGACAAACACCTTCGCTTCCTCGGCAAGCCACGCTTTGACCTTCGGAAATAACGTATTGACGAGCGACGGCGAATCCAAATTCGTCCCCGGATGCGACGTGCCCATGACGGAATGCGTTAGCAATATGCTCTGGTCCGGCGTCGCCGCGACAATTCCAGGCCAACTCACAAAGGATTGGTACCGATCCGGCCCCGCCAAAAATGGCGTATCCGCGAGCCCCGCAATATCGTGACATGTATTGCCACAAGACGTCATCAATTCCGCTTGCATCCCCGCAAATAACGTTCGCCCCAGATTTTCGCCCCCCTGGCCCCCGGACGAACTGCTCGAACTGGTTCCTCCAGACGAACCCGTCAACGGCTCGAGCTGCGTCGGCTGCTGCACGCAACCAATCGCCGAAGCCAATGCCCCGAGCACACACATGCCCAGGCCCATCAAGACGGTGCGAAAAACCTTAGGGTTTGCTGACTTTTTTCCCATCGTGCCCATACAGTGATGATCGCTTCTCAACGTCGGGATGAAAAGGCCCTCGGTCCATAATGCATGCCCCACGCCATCCAGTACGGGTGCTTTTTTTTGGTGTAACAGTTACGGGCGTCGCAAATGTGCGCTCAACCGAGGTACGGGGGTGGGGCATCAATGCACCACCTGGATCAGGTGTGCACCAGGTCAGGCGACCAGGGAGGATCTCGTTGCGCAAAAAATTGGGCCACACACGCCATCCAATCGTACCTGGATCTCATGATTCGGCTCCTCCTCCCCCTGGCTTCGATCATTGCTCTCGGTTGCACTGAAGCGGCCGTTCAACAGAACCCCGCAGTGCCGCAAACGCCCCCCATCGTCATGGTGTATGCCACTCCGACAGCTCAGCCTGGATATACGCTCGTGAGCGCACCCGAGGCGCGACATGAGTATCGGCAGCGCGATGTGGGTGACTTCATCGTTTATCAATTCACTGGCAGTCTTCCCAAAGTGCCAACGACCCTCACCAAACGC
Organism: Polyangium sp. (in: bacteria); assembly: GCA_035437985.1. Taxonomy (GTDB): domain Bacteria; phylum Myxococcota_A; class Polyangia; order Polyangiales; family Polyangiaceae; genus Polyangium. The sequence goes on along the minus strand of DAOMZH010000018.1, from coordinate 8,067 downwards.
GTCATCGGACGCGTCGACGACACGCTCGATGTCGACGTGATCCTCGAACAAGGTCGCAAGAAAGAAAAATATCGCGTGCGACTCGGTGATGCTCCGACAAACCGCGACCAAGTCCTGTCCGCTGCTCGTATCGAAGGCGATCGTCTCGTCCTCATCTCCGTCGAGAAGTTCAAGAATCTGTTGGGACGAACCGTGCTCATGTCCGTCGAAACGGAACAATTGCTCCAATCGGAACAAGTCACCGCGACGGTAGGCCAAGAATCCCTCAACGCTCAGCGCAATACATATCGCGTTCGTATTGGCAAAAAACACGCAATCATGCGCTCCACCTCGAGCACCGCGTTTCCCTGGAACGATATCGAAGGCGAAATCATCAACGCCAAAGGCGACCTTCTCTACCGAGCCGAAATCATCCACCTCGGCCATCGAAACATCAAAACCGTCGAACGCACCCCACACGTCGCCCAATCGAACTTCGAGTTCGAATGATGCTCCTCCCCAAACCCCTCCAAAACAATTTGAGCCGCCAGTCGCGCAAGACCCCCAACCCCTGCTAGGCTCACAAGCACGGGAGGCCGCAATGGAATCGAGCGCCGAAACACCCGACAAACCCAAGCCCGAAGAAACCTCCGGGCCGCACGAAATTACGCCCACTCCTAACGAAGGGCCCGACCCCGTCATCGGCGCTGGTGTCGCCCTGCTCGGAATCTTCGTGATGGGTTTGGCCGGATCACGCGACTGGCACTACGTCTTCAACGCCGGCACCTTCGTCGCCATCGTTGGTGCCGCCATCTTCGTCCTGTTCGTCGCCCTCTCGGCCATGAAACAGCGTTCCTCGGATCAAGCCAACCACCAAGGCACCTGATCGTCCGGACAATCACCGCTTCGTTTCACGACGATTCTTTTACAACCTCTTCGATCTCTTCCTCCGGCACACCAAGTTCCGAAGCCACTTGCCGCAACTCCGTTTGCTCAGGCTCCGTGAGTTTGCCGTCGGCTGCCGCAACTTTCGCCAACAGACGCACCACCTCGAACCGCTCGCGCCCATCGCAAATCGCCTTGAGTTGCCGCACGCAAACCGCACGTTCCTCGTCGGTCAATTCCGTCACGGTGCCTTCGAGGCCCTTGGCCACCACATCGATGTCTTTCGGCTTGAGGCCGCGGATGTGCGTGAGCAACTCCCGCAACGTTTGCTCTTCGCGCCGGGTAAAACGCCCGTCGGCGCTCGCCACTTGCACGAGCAACACCGCAACAGCCGCGATGTATCGCAAGACGACGCTTTCATCATCGGGCAAGGCTCGACGCAGCTCCGCAAGAAGAGCATCGAGGTTGGGGTACGTTTCCCCTTGCTTCAATCCAAGCCAGGCGAGCAGTCCCACGGCGCGAAGGTACCAGATCTAGTCATTGTTGGGTGTTGATGGTGTTGATGGAAACGAGGTGATTCTCGTCATCGATCAATCTTCGGGGAGCTCCGCATCGGGCTCACCGAGCCAATCGGCAACGGGATCATCGGTCTTGGGCGTCTTCAGAATCGCACCATCCGCAGCGTCTTTGCGAATGATGATCGTCCGGCGCGTGACCGTGTCGGGATTCTCGCGCGCCACGACGGTCACCACATTGACCCCCGGACGAAGCGGCGCATCGAAGTCGAAACTCGTCTTCTTCAGGTCAGCGCCATCGCGATTCGACTTGTAGTAAAGCTTCCGCGATCCTACGAAGACGTACAAATCGAGCAAGCGTTCGCCATCGAAAGCCACGCCCGAAATCTTCATCTTCTCGTCGCGCGTCGCGAGCGCTGCCGCCGCAATCTCCAGCGTCGGAGGCGCCTTCGTGTACACATCCTCGAACGACGGCGTTGCTGCAGGTGATCCACCTGGAGACATCTGTGCGGCCGGGACGAACGCAAAACGCGAGTTGCCGAGATCCACCTTGTAGAAATCGCCAGCTTTCCCTTGCACGTTGACCGACTCGCCCGAGCGCAAACGACCGAACACCATCGCCGCCGTATCAGGCGAAGCGAGCAGGGTTGCTCCTTCCGAACCTGCTTTCAGCGTGCCCGTTTCTTTCGTGATGCTCGCCGTCGTGAGCACCGGAATCTTGATCTTCTCCGTCGCATACTCGCGCAGGTCGCGATCGCCAACGGACAAACTCAATGACGCTTCGAGATCTTGCAGCTGCGACTGCACATCGAACGTGAACACCACGTTGCGCACATCGCCGGGGTTCATGTTCGAGATGTCGAACCGACCAGCACGAAGAAGCAATCCTTCGCCCGAGAGATTCGAGATATTTGCTTGGGAGTCAAACGATCGGCCTCTACCAATGTTCTTGACCGTCAGGTACAAGGACACCGCTTCGCCACGTTGAATGCGACCATCGCCGTTACCGCCTCGATCATCCGCGAGCTGATACGCGTATTGGAACAGCGGCCTCTCCAGAGCCTTGATGGTCGGACGAACCTCGACCGGCGCTGGTTCGAACCCACCAGCCGCCTCGAACTTCACCCGCAACCCATCACTACGCGTCAGCGCATCCATCGGGATCTTGCACACGCGTTTCTGATTCGCCGTGCGCGGTTTCGTCGTCCCGGCTTTGCGCCCTTCGACGTCGCACCACCCCAGAGGCGCCTTCGCCGACTTGGTTTGTCCTGGCGCGATCTTGCCAAAAATCAGCTCTTTTTGCGCCAAGTATCCGTTGTCGCTCTCGGTCGTGCCCCGCAGACGATAAATCGGCTGCTTGCCGTTGTTTTTCACGGTCACCGTGAGATTCATCGGCTCGCCCGCGATGACTTCGTCGTTTGTCCGATCGGTCGCGATCTTGACTTCGATCTCATTCTTTTGCGGACCTTGCGCGTCATTCGGAGCGTCTGCCCAATCAACTCCGAGCTTCTGGAGTTCCCCCGCAACTTTGCCGAGTTCGTCTTTCCGAGTCTGCTCGATGAAGTCTTTCGTGCCTTCGACTTGCGCTGTTCGGGGTTGAGCTGGCGGTGCTTTCAGGACGAAGTCCCGGGCAAACCGAATCGGAAAGTCGACCTTGAAGTCATCGTCGACATCGCCACCACGCTCGCGCATCTCTTCGCGCTCGGTGCTCGTGAGTTGATAACGCACGGTTTCGAGCGGTTTCGACGCGGGTGCAGCTTTGCCGTTCGTCAGATGTGCGGACAGATCACGCTCGCGCAATCCATCCTTTTGCATCGTCAGATCCATCTCGAGGTCATCGACGGTCATCGGATCGAGTTCGACATCGGGCGTCACGCCCACGCCTTGAATGGAGACATCTCCAGGCGTGAGGTACTGCGCGATCGTCAGTTTCAGCGCGGCTTTTTCAGGAGTTACCTCCGGAAAAACCAACTGCACGCTGCCTTTGCCAAACGTCGTCGTGCCGATGATGACCGCGCGATCGTGGTTCTTCAGGGCACCGGCGACAATCTCGCTCGCGCTCGCGGAGCTGCCATTGACGAGCACGGCAATCGGGTACGGAGGTTCGGTGCCTGGGCCGTGCGCTTTCTTTTCATCGCGGCCTTCGGATGCACCAACAGTCGAGACGAGCACGCCATTGGCGACGAACTTGTCGGCAACACGCGTGGCTTGATCCAGAAGCCCTCCAGGATTGCCCCGGAGGTCCAGGACCAACCCTTTCAAGTTTCCTTTCGTGCGCAGGTCTGTCAGGGCCGCATCGAGCTCGGCGCTCGTGGTCGCTTGAAAATTCTTGATGCGCACATAGCCCACGCCGCCATCGAGCGCGCGTGACTCGACCGAACGAACCTTGATGACTTCACGCATGAGCTCATACGGCTTGGGTGTTGACCATCCACCTTCGCCATCGCGCGTGACCCACACGGTGACTTTCGTATCGGGATCGCCACGAAGACGTCGTACAGCGTCATCGAGCGGCATGTTGAGCGTCGATTCGTTGTTGATTTTGACGATGCGATCGAAGCGCTTGATCCCGGCTCGTCCAGCAGGTGTGTCGGGCATCGGATTGATGACCGTGAGGACTTGATCGCGGATTGAAATGACAATCCCCAAGCCGCCGAAATGCCCCGACGTCGAGACGTTCATCTCTTTGTACGCTTCGGGGCTCAGGAACGTGGAGTGCGGATCGAGCGTGTGCAGCATGCCGTTGCACGCGGCGTACTCGACCTCGCGCAGATCCACTTCGGAGCCTTTGAGGCTTGTCTGGAGAAACCCGAAAATCTCGCGGAGGCGTGCGGACACATCCCAAGGTCCTTGCACGTTGTCGACGCGGAATTTCTTCTCTTTGTTTTCGACGCGGACGGTGACTTCGTCGGTGCCGTCTTGGGTGATGATGACTTGCGCGACGTCGCGCTGGACATAGTTGAGAGCCGAGAGCAGCATCTCTTTGGGTTTTACCCGTCCAGGTTCGACGTATTTGTCGCGAATGAGTTTGAGGGTTTCGTTGACCGCATCGAGGCGCGTCAGGTCATACGGTGGCTTGGCTGTAGGACTCGCTGCGGTGACCGCGAGGGCGGGTTCGAAACCGCGCCACAAGCCTCCGACACCGAATTGCGCCGCGAAAAACGAGGCGGTGATGAGCGAAGCAGAAACGATACCGAACTTCCCAAGGCGCCCGGAAATCTTCATAGGATTGGTGTGGATTATAGACGCGATGGAAGCAACGTCGACGTGGGGTTTGGGGCGAAGAGCGCTGAAAGCGTCTCGAACCCCAAAATGTCCAAACTCGAAGCGTGGCGACGTGAAACTGCGTGATCCTGGTGCGTGGCGTCTGTCAGAAGGAACAGAAGCTGCAGCGGGCCAAGTTCACGTCGAGGACTTTTCGCCGCCTTCTTCGCTCTTTTTGGGGAGCTCCTTCGGCGGATCCTCGTCCTTCAGGCCCTTTTTGAAGTTCCGGATCCCTTCGCCAAGGCCCTTGCCGATGTCCGCGACGCGTCCCGCTCCAAAAAGCAGCAATGCGACGCCGAGAATGAGAAGCAGTTCGGTAATGCTCAATCGACCCATAGTGGGCTCGCTCCTGCGAGGACGAAGGCACCCCGCGTTCCTCTTCGACACGTACCATCCCCGAGCGACTCGGGCAATGGAAGCTCTGTAGGGCCGATGCGATCTGAAGAGAAGGCGTGACGCAGAGCGCTTGAGAGGTGGCGCGACTGTACTAACGTGCACGCCGCTCGTTCGGGAACCGAACTCGAATCAAGAGGACCGAACTCGAAACGAGCATCGAACAAGACACGAGAGGAGTCGGGATGAGTGCGGTCGTGATTGTCGGCGCGCAGTGGGGCGACGAAGGCAAAGGCAAAATCATCGATATCTACACCGAACGTGCGGATGTCGTCGTGCGCTTCGCTGGCGGGCCGAATGCAGGTCACACCCTCGTCGTCGGCGACGAGAAAATCGTGTTGCGCCTTGTGCCGAGCGGCATTTTGCGGGCTGAAGCACGCTGCGTGATGGCCCAAGGCATGGTCATCGACCCAGCCGTCGTGATGAGCGAGATCGATGCCCTCGAAGCTCGTGGTTATTCGACGAAGGGCCGTCTCTTCATGTCGGATCTCGCGCACCTCGTGCTTGCGTACCATCGCGTGGTCGATGATCTGCGGGAGAGTGGCGCGAGCCCCACGCAGAAGATTGGCACGACAAAACGTGGAATTGGGCCGTGTTACGAAGACAAAGCGGCCCGCCGCGGCATCCGCGTAGGCGACCTTTACGACCTTGGGGTTCTGGAAGAAAAACTCGCCGCGAACTTATCCGTTTGGGCTCCAATCATTCGTTCGTTCGGCGGTGAAGTACCCGAGCTTGCTGGGATGATGGCCGAGCTTCGCGAGCTGGCTCCGCGTATTTTGCCGTTTGTCACGGACACGGCAGCGCTCATCGACAAGTCGGTTCGTCAAGGCGCACGCGTGCTCTTCGAAGGCGCGCAAGGCACCCTGCTCGATCTGGATCACGGGACGTACCCGTTTGTCACGTCCTCATCGGCGGTTGCAGGTGGCGCGTGTGTGGGTGCGGGGGTTGGTCCAACGCGGATCAAGCGCGTGATTGGCATCACGAAGGGATATGCGACGCGGGTGGGTGAAGGACCGTTCCCAACGGAATTGCATGACGAGCTTGGGGAACGAATTCGGGTCGCGGGTGGCGAATTTGGTTCGGTGACGGGAAGGCCGCGACGAACGGGGTTTTTGGATTTGCCGGCATTACGATATGCGGCGCGCGTCAATGGCCTGGATGGTTTGGCCGTCACGAAGCTCGATGTCTTGACGGGTCTAGGAAAAATCAAAGTATGCGTGGCGTACGACACGCCGGAGGGACGAACGACGGAATTGCCCATTCGGCATATCGACAAGGTTCGTCCGGTATACGAGGAATTGGCGGGGTGGAAAGAATCGTTATCGGCGGCGCGGTCGATTCATGCGTTACCGCGGTCCGCGCGCGATTACGTGGATTTCATTGAAAATGCGGTCGGGGTCAAAGTGTATTTGGTATCGGTCGGGCCAAGGCGCGATGAAACGATCGTCGTGAAAGATGCGTTTGGGTGAGCAATCACCTCTTGATGCAGATGGCTATCTCTATGGCCAGGCAATGCTCAATTGCTGAAGCTCGCAAACAATTACCGTCGCTCGTGGGCGAGGCCGAACGTGGATGGCACATTCGACTCACCCGACGGGGCAAGGCAGTTGCGCTGCTAATTTCCGCCGCCGAGTACGAGCGCTTTTTGTCGCGAAAAGTGGACATTTGGGACAATCTCCAGGCGTTTCGAGCCAAGCACGATCTGTCGAATCTCGATGTCGACGAAATATTTGGGAACGTTCGCGGCTAGGTCCAGGTCCCCTTGACCCCCTCGCCCCTCTGATCGATCACCCGCTCGTTTGTCCACCCCAACGCATGTACCCAAGACAAACTTTCCCCGTGCGTTCACGATCGCCCGGCGCGGGGAGTTTGTCTTGGCGCAGCGTTCGCCCAACGAAACGTACAAAATGAAAACGCGCTTGCCCTTCGCGAGCAAGCGCGTCCATACTCGTATACTTCACGAGCAAAAAGTTTGAACTGTCAAACCACGATCAGACTTGCTGACGTGCGGCCATCGCTTGGAGGGCACCACCAACGCCAGACATGATCATCCCGCCGAAGAAGAACAGGATCCACGCTCCAAACGGCACTGTGTCCTTGAAGGACCAGAGCATCCCGATGAGGGGAAAGGCCGAGGAGATGTAGATGAGGATGTTTCCTGCTTGGGCCATGGAGCGAGCCTTTCTAACGATTCGATGAAGGAGGTCCGAGTGCGGGACGGATTGTTGATCAGTTCCGCTAGGAGTGTCAACTCATTCTCTCAAGAGCTTTTTTCCCTCGCGTGATATGCTCACAACGTGCTCGTCGGCGCCGCCATCGTGTCGTTGCTCCTGACCTCACCGACACTCCTTTCCAATCAAAGCACCAGCCTCACGACAGCAGCTGCTGCATCGGGACGACCACGCGAGTGCATGTCGACCGTGCGCGGTGGTTTGTCACGACGACCTACCATCTGGCAACTCGCTCGGACCCCGGAACTCGGTCGTTATTGCGATCTGGTCGCTCGCGCCAAGTCGCAACTCGCCTCGGATCCAAAGGCCGCTGCGGAATCTGCCAAAACTGCCGACAGTGTGTTGCCAGGTCGCGCGGCGCCTTTGGTCCTTCGCGCGCGAGCGTCGTTTGCCCTGGGAAAAATCGACGATGCCGCAAAGGATTTCGAAGCGGCCCGCGCCATCGACGCCCGAAGTGTCGAAGATCCACCGACGATGCACGATCTTGCGGAGGTTCTCCGAAAAACGGGCAAACTCGACGAAGCGCTCGCCGTGTATCGCGCGCTCGTTCCCCGCATTGATCTTCTCGCGCCTGCGGATCGCCGCGTCTTGGTGTTGCTCGAAGCGGCGCATGTGTCGATGGCTGTTGCGGCGAAAACACCTCCGACAAACCCAGGATCAACGCCCTCTTTGGATGAAGCGATCGCGTATCTGCGGGAAGCTCGGCAACGTCCGCCTACGACCCTGACGAACGACGTCTTGATGTCACTTGCTTTGGCCCTGGATCGCAGCGGAGATCGCGTGCAAGCGGATGCGGTGCT
>DAOMZH010000017.1:0-35031 GCA_035437985.1 Polyangium sp. (in: bacteria) | reverse complement strand
ATACGCCGCTATCGATTGCCAAGGGAGCGCTTTTGTTTGCGCGGTCGTGATGGTTGTGGGGTAATAACGCAAGTCCGCCATTTTTCCCAACATACCGTGGCAACATGCCTCGCGCCGCAGCCAAACTTCATGGCGCGGTTCCCAGAGACGCGACGCACGTTAGCGCGGTTGTGGAGGGAAGCGAAAGCGTTCGCACGACGTTGGACCCGCTGTTGAGCTTCCTACAATCCGGTCCGGCGTTCGAGGCCCGCGGGCGCCAAACAAAAAAATCAGCACTCGAAAAATTTTTTGAAATAAAAAAGGGTCCTCATACGACTAAGGAGCCCATGCGCTCGAGTACGGCGGAGAGCCGTCAACTGAATTACATCCGTCGAAGCATCCGTGTTTCGACCGGACATTTTTTGTCCTGCTCGTAAAGCCATTTTTCTGGCTTTCCCTCGCCCTTCCACGTTCCCTTCAGCCGCTGCTCTTCGGACGAAATAAATCGTCGTCCCGGGCGCGCAAAGTCCACATACGGACGCGTTGAAAAAAACCTGGATTCAGGTTCCGCGCAATCTTTCGCGTATTTCCATTCGTCCGCCGCATGAGGAGGCATTTGTGACGCAAACGATGTTGCACATCGAAGGCGCTCGAACCCGCATGCCGTTGGTATGTACCGTCATTTCATTGCTTGTTTTGGCGGTGTTCGTAACGCTTTCGTTCTTGTCTTGGGTGATCGAGACAAACGCTACGGTTCCCGAGGTCCAAGTTCCGCAAACGAATACGTCGGCAACGAACGTTTCGGTCGCGCAACCCCCGGATCCGTACGAAACCGATTCGTGGGTCAGGCACGGACGTGAATTCTGATCCTCGACATTTCCCGCGGGTGCAGTGAGCCTGAAATGGCCCTGCGCCCGTGGCCTTTTTGTACAAGCGCAAATAACCAACCTGCTCTCGCCCGGGCAGCATGTCATAATGGTTGCCGAGCACCTAAACCGACTCGAGCTTCCGTCTTGTTATCGTTGGCGCCGCTCGAGGTCGATCACCCGTGCAGCCAGTTCGGCACTCGCTTCGTCATTCGATTGCGAAAATGTGGTCGACGCTTTGCGCGCAATGGATAAAGCCTCGGGATAACGACCTTGAGCGAGCAAGGCATCGACCAGGACCAAGAATGCGCCTGGATCTCGAGCTAACGCATTGGCTGGGCATTGCAGCAGTCGTTCCGAAAATGATTCGTCGGGAGTCAAAGTGTTGTTCGTCGACGGCAATAACGTATTCGTCGCCGCAATGGTTTCACCTGTGAGTCGCGCAAGGATGCGGATGCCGATATCCGTGCGACCCGTACGCGCGAGAATGCGGGCCGTGAGGAACGCAAGTTCGGCAGACATCTCGCGGTCGGGCCACAACAATGGCTCGACGGTCGTCCATGCCTCACGGGGGCGGCCTGTATCAAGAAGCAACTGAGCTAGAAATTGCGCGACTTCTTCGGTGAGGGGATGCTCCGGACCAAGCTTTGCTTGCGCAAATTCGAGCGTCTCGCGCGTGAAAGATGCCGTGTCGGGGCTGTCTTGGTCGTGCAATGTTTTGGCTTTGCCGAGTTTTTGTCGAATAGCTTCAGCGTTTTCCTCCTCGAAATCGAGGAATCGACCTTCTGCAAGATCTTCCCAACCTGGGGCATCAATGTACTTCTTGCGCAAGTACGAGCCTAGAATTCGAGATGACCATGCTCCAAGGGTGCCAAGAACGACAAACCAAATGCCCAAGAAGCCGTTTTTCCTCCATGCACCCCAAGAGACGACCATGTCCAAGGCCCCCAAAGCAGCCAACATGATGCAGCAAAGTGGGAAATAAACCGACGCCCCTAATCCTGCGTACTGGATTCGCTCGTTGTGATGGAAGCGATCTCTTGCGGCCCTTTCGATATTTTCCCGTAGAGCCTTGATGCTTCCTGGATAGTGGATGGCCGATCTCGAAAGCCAGCGCGATGAAATCGTTGCATCCCCAAGAGACTCGGCAGCTATTGCTAAAGCAATCCACGTCAAACCAGGCTGCTCATGGTGCCGAAGTACTTGTTCCATTATCCACGCGCGGTCAGTTGGCTCAGTTCGAACACTCAACCCGTGTTTGAAAACGTAATGAACCCCGTCGAATCCCGCATTCTCTTTGATTCGGCGCAGGAGAGCGTTCTTTGCTCGCCACCGGACCCAGGCCGCTCGCAACAGGAAAGGATTGTTGCTCGGCAGCTTCTGTTCCCCATCCATTGTGCGGAATTCCTCTCCCACGTACCGTGCCAAACCCGTTGTTGGATCCAGTTTTTCGCCCACTGCTTCAATCAGATCCGCACTCTGCACGCCGCCCACCAATCGCTTCGCAACGTATTCGATCGCTTCGGGTTCCAGCTCGAGCAATGCCGCGAATGCGCCCGGCGTCGTGGCATGTTTTTCCTCCAGAACCGCAATCGCTTTGCCGAGATCCTCAAATCGATCATGCACAGGCCAAAAACCTGGACAATCGAGTCCCGGCGCCACGAGCACCAATCGCCCCTGGCGTTTCGATTCCGCGTAGGCCCACCGCACGCGTCGCAACGCCCGCGCATAAGGCACATGCACGATGATGATTTCTGGCAACGACATGTGCTCGACGAGCTGGTCGTAAGGATCCGCTCCATCAAATACCGAAATGGTTTCTTGAGGAAAAACGGCCCGAAGTGCTTCCTCCAGATCTTCTTTACGCTCGGATCCATTCCACACCACCGGCCATTGCGCTTCGAAAGCAGCCCGAAATCCTCGTACAGCGAATGGCGCAGGACCCGACGGACATTCTTGGCGATGGGAAACCCAGTCGAAAAGGTCGACCGCTTTTCGAGCGAATGCCACGGTCGTCGCTTCATCACACCACAAAACCACCTTGAACTTTCGATCCGCAAAAATCTGCCGGCGAAAATTCAAGGTTTCCACCTGATCAGTCTTCGGCGCCAAAACGAAGACACTTCCTTCGCCGAGACGATCGATTTCCTCCATTCGCGTGAATACATCGACGTCGGGCCATCGATGCCGAAGTGCGCGCACAAGATCCCCAAGGTGTGACGCGTGCGCCCGATCCACGAGCGCAATCGTGCCGCCTTGGCTCAGACTCAGACTTACGACAATTTCGTCGATGAAGCTGAGGTTCGGAGCTTGTGCATCATGAGCAGAGGATTCGGGTAATACCATTCCGACTCGTTTGGATACGGAAGGAGCGATCCAGATATCAACAGTTCTTCGACGAGAGGATCTCGAGGCCGTTCGTGTCGAGGATCATCGACGACCGATTGCAATAGCTCGAGGTGGCCTTTGTGCAAACCAGTTTCTTGTTTCAAACGCCTTTCCCGTAAAACACGATCGACCATTTCTGTCGTTGCAGTCGAGGCATCGGCAATATATGCAACTTCGGAAAGACGCCGAATCATCGTCACGAATTCTCGCGCGCGGCCTCCACTATAATACGACAACTTATCGAGGAGTGCTGGTGCGAGCAGCCCGGAGGCGGACGAACCCAGGCCGACGATGCGCCTTTGATACAACTCCCGGAAAAACTCGATTCCATCGCCATATTGGGTAGGATCATCATGGCGAAGAACTGGAACGTTTACGAGCGGCGCGACAATCGACAATCGCGATTGAATTCCCGCAACGAATTGACTGTGTCGCAACGCAAACGGTCCCGACACGACCATGCGGCAATCGAGGTTCGAGATCATATGAGAATCAATGAACAAATCTCTCGCTCGGTCAACGTCCTTGATGTAATCGAGGCCATCGATGATCAACAAAATAGGACGAAAACGTTGTTGTACCAAGCCAATCAACGTATTGACGCTATGAAGAATCGACTTGGCCGACGCATCGCTATCGTGCAGAACTCGGGTCACCCGCCCAAATGGTAATGACCACTTTCCCGCATCGGCAACGGCTCCGAGCGCAGCAAGTCCCACCCCGACACCACCGCCAACGACATTCGAAGCCAGTACAGCCACTTGTTTTGCGAGTTTGGCGACATCGATTTCCGGCGGATGCTCCACGCCCGATGCTTTCGCGGCTGCTTGCCACGCATGGGCAAGCTCGCGTTCGTGGATCTCGGGGAAACGAAACCCGAATTGCTCTGCCCCACGCAAAATCGAGAGCCCTGCCAGAAAGCAAACTTCCCATGGACTCACGGTCTCGAGCGCGGCGAAGTCCCCCACTGTTTCTTGGAAATGCCGATCGAGCTGAAGAAAAATAACGAATTCCTTCCCTCGCCGTTCTTCGGCGATCCGAAAGAGTTCCGTCGTTTTTCCTGTCCCGATCGTGCCCGTTAGCAACGCTCGCGGAATCCCCATGGGCAGATCGAGCGATTCGCCAATGATGTTGACAGGACTGTTCGTTCGTTCGGCTCGCTGCGTTTCGCGCGCAGGTAGCTGTGGATCAAAGCGGGCGTGGATTTCCTGCCAAAGCACACGGCTCATGGTGAGAGCCTACTACATGCCACGTCGATCGGGCAAGTTCGGTGTACCGCTTTTTCTCCGTAAGCTTGACGTCATCATTCGTCGTCCTCCTCGGTGGTTTTTGGCCCAGCCGCACGTAATCGTTCGAGCTGCCGCATCGTGCGCTCTCGTGCGCTCCCATTGCGCAATTGCGCGCGCGGGTTTGGCAGGACCTCGGGCATTAACGTCCGCGGAACTTCGGCCGACGGCGAATCGGGCGATACGAGTATGTTCAGGCGTCGCTTTTCGGCCATAACTCGATTCTCCGCGCTCAATAACCTTGACGACAACCACACCCCGCAGGTGGTGGAATTGGGTCGACGACCATATACCCTGCGTAACCACCATCCACGCTGAGCTCGAACTGGACCTCAACTGTGCTGCCCGCCGAAAGAATAATGTTGCTATGGCTCGTTGGGCGATAGGGGTCTTTCATTACGGACACGGTATACTCGCCCGGCGGAAGGTTTGGCACGTTAAACTTTCCCGCCGCATCCGTCACAAAGACCTGCTCGCCCGTCAAAGCAGGGGAGGTGATTGTGACGATGACATCGGCAATTGGGGCTTTGGATTGACTGTCAATCACTTGCCCTGTGAGAACCCCGGTCGTTGCCGTCGGTCCCCCGTCTCCAGTGCCGCCATCTTCATTCAATGGTCCACCATCCGGCGGAGTGCCGCCATCTGGGGTTTCGGCTGACGAGGGACGATTGGTTGTCGCGGCAAACCCGGCCACTGCGGCTACAGCCATGAGTTGCCGCATGTGCGCCATTGTTCGAGCTCGTGGACTACTCATCTTCAAGCCCTCGCAGTCTCTCGTTGCGTTTGAAGCGGCGTCGCCACGCGATCGCCAATTTCCGTGAGCGGTCGACCCCGCCCGAGTTTCGTGGCAATGTTGCGCGCAAGATCCTTCGCCCGCCCACGTACGTGTTGCTCGGTCGCCCGTAAGGTCGCAGATATCTCGCGGACCAACCGTTCGTCCTCGCTTTGCGGAGCATTGCGTTTTACATGTTCAACGATCGCTTCGAGCCCCATTGCGGTATCGAGCGTGAGAATGCGCGTGAGTTCTTGGCCTTCGTCGAGCCACGCTGGTTCATGAAGGTCGGGGTGGAAATGGCGCGCAACCTCGATATCGAAACGCGTTCCCATGATGCGATTGGCAAGCGCTTCATTGCCGAAATTGCGCTCCATGAAGCAATCCATGGAAAGCGCAAAAACACGTTCGACCTCGGCGTTGCCCAGGCTATAGTCCCATTGCATGTAGTCGCCGCGGCAACGTCCTTCGGCTTGCATTCGGTCGAGCAACGGCGTACCGGCATAAAGTTCGACCCGCCCGAAATTCGAGGGGAATTCCGGCGCAAAACGCAAAAATGCGATATTGGTTTCCAAGCTCTCGATCGTCGTGTCCGGATCGAAGATGAGCATATTGAAACACGTGTAGAGATCCAGATCCCGCACGAGTTTAATGGCCTTGTGGTTTTGTTGCGAGCTGGACCAGCGGCGCAAGGTGTGAAGTCCTTGGTCAGCGTCCGTTTCGACCCCGATGTACACGCGAATGCAATGGAGCCGGCGCCGAAGTATCGAGAAAACTTGCGGATCGCAATCGGTGGGCCGAGCTTTGACGACGGTTGCGTAGGGGCCAATGTTGCGCGCTTCGAGGGCATCGGCGAGAGCATTCATGCGTTCTCGGTTTTGGCGATGTCCGGGAACGAAGAAATTATCGTCATGAAAAACGAAAATATCGATATTCCGGTTTTGCTTCAGCCAAACCATTTCGTCGGCAACAGCTTCGACATCCCGCACTCGATAACGTTTGCCCGGGAGGCTTTGTTCGTGCCAGGCGGCGATGCAGCAAAACGTGCAATTCGCGTAACATCCGCGGCTCGATACGAGCGGCGCGATTCCGTGACCGAAGCAGGCTGCGGGTTTGCCGCGACGATCGGGCCAGGGAAGCGTCTTTAGATCCGGGAGGGCAGGGTGGGGCGTGAGCATGACGTCCCCGTCTGTCGTGTGCAAAGCAAGACCGGGGATTTCGGTGAGTGGAGCGCCGGATTCGACGCTGCGCGTGAGTGTTACCATCGTGTCTTCGGCTTCTTGGCGACAGATGGAATCGACCTCGGGAAAATCAGTAAGGATTTCGCGGCACGCAAAGGTTGCGAAATGCCCGCCCAAGGTGATGTGTCCGCGATATCCGCCGTCACGAAGGGCCACGGCAAACGCCAAAAAGTCATGTGCCCGCCATTGAAATGCGAGCGATACGCCGACGATGAGCGGCGGATTGGGCGCTCCGAGAATGGCGGCAAGCGCCGAGGAAAAATCAGCCTCCCGATTAAACGGAACGATGTCCGTCGAATATCCCGCCCGAGCAAGCGACGAAGCAATGTACCTGAGGCTCAGGTTTTCTTCGATCTCTGGTCCAACAAGTGCGACATGCGCCATGAGACGACCTCGTTTCGGAGCGTATCCTCGTTTTTCAGCGATGTACAGAAAAATGTGCGGGCTGTCTACCGGGTCTCGTCGACCTTTCCGACCTGGAACGGGCGTTTTCCCTTGGGCCATTTCAATTTGAAAAACTTTTCGCCGCCCTCGTAGCTGAGTTTGGCTCGGAGACTCGTTTCCTCGACATAAGGCACGAGCAGTTTGCCCACGCCGTCTTCGACGCTCGCTTTGGTTTGGGTTTGTCGTTTTCCCTTTTCGATTTCGATGGCCGAGAACTTGACTTTACCTTCGCAATGCATCCAAAACCAATTTTCGATGATTTTCGTTTTGCATCCGAGCGCTCCGGAGCCCGACACGAACACCTCTTTTTCATGGGCAAAGGCTTCGTCGGCGGGCGGTGCTGCAAGACCCTCGACGTCGGGAAGGATTTTGGCATCTTCGGCTGCTTCAGCGGCGGCTTTTTCGTCGGCTATGCGCTTTTCTTCGGCTTTTAGACTGGCCTCGATTTGTACGCAGTGGTCGGTGTCCCGCGGAGACATCTTCGGCCAATCCGTACCATTAAAACGCCGATCTTCGAGGCCCTGGGCATCGGCGGGCAATTCCAATGTAAATGATTCGTCCTTGGTCCATTCTGGGTGGTCCAGAGGGCGATAGATAAATGTCGGATTCGCTTTGGTTCCTGGGCGGAGCGAAACCACGATCGCGTCGGTTCTTCCGAGCGAACCACCCATGCCGGCCTCCATTTCTGCAATCGTGGCCATACTGCCGCCTCCAGGGATGGAGCGATCGTATTGGCCGAGATTGACGCCGCCTATGCGCCGTCCACTGCTCGGACACCAAACCATGACCCATTCCCGGACTTCAATCATTTGGCACGGATCAATCGCGTCCCCTTCGTCATAGGTCTTGGGCGAAATATCGGCTGCAGGTGCTCGGCACCATTCGACGGGGGTTGGTCTTGCCGAACGGACGATATTCGAGGCGGACACGACTGCGCTGGGCGGGGGCGCAGGTGCGGCGGACGGTGCGGGGGACGCAATGGGAGGCGGTGTGGATGAGGCGACGGGCTGTGTAGCTGCCGTGGTGGGCTCGGGTTTTGGTGCAGGGGGAGGATCTTTGCTGCAGGCGGCAAGGAGGGCAAGAGCGGTGGAAAAGGGCAATACGAAGCGACGCGCGTTCATGGCCAAACGAATGTCGCTCCATTGCGGGGCGATGTCGAGGGGATTTGGGGGTGCTCGTGGGCTTTGTGCGCGTCTCACGGCAACATTTTTCGTCAGCGCTCCTCGCGGTTGCTTCGGCCCCTCAAAACGCCATCCGCGCAGTCGCGCCGAACACCTGGTTTGTCTTGTCTATCGACGTTATGGGCACAATCTTCAAGCGGCTCTGCGAGACTGCGCGACCTGGTTGGGTCGCGTTTGTCGAATCGAGCCATACCGACAAACCATAACCCAACAAGGATCCGCCAATTGCCGTGGGAAGAAAAACCCCCGTGCAATACGCAGCCCCTTGCGTGTCGCAATCACCTGCGCCCCTGATGATATTCACCACCCCATACGCCGAAATGACCCCGCCAATCGTCGCCGCAACATTGCCCGGATGATCGATGTCGGTAATGGACTCCCGCCCAATTCCCACTTCGCTTCCTGCGGCTTCGACGTAAATCGTGTTGCTCGTCGAACGCGTGATTTTCGCTTCGATTGGCGTATACGATCCCTTCGTCGTAATGATCGCATTCGACCCACAACCCGTGGCAAATGCGGCAAGACAAACCCAAAGAACCACAAACATGGTTCGAACGACAATGGATGTACGTGATTGCGCAAGTCGCATCGGACTCTCCTTCGTAAAATTCATGGCGCGTCCCTCCGTTGGCGCTGACCTCCTTGACTGAAGCAGTCTCGCGGAAAAGTTACCGGACCATCCAAAAAAAGAAGTTTTTGAAAAATCGACAAGCTCGGTGTAATAAGTTTCAACCGCTGCTTCAGTAGAACCATCATCAGCAGGGAGAAACATCATGGCAGGACGGGGTAAGATGCCGACGACGCGCTGGACAATCGTACTCGAGGCCGGACGAGACGCGGCGGCTGCGCGCAATCGGGCGTTCGCGGAATTGTACACGACGTACTCGCCGCCGGTGTACGAGTTCATCCGGGCCATGGGGCGACCGGACGAAGATGCTCGTGATTTGACGCAGGGGTTTTTCGCGACGCGGTTGTTCGAGAAAAACGATGTTTCGGCAGTCGACCCAGCCCGGGGCAAATTCCGCAACTGGCTGCTCACCGCGGTAAAACATTACGTCTTTAATCAGCACGCGAAGGACACAGCCCAAAAATCCAATCCGGGCGAAGTCATCTCGATCGACGAGACAGACGCTGAGGGGCACAGTCTCGTGCAATTTGGTCATCATACGACTCCGGAGCGAATCTACGAGCGCCGTTGGGCCATGATTTTGCTCGATCAGGCATTGAAAAAACTCGAAGCGAGTTATACAGAACGTGATGAGGGCGAGTTATTCAAAAGAATAAAGCCTTTGCTCAACGGGGCAGGAATCGAAAAGCGTCGGGCCATCGCCGAAGAACTAAAAATGCGCGAAGAAACCTTTAATGTCGCCGTTTGTCGTTGCCGGAGCCGATTTCAACAACGTATTCGCGCCGAAATTGCCGAAACGGTCAGCGACGTCGCGCAAATCGAAGAAGAATTGCGATACCTCTATTCCTGCCTCCAAGCCCAGTGACGAAATCATCGGTCGAGTGCCGAGTTCGAGCCCGGTCACGCATGTTGTCGGCCGTGTTGGGGCTGCAAATTCCAGCGCAAATGTGCTAACCAAAGCAAAATGGACCCGCTGGCGCACGGAAAGGATTGACGCAAGGCTTTGTGCAGTGTCTGATGCTCGGCTGGAGGAAAAGTACATGCACATCAGGCATAAAAGCATTCACTGGCTGGCGGCGATCGCGGCCATGGCTTTATCAATGATTTCAATCGGATGCGGCGACGATGGGACAACCACGACGACGGGTGATTCCACCAGTTCGAGCAGCGGAGGGGCAGGAGAATGCGATGGCGCTGCCGACGGAACGCCTTGTGGTGATTCGTCGAAAACGGAATGCGACGGCGCGGACACGTGTCTAGCTGGCCAGTGCGTCGCGAATAACTCGGCTGCTGGGGCGACCTGCGGTGACAAGGCCGATAACGCTTGCACCGCACCTGATACGTGTGATGGCGCCGGCGTGTGCAGACCGAACCACAAAGCCGCAGGCGACCCGTGCGGCGATCAGACGGCGACCGAATGTACAGGTCCCGATACGTGTGACGGCGAGGGCGTATGTGTCACGCACGATGCCGCAGCAGGCACCGCGTGCGGCGATTCCGCGGCGACGGATTGCACGGCCGCCGATAGCTGCGATGGCTCGGGTGCATG
This sequence comes from Polyangium sp. (in: bacteria), assembly GCA_035437985.1. GTDB lineage: Bacteria > Myxococcota_A > Polyangia > Polyangiales > Polyangiaceae > Polyangium. The sequence continues at coordinate 24,697 of DAOMZH010000017.1, read as the reverse complement.
TCTCACGAACGATGTTGCAATGGGCACGGCGTGCGGCGATCAAGCGATGACCGAATGTACTGCACCCGATAGCTGCGACGGCTCGGGCGCGTGTCTCGCGAACGATGTTGCTGCAGGTATGGCCTGCGGCGATTCCGCCACGACCGAATGCACCTCGCCCGATTCTTGTGATGGCAATGGCGCGTGTCTAGCGAACGATATCGCCATGGGCACGGCGTGCGGGGATGCAACGGACACGGAATGCACCAATCCGGATTCTTGTGATGGTGCGGGAACGTGTTTGGCCAATCATGCCACCACGGGCGCGGCCTGCGGTGATTCAGCGATGACCGAATGCACCGCCCCCGATTCTTGCGATGGCGCGGGAACGTGTTTGGCCAATCATAACACCATGGGTTCGGCGTGCGGCGATCCGTCGGATACGGCTTGCACCGATCCCGATACGTGCAATGGTGCCGGTACCTGTTTGACAAACCATGCCGCGACGGGAGCTACATGCGGCGATCCATCGATGACCGCCTGCACGGCTCCAGATTCTTGCGATGGCTCGGGAACGTGTTTGGCAAACCATACCGCCATGGGCACTGCGTGCGGGGATCCGGCCGATACGGAATGCACCAATCCAGATGCTTGCGATGGTTCGGGTGTTTGTTTGGCCAATCATGCGGCCATGGGCGCCGCGTGCGGGGATGCAACGGACACGGAATGCACCGATCCAGATTCTTGCGATGGTTCGGGAGCGTGTGCGACAAACCATGCCGCAATGGGCGCCGCGTGTGGCGATCCGACGGATACGGCGTGCACCGATCCAGATTCTTGCAATGGCTCGGGAACGTGTTTGACCAACGATGCCGCGATGGGCGCAGCTTGTGGCGATCCGACGGATACGGCGTGCACCGATCCAGATTCTTGCAATGGCTCGGGAACGTGTTTGACCAACGATGCCGCGATGGGCGCAGCTTGTGGCGATCCGACGGATACGGCGTGCACCGATCCTGATTCTTGCAATGGTTCGGGTACGTGCTTGACAAACGATGCGGCAATGGGCACAGCGTGCGGCAGTCCAACGGATACGGACTGCAACCCTGCAGATTCGTGTAATGGCACCGGCCAATGTAATACGAATCAGACGGTCGATGGCACGGCCTGTTTCGATTGCATGGGAGGCCCCGGTCAATGTGACGCGTGTTCGAGTGGCACGTGCCTCGAGAGTCCGGTTTGTCAAAATGGATATGCCACGACCCCGCAAACCCTCCAGACGACATTTGCGGGTGGAAATGGCCTACGCGGCAACATGTTCGACATCACGGCCGTCAATAACGTCACGGTGACGGGTTTCGACGTGTATACGCAGGGCGCCACGACCATGGCCGTGTACACGAAACCGGGCACGTTCGTCGGGTTTGAAACCAATGCTGGCGCTTGGACCCTCCTCAGCACCTACCCCGGCATTCCGGCGGGCGTGGGTGTGCCCTTGCCTCAGAACCTCGCTGTGACCATCGCGGCGGGACAAACGCAAGCCTTCTACGTCACGTCGACGAACACAGCCGTGAGCTTGAGCTATACGGACGGAACAGCGGTCGGAAACGTGTACGCGCAAGACGCCAACATTCGAATCAAGGAAGGCCGGGGCTGCGAGTACCCATTCGGTACTGGTTTTACGCCCCGCATCTTTAATGGCCGCGTCCACTATTCGCCTGCACCCGTGGCCAATACGGGTTTCACCGGCGGAGCGCAACACCGTGGAAACATGTTCGACGTGCAAGCCACTGCCAACGTCGAAGTGAGCCAAATGGGCGTCAGTCTTCCTGCGGGCACGCATAACGTGGAATTGTATTTCCGACCCGGAACCCATGTCGGCTCGGAATCGAATCCGGCCGCATGGACGATGCTCGGCATGGCCAACAATCTCGTTTCGTCGGGCACGAACGTCGCAACGCTCTTGCCGTTCAACGTCGGGGTCATCATGGAGGCTGGCTCCACGTATTCGTTTTACGTGACGACCACCGCGTCGAACCTCACGAGCACCCCGGCCACGATGGTCGGAACGCCTATTTATACAGGCCCATCGTTGAGCGTCCTCAGTGGTGTTGGAAACGCGTATCCGTTTGGCGCGACGAGCGCCCCGCGTGCGTGGAATGGCACCCTGTATTATCAGGACTGCTTGCCGTGAAGATCTAGATGCCCGCCTCTTGGTGAGGTGTCAAAAGAGCCCAGCGGCCTGATGACACCTCACTGCCGATTCCGGGTTTTCAGCGCCGTCGAATTCGGCGCAGGCGTGCCAAGACAAGCCCCAGAAGCCCAATGGCTGCCGAGGAAGCAGGCACGTTGGAGCTATTGCTGCCGGGTAGGCTGCAATCGCAGCTCCCGCCATCGGCGGGGCCAGTTCCGCCCCCGCCCCCACCACCAGCGCCGTCTTCCGTCGTGCAATCAGTTGCGCAGCCATCGCCGCCCGCCGTATTGCCGTCGTCGCATTGTTCACCGCTGGTCAAGATGCCATTGCCGCACGCAGTCACGGTGCAATTGGAATCGCAGCCATCGCCCTCGGTCGCATTGCCGTCGTCGCATTTTTCATCTTTTGTCTTGATGCCATTACCACAGGCCGTAATGGTGCAATTGGTATCGCAGCCGTCGCCCTCGATGGTATTGCCATCGTCGCATTCCTCGATGCTCGATTTCGCGCCATTGCCGCAAGCGGTGGGCGTGCAATTGGAATCGCAGCCGTCATTGTCGGCCTGGTTGCCGTCGTCGCATAACTCGCCGCTCGTGACGACCCCATTGCCGCAGCCCGTCGTCTTGCAATTGGAATCGCAGCCGTCGTCGTTGGTCAAGTTTCCGTCGTCGCATAACTCGCCGCTCGTGACGATGCCATTGCCGCAACCTGTCTTCTTACAATTGGAATCGCAGCCGTCGTCGTCGGTCAAATTGCCGTCGTCGCATCCCTCGTTCACGCCTACGGCTCCGTTGCCGCACGCGCTCATTGTGCAATTGTTGTCGCAGCCGTCGCCATTGACGGCATTGCCGTCGTCGCAGATTTCGCCCGGGTTCAAAATGTCATTGCCACAGCCGGTCGGTGTGCAGTTGGAGTCGCACCCGTCGTGGTCGATCAAGTTTCCGTCGTCGCAGGTTTCGCCCATGGTCACGACGTTGTTGCCACAAGCGGTCATGGTGCAATTGTTATCGCAGCCGTCGCCATTGATGGTATTGGCGTCATCGCAGACTTCGTTCATGTTCAAGATGCCATTGCCACAACCGCTGGGCCGGCAATTGGAGTCGCATCCGTCGCCATCGATGGTATTGCCGTCGTCGCAAACTTCGGCCCCGGTCCTGACGCCATTGCCACAGCCGGTGGGTTTGCAATTGGAATCGCAGCCGTCAGCATCGATGGTATTGCCGTCGTCGCACACTTCACCCATCGTGATGATGGTGTTTCCACAACCGGTCGGTGTGCAATTGGAATCGCACCCGTCGCCATTGGTGGTATTGCTGTCGTCGCAGGTTTCGCCCATGGTCACGACGCCATTACCACACCGGGTCAACTTGCAATTGGAATCGCAGCCGTCGCCACTGGTGGTATTGGTGTCGTCGCATTCTTCGCCCATGGTCCTGATGCCATTGCCACATCCGGTCGGTGTGCAATTGGAATCGCAGCCGTCGCCATTGGCGGTATTGCCGTCGTCGCAGGTTTCGCCCATGGTCACGACGCCATTGCCACAGCCGGTGGGTTTGCAATTGGAATCGCAGCCGTCGCCGCTGGTGGTATTGCCGTCGTCACAGACTTCGCCCGTCGTCAGGATGCCATTGCCACAACCAGTCGGTTTGCAATTGGAATCGCAGCCGTCGTTATCGGTGGTATTGCCGTCGTCGCAGGTTTCGCCCATGGTCACGACGCCATTGCCACAAGCGGTCATCGTGCAATTGGAATCGCAGCCATCGCCATCGGCCGTATTGCCGTCATCACAAACTTCGCTGCCCGCAATGACGCCATTGCCACAACCGGTCGGCGTACAATTGGAGTCGCAGCCGTCGTTGTTGGTGGTATTGCCGTCGTCGCAGGTTTCGCCCGTCGTCATGATTCCATTGCCACAGCCGGTCATGGTGCAATTGGAGTCGCAGCCATCACCATCGGTCGCATTGCCGTCGTCGCACGTTTCACCCATATCAACGACCGCATTGCCGCACGGAATGCAGCCCGTCACCATCACGTCGTCAATCGCGACCCCTGCGTACTGGCCACTCCCATCGGTCTCGATGTGCACCACGACCTCGATCTGCTGCCCCGCAAATGAGCTGACATCCGCATTATAAATGCCCCAGCCAGCGCTTTCTTGAAGCGTCACGCTCGGATTGCCTACACTTGTCGTCATGGTGGCATTTTTGGATTCCCACACCCGCCGCGGATTGGCTCCCCCCACCTGCCGCACGTCGACCCACACCCGGTCGTAGACCGTGCTCTCCAGCTGGTATTTCATGGCCCAGCTGAGCGACAAAGGCGCTATGTGACCACTCAAGTCAATGGGCGGGGAAACGAGATTCGCATTCGCGCTGGCGTTGTAGGTGCCCGTGAGATCGGTCTTGAAACACGACATGCCGCTGTTGCAACTCGCAATGGGGGCAGCAGTTGGCGTACCCACCGCCCATTCGTCTTGCAGACCGTTGTGCGTAAAGCCGTCCGCTCCCGATTCGAAGTCCGTGGTGTACAGGGTTGCTGCGGGCAGAATTCCCGCACACGCCGCAGGCGGAGGTGGCTCGCAAATCGTGATGCTCCAGCCCTGGAAATTGCCCCCGTTGTTCGTCGTGTCGTCGAGGACATTCAGGGTCCATGTGCCGCCCGCATCCTCACCCTGCAACCATTCGAGCCGATAATCGATTTCCGGCTGTACGACGAGCCCTTCGAACATGTTTTGCTGCGCCGTCGTGCTCACTGGAAATGCTCCAGCATTGTCGAATGTGAGATCCCAATTCGGGAACGTCGTAGCTCCGACGTCCGTGGCGAGCCCGTTCGTATTGCCGGCCGGAGACGTGAGGTACAGATCGAGGTCCCCAGGAGCTGCGTGATTGAGTTGCAGTGACACGTCGATATCGGCAATGCGCGGATGACCAGGCACGACGATTGTCGATGTAATTGCGCCCGGTCCCGTTGGAATCGCTTGCGGCGGGTCGGTGCTCGTGTACGTCGTACAGTTTGCCGTCGCGGGTGTGGCGGGGTGAATCGCCACCGAAAGCACGTAATCGCCCACCGTGGTCACTCCAGCCGGAGCCGCAACGCCCACGCCATACGTGCCTGCATTCTTCACGGTCGCGACGAACGCTTCGGATTCCGGGCCCGTCAAGTTACCTGCGTCATTCGCAATCAACGTGTTCGTCCCAAAGTAACCAATGCCCACTTGGCCGTTCCATTCGGTGCCATCACGCGTCGGGTCGAGGTCGAGGCTGGCAAAGATCGTGTCCCCTGCCTGTAGGGCAATGGCAAAGGTATCGATATCCGTCGCGCTGCTCAGGACACCCGAAACATATCCGGACATGGGCAGAATTTGCGGCGTCATATCGTTCGGCTCTGTTTCCGGTGTCGGCGTACCCGACTGCACCTTGAAATGCAGATCATACGGGAACATACGACTCGTGGTGCTCGCAGCCCGCACCTTGATGAAATGCATGCCCGTGTCGGTGAGCGGCGCGCCCGCAATACTCGCCGCCAAGGTGGACAAGGTGCCATTGTTGTCATCCGTCTCGATGAGCGTCGCCCCGTCCGTCGAATACAGCTCGAGCACGCTGTCGGCGCTCGATGGCGAAGCCGACGTCATCGTGGTGCTAAAGACTCGGTCCCCGGCAGAGCCCTGGAACGAAAAGAAATCATTGTCGCCCAATACGACGACCGATCCTCGAGTGACGCTATCGCCGCCGATGGGGTTTGCAGTGGCCGTCGAGCCATTCGGTTCGACTTCGACACCGAGGTTTTGGGACAAGGCTTGGTCGGTCTCGCCGAGCTGTTCTTCGGGAACACCTTCGGGGCCGCAAGCGGTGACGAGCAAGCTTGCGCCAAGACTCGTCACAAGCGAGGAAAAGTAGATAGATCGTTTCATTCTCCGGACATTACTACAATCATCAAGCCATTTGGAAGCCCTAAAATCTTCGAGCCAGCAAATTCACCAGCGTCCATTGTGCCTGAAAATGCATGGCTAGTTACCTGCGCAATCGACTGACCACGCCAAAGCCGATTCGCCCTTCCAGGTCAGACAATCTCCACCTAGACAAACCCGCGCCACGGCCTGTCTCGTTTGCTCCTTTGCCTCTTTTGCCAGCTTGACGACCCGTTTGCCCCGTGCGATGCTCGCCCGCAGACGTTTTGCCAAGAGCCGAGCATGATCCGCCAAATCCCCATCGGTTTTGACGATTTTCGAGTCCTCCGCGAGAAAAACTTCGAGTATGTCGACAAGACGCACTTCATCACGGAGTTCATCGACCGCGAGAGCATCAAAGTCATCCTCGTGCCGCGTCCGCGCAGGTTCGGCAAGTCGCTCAACCTGTCGATGCTGAAATGGTTTTTCGAGAAGCGAGACGAGAACGTTTGGCATCTCTTCGAGGGGCTCCATGTCGCCCGAGCCGGCGAGAAATACCGGGAACACTTCCAAAAATATCCGGTGATTCACATTAGTTTCAAGGAAACGAAGGCGACGACTTTCGAGGAGTTTTTGGCCCGAGCCAAAGACAACATTCAGGCGATGTACAGAGCCCACGAGCAAGTTCTGGCCGGGAAACTCGGCGCTCTGGAGGCAAAGAAGTACCAAGCTGTTCTGGAAGGCACGGCCGATAATGTCGGGTATATGCTTTCCTTGAAGCACTTGACGGAATGGTTGCACCAAATCCACGGTGTTCGACCGATCGTGCTCATCGATGAATATGATGCAGGCATTCACGCCGCGTACATCCACCAGTTTTACGACAAGGCCATTGAGTTTTGTGCGTCGTTTTTCCTGGCGGGCCTCAAAGACAATTTGCACCTCGAACGTGCCGTGATGACCGGCATTTTACGCGTCTCGCGCGAGAGTATTTTTTCTGATTTGAACAACATCGGCGTGTTTTCGCTGCTCCGGGGTGAATTCAAGACGTGTTTCGGATTCACCGAACAGGAAGTTTTCGACCTGTTGCAAAGGGTCGAAGCGACCGACATGATGGAGCCCATCCGCAGTTATTACAATGGTTACGAGTTTGGCGGGGTCGGCATCTACAATCCGTGGTCCATCTTGAGCTTTTTGGCCAATGTCAACAAAGATCTGATTCCGTATTGGGTCGGAACCAGCTCGAACAGGCTGATCAAGGAAATGCTTCAGCATCATGCCTTCACGGTGCAGGAGGAAATCGAGACACTGCTCGAAGGTGGGTACATCGAAAAGGAACTCGACGAAAACGTGGTGTTTCCCGATTTGAAGAAGGATCCGCGCTCGTTGTGGAACCTGCTCGTATTTTCGGGTTATCTGAAAGCGGCAAAGCCGCCGGGGCCCTACGACAAGACCGAGGCACCGCCGCCGTATCGTTTGTCGATTCCGAATCGGGAAGTCGCCAAAGTCTATCGTAATTCGTTTGATACCTGGATGAACGAAGCGCTTGTGGGGCAAGGAGGAACGCTGCGCGCTTTCCTGGATGCGCTGCTCAAGGGTGATGTTTCCGAATTCGAATACCAGCTGCAGAAATTTGCGGCCAGTTTGCCTTCCTATCACGACGTGCGCGGAACGAATCCCGAAACATTTTACCACGGGATGATGATCGGCCTCCTCGCGTCCCTGGAACCCGAATACGAAGTTCGTTCCAATCGAGAATCAGGCGATGGGCGACCGGATGTTTTGATAAAACCGCGGCATACGGGCAAGCCGGGCGTCGTGCTGGAATTGAAATCGGCGCGCAAAGGTCAAACGACGATTGAAAAAGCCATGGCCGACGGTCTGAAACAGTTCGACGAAAACGATTACGCGGCCGAATTACGCGCCGCGGGCGTGGAGAAAATCCAGCAAATGGTCGTCGCCTTCAATGGCAAACGAGTCATGGTCCTGCCCAAAGGCGCCAAACCGCCGAAAAAGAAAAGCAGCGCGAAGAAAAACACCAAGGACAAGGTCGACAAAAAGAAGAAGTCGACCAAGAAGAAGCCTTAGTACAGCGCTCCAGAAGTTTGTGACCAGCAGGCTTCGCCCATACCCTCGGCAGGTTAAAGAGGCTGTCTCAGAGGGTGTCTAGCAGGGTTTCACCGAGGATCATGCTAGGCCCTGGGAGCGGTTTGATTTTACGGCGTTTGCGGCGGGGACCCCGCTGTTTGAGCCCGCGGAGCGGGCGAGTTCGGGGTGCCGCGACGCCGTAAAATCGAACCCTCCCCGGGGCGTACAAACCCAGAGTTGGCCGGATATCCTGTTGGGCACGCTCTGAGACAGCCGCTTAAACCCGCCGCACTCGAACTACCATCGTTCGACACCAGCCACCCAACATCACCGATGGTGGTCCGTAAAAGCAGTATGGCGTTCAAAAGTCCAACGTGTATGACAGCGGAGTCAGTCAGCGGCAAGAAATTGTCAACTCTGTTGTCAATTTCTACTACAGGCACACAATAGAGCACGTATCGTAACGTACGTTCTGCATACCGTGATCTCGGCGTGGATACGTACATCATGCATGTTTGTAACGTCGGCACGCATTGTGCTCAACGTCGTGTATTGGCTTGCGGCTACGTTTTTCGAGCATGCCTACGAAGAGCGTCGAGGCCGGTTTTTCCAAACCATTCTTTGGGCAGTCACCAAGCATCGACCGGTGCTCGTGAGGAATGTTTGTCGTTTGAACGAGGCGTGAGCCATTCACGTAAAGGACCGTAAAACATGAGAATTATCTTTCTTCAATCGCGTCATGCGATCGTTGCTGCCATTCTGGTGGCTGCAAGCTGCTTGAGTGCATGCAACGCTGATCCAGTGTATGAGACGTGCGGAGCAATTCCGTCGCTCGAGGTGCACGGGGTCAAAGAGATCGTCGACGATTGTACGGGCCCGGCGTGCATTCGCGAAGGCTCATTCTCCAATGGTGCTGACCTTCTAGGCCCCGTCATTCCCGCTACGGTACCTTTTGGACAACTTTCTTGGATAACCAACGCCACATCCATCCCCTACGCGAGCGCGCCAGGTTTTGATACCGTCCTGGACCAGGCAGTCACCGAGACCGAGAGTACCCGACTGCTCGCGCTCGACGCCGGCTACATGGCGAACCGTTTCATCGACTTCGGAGGCGTCACCTTTTCGGTGGAGTTGCCGCCGCACTCATTCTACGAATATCCCATGCAGTTTGGCCGCTGGATCAGTAGCGAATGGAAGATTCCGAATGGCGGCGGTCCAGTGCAGCAAGTCTCTTACCTCGATCCGTCAGCAATGGCTGATCTTCGCAGCCGTGACATTCGCGAATACTGCGTGGCGCGCCAGGCCATGTTTCACCAGAATGCCTCGACCACCTCGATGGGTGCACAGACTGGTTTTTCCTTCTCGCTTTTCGGCAACCCGATCGAAGTGGGCATTGTGGAGCCTACCGTGGCCATCAATGGTCCAACGCCGTATACCCCAGATGGATCCGGTTGCCCCATTGGTCCCAATTGCCCCCCAACACCTGCTCTTTACGATACCAATGCCTTCGCCATTCCGTTCCTTTTCGGCACCCGTTTCACGTTATGGAAAGGCTTGGGTACCAGCGTATCGTTGCCCGAGATTCGATATCCGGTCGTCAAACTTACGGGCGGGACCGAAGTCGGCACTGGGGCCGAATGCCACGATATCAACGGTGCGGCGGAGCCCTCCAAAGTGTACACGACCGTGACCCAGGCCAATGCCCTTGCCAGCGCTTCAGCTCGCGCTGCACTGAGTGCCACGATTCCGCTTTTCGAGGTTGCGATCATGTCCGTCGATCTCGAACTCGGGGTCACGCTCGATATCGGCGAACCCGAGGTAATCGACGGGCGTCCTTCGGATGAGCGCCTCCTTGCTCAACCACCGCCCACGTGGCCGCAGTCGATTCGTACTGGCGATGCCGGCACATTCCCCGGTTTTCCCGATATCTACAATGACGGCAATTGGACGCTATCCACTGGCTCAGGCTCGGATCCATTCAGCGGAGACTCGCCGACGTCATTCACCGTGAATGCCTCGAACGCTGCTCCGCTGTCGGGTCTCCTCCAGCCCCACGACGCGTTTCTATTGCGTGCACTCGAAGATTCCGACGAGCGCGCCTCGTTCCACAATAAATTGACCCTCTCGGGCGGCATTGCAGGTTTTGCGGGCGCCTCGTGGGGTCCTATCCAGATTGGGTTGAAAGCAGCCGGAACGCTCGAAGGGCACGTGGGTATGCGCCATTCGCTGAGCGATGCGGCTGGGGCAATCTTCGTCGACCCCACCGGACAAAAAAAGCTTCTGCCCATATCGTCATTAACCGTGACACCGAGCACCTTTGCCGGGGCGACCATTCAGTTTGATGTTGGCCTGCACTTGCAGGTGCCATTCGCGTTCAGGTCATGGGGTAATGTCTCCGTCGATATCCCGCTCCTCGAGGCTGGGCCTTATACGCTCGCAAGTTATGAATCGGGCTTCTGGTCCGAAGAGCATCGCTTGCGCCTCGGTACTGGCGCGCAGACGGATGACCCGAGGAAACAGCCAATGGTAGCGTCGCATTTCCCGAATACGAGCCAAGCGCCATTCGAATCGTTTCCTCAATCCATTGATGAGTGCATGGTCGACACGACACCCAACCCTCCGCCGCCAATCGAATGCGCAATGGCCGATCCACCGCCCATGGGATTCCCACCAAACCTCGAGATTTGTTATTATTCGCCCGTCGTCGTAGGGACGAATAATCCGTGCAATCCCTTGCAGCTCGACGCCTACTTGGCCGAAAATAACCCGAATGCAACAGCGGCCGACTTGCAATGCCTCAGAGATAAATTCACCTATCTTTGTGGCGACGTTTCGCAGCAACAGGTTTATGAAGGCCAGCCCGTGGTCGCGCACGTTTTCAATTTGAGCGATGAAAACGATGCGCAAGCCCTCGTAGCAGTAGCGGATTCGTGCTCGGCCGAATGGACGGGCAAGCCGGACGAGTTTGCCAAAATGTTTTTCTCTTCGGTCGCCCTTTGCGACGATGCGGGCAATTTGGTTGGGCTGGGCGCCATCGTCGGTGACGTCGATCCGAACGCACCCATGGTGACTCCGTCGACTTGCCTCTAAACCCACCCAGTCAACATCCTCCGGGCGAGCTGCGACCCACCCACAAACACGCCTAAAAGTGTTACAAGTTACTCCACCCTGCACCAAACCAAGGCTCGAACCCTATTTTTGAGCTGTTGACAGTATGATGCAACGCAAAAAGCCTTCCTTGCGAGCCCACCACGGCTCAAAATCAAGGTCTGAGACTGCTTTCGAAGTCATGAGCGTATGATCGATGGCCTTCGATCGTGATTTCTGGCCTTGCGCGCTTCGAAATCAAGGCTGGAGGCTTTTTCGAGCGTCGTGCACGAGCGATAACCAGCCCAGCACGTCATCTACGCTACGCTTGCCATGGAAAATCTTCACCATCTACATTGAATCCATGATAATCGTGGGGGGATCTTCGAGACTGCCGTCTTGACCAAAAGGAAGAGGATTCCCGCATGACATCCAGGAGCTTGGGCATTTCGGGCGTGTTGGTTGCGGCAGTGCTTGCTGCATGCGGCACAGACGGTACCACGGATACCGATGGCGATTCGAGCGGTGGGGCCGGCGGAGAATCCGCTACGGGTGGAGCTGGGGGCAATGTCACAAGCGGCTCGAGTGGCAATCCCTCCAGTGGATCCGGCAGCGGATCCGGCAGCGGATCCGGCGGCGGGACCAACAGTGGATCCGGCGGTGCAGGCGGGCAGGGTGGAATGTCGTCCGGCGCAGGTGGCTCGGGAGGAAGTGCGCCTCAATGCGTCGACGTTCCGCCTCCGCCTGGTACGTATACATGCGAGCAACAAGCGGGCTGGGGCAAATGCAATGAACCGTGGATGCAAGGGTATTGTTTATTGACTTGCGGCGTTTGTCCTGGCGCATGTGTCGACGTTCCGCCTCCGCCTGGTACGTATACATGCGAGCAACAAGTGGGCTGGGGCAAATGCAATGAACCTTGGATGCAAGGGTATTGCCTGAAATCCTGCGGCGATTGCATGCCAGGTGGCAGCAGCAGTTCGGCCAGCAGCAGTTCGTCGGCGGGTGGGAGCAGCAGCAGTAGTAGTAGTAGCGGCGGTCCCGTTGGGCCTTGCGGGCGAGATCCGGTGGATCCCATGGCGATTCCGCAGGTCAAAAATCTGCTTTGTTACTTGCGCGGTATTTACGGCAGCAATGTATTGGCCGGACAACAGGAGCAAAGCTGGGACAACAATCCCGATATCGATAACAACTACATCCAGAGCGTCACGGGCAAACTCCCGGCGCTGCGCGGACAAGATTTCCTTTATCGACAAACCGATGGTCAAGGTCGGACGACGACTTCGCGGGCGCAGGATTGGTGGCAAGCGGGGGGCATTTCCCAATTGAGTTATCACATGGGAAATCCGGGTGGCGATGATAGTTATGGCAGCAGTTTGACGGGTTGCGGTAATGGGTGCATTGCCGAAGCGCTGACGAGCGGCACGTCCAAGAATCAGGTGTTGCTCCAGCGCCTGGACCACGTGGCGACGGAACTCGGCAAGCTGCAAATGGCGAATGTGGCAGTGATTTGGCGACCCTGGCACGAATCCAATGGCGGTTGGTTCTGGTGGGGCAAAGAAGGGGCCGGCGAATTCGGCAAGCTTTATCGATTCACGTACGACTACCTGGTCAACATCAAGGGTATTCATAACGTGGTTTGGGAAGTATCGTGGGCGCAGCCGAATCCCGATAGCAGCTGGGATCCGGGTAGCGCTTATTATGACCTCGCGGGGCCCGATACCTACGACGACCAATCGCCGTTCACCGGGCAATACGCGGCGTCGCACAACATCGTGGGGAACCTCGTGCCAATATCGCTGCAAGAGAATGGCTTGATTCCCAACCCGGCGCAGATGTTTTCGGGCAACCAGGCCCCTTGGCTTTATTGGAATACGTGGACGCAATTCGAATACGAGCCGGGGAACCAATCGGGGAAAAACACCAAGGCGTACACGATTCAGTGTTATTCGGATCCGCACACCATCACGCTGGATGAAGTGCCGAATCTGAAGTGAGCCCGAGCATGAACAAGTGGTCGATGATTGGCCTTGCAACACCGGCAATCGTGGGGCTGATTTGGATTGGGATGCGGAGCGGAGCGGATGGAAATGCCGCGGCTCGCTCCGTTCCCACGTCGCAATCGACGGACGTGGCCGGACCATTGCCGGTCAAAACTCTGGCACATGCGCCATCGGCCGTGAACGCTGCGGCCAAACCTGCCGCCCCAGCTCCGATTCCCGTGATTTCCCCAGACAACGTCGATACAATTGCGGCGCCAGAGCCGATATCGATGAAGGGTCTGCGGGAATTGATGGAGAAGGACCCAAAAGCGGCCATCGAGACTGCTCGAAAAGCATTGGCGCGTGATCCGAATGGACCGGATGCGGCAGAGCAAACGTGGGTGATCGTCAAATCCCTCGCGGGGTTGGGTCAATTCGAGGATGCGCGTCGCGAGGCGGAGGTGATGGTGCCGAAGTTTCGAGGGACGAAGTGGGCGGAGGATGTGGAGCGGCACATGCTGACGCATCCGCCGTGAGGGCGGTGTAATGCAGTTTCATCGTCCGCGAGGCGTTTTTTGCCTAGGGGGACGGAGTCCAGGCCCCTACGGCATCGTGGACTTTTTCCCACTCGCTCACCCACGTATGTGAATCTGGAGCTTTTTCCAGCGCATCGAGGACCTTCTCAATGAGTTTGTCGGAGTTTTTTACGACATTCGGCATGCCTGCAGTTTGTTGCATTCGGGCCAGGATATTCTTACCAGCAAATACATCGAGGCCAGCTTGTCGAAATTTTCCTCCGCGTCGGCACTCAGGAAGCAGCCGATCGAAGGTCGCTAGCAATTTCGTTTCATCGACTTGCGCGCCCTGATTGAAGTTTTGGGCCTTTTGACTAAGTTCGAGTTTCATTCTTGTTTCGTCCGCGATGAATGAGACTTGTGTGTCGAGGCGATTGCGTGTAGCGGCACATGCGGTGAGCGCCATACGCGCTGCCGTCACAATGGCCAATTCATCGAGGATGTTGTCGAGCTTGTCAGAATAGTCTTTTTCTTGTGCGCCATCCCAGCCAAACACCCGGGCCAACAAGTTTGGATCGACGAAGTAATTTTCGATTTCCTTGCGCCGCAATTTCCATCCCACCATTACATCGCCCGTATCTCGCTTGACTGTCCATTGTTCGGCATCAGTTGCCGCGGTCCAAGTGTCGGGCTGGCGCGGAAAGTCGGCATCGCGGAATGCGCATGTCTGAGGAACTTGCGAGCGCAAGGCGATAACCGTACTCGGTAATCCGTCCTTGCCGCCGCTGGGAACGATTTCGAGTTGTACACGGCGGAGAACCACCCGCAACAATCGAACATCGGGGCTGCTGGCGATTCCTTCGCAAAGGAGAATGCTCACAGACACGGATGCCCCTCCGGAAGACGATGGACCGTGTGTGGACTGACGAGTGACGACACCGCCCGCGAATGCGTGGTAAATATGAATTGATTGTTTCGGCCCAAGATGGGAAGCATGCCGAGAAGTCGTTGGGCCAGGGGTGGATGGAGGTTCAAGTCGATCTCATCGATGAGGACGATACAATGATGAATTTGCTGGCGCACGAATTCATAGAGAATCGGAAATACCGATTGCTCGCCCGAAGACATTTCTGGCAGTGCATACCGGTGCATGCCGTCGCTCAAGGTAAATCGATCGGCACTGGGCGTCGGACCGTCGTAAATATATTCGAGTCCAGAAAACGTGTGTCCAGGAAATGCCTGGCCATAAAGCGCTTCGAGTTGACCCAAATAGTCCCCTCGTGGATGAGGTCCCCGTTCTTCACGTGTCCGATGCCACGACTTCAAAATATTGTCGAGTGTCTGGATACCGCGGAGGAATTGGTAATCGTCGTTCGTGCTCGAGAAGCTCGCTCGATCGCCGGAATCCTTGGGATCATTGGCGGTTGCCACCGCAGAATTGCGAAATTGATCGTACCAAAAGACGCCCGGAATTCGAGGAAATAGGTCGCGAAGAGTTCCATCGAACTTGGCGCCTGCGGCTGCATACGAGCGTCCCTGAAATTGGTAGATTTCGTTTTCGTCCCCGAGCGTTCGAATTCGTTGACCTTCGAGTCGCAAGGTAACCTTGTTGCTGTTTCCAGGTGCGACGAACCCTTTTCTTCCGGTAGGATGCGTCGCGTCCCACCAGCGCGAGGCTGCATCTTGGGTTGCTAGAAGTTCGTCGTCATCGAACTCGACCTGCAATTCAACGACGGGTTCGCCTTGGGCGAGAAAACGATCGGCAACCCAGCCTGTCCACCGGAAATCACGAACGGATTGGGTTCTTCGTTGAGCCAGGGAAAGGGTCAACGCGATGGCCTGGAGGATGGTCGTCTTGCCCGAGGCATTATCGCCAAGGATCAAGAACCGATCGGCGATTTCCTCCGTCGCCAGGTTTTGGAAATCGATGTCGATTCCCGGCGAGTCGAACCGCTTGAACCGCTCCAAGTGAGCGCGTCGTAGTCGCATGTTTGCCGCTCCTCGATGGCCGCAGGGGCTTGTAGCATCGAGCAGTGGCGGGTGGCAAGCATCCTGCTCAAACTCTTCCTGCCAGGGGCGGGCATGTCCAAAGCCCTACCTCGTCATGGGGCGTGATTATGTCCAGCGTCCCGGCGTTTTTTCGCATATGTACGAAATCGTGTTGTCCGTACGAACCGTGCACAATAAGATTCGCCCATCGGCATTGCGTGTTGCCGCGAGTCGTCCGACACTGCCAGCGAGGTACGTCCATTCCCCAAAGTCGCCATTAGGAAGGGTTTGGCAAATGCTCCACAACGACGAATCCTTGCCCTGAACGAATACGACGATTCGACCCCCAGCATCGGTTATCGCCAAAGGCGCCGAAACGCCTCCCGTTCCGCCTTTGCCCAGCGAAACCCACTTGTCCCAAAGGCCATTCGGGGTTGTCTGCATAATGGACTGCAAGGCATCGTTGCTTCCGCGCACGAAAGCTTGAAAACGACCATCGGCGTTCTTTACGACGGCCGGAGCATCCACGATATGACCTCCCAAGGGGTGCCACGGCCGAAATGCCGCTGAACCGGCGCTGTCCTGCCATGTATGCCACAAATCGCCTTCGCTCCCTCGGGCAAACACCTCGACTCGGTTTGTCTCGGTTCGCACTGCTGTCAAGGCACTGCCGAGTGATCCTCCCAAGGGCGCCCAGTCGTTCCACGTATCTGCATTGGGTGCGGTTTGCGCCAAATACCAAAGCTGGTTGTCTTTGCCTCGCCCCAATATCCCAATACGACCATCGCTATTGACAATCGCGGCAATCGCCAAAAGCGTACATCCAGGATGATGCTTGTACGCGGCCCAGGTTTCGCTATTTGCGGCCGTTTGCTGGCGGGAACAAAGTTGATCGTCCATGCCGATCGCTGCACAAAACAGACGTCCATCGGCGTGAGTGGCAATCACGGGCGCGCCTTTGATTCCTCCGGCGAGGTTTTGCACGGGCGCCCATTCTGCAGCATTCGGGGCTTTTTGGCTGACGACGTGTAATGCACCATCGGTTCCCCGGGCCGCAATGATGAGGCGCCCATCTGCATGGCGACGCATGACGATATCCGTCACCGAACCTCCAATCGAAGTCCACGTCGGCAAAACGTTGGTATTCGTAATGCCGCTATCCGCAACGAAAGGAATCAGGCTTCGTTCCCATGTGGTTGCCTGGACAAACCCATGGGCAGCCCGATCGGCTTTGTCGCGTACGGACGTGCCTTGCGCGTCGTCGAAGGCCCAAAACGAGACGAGCCCGAGGTTGTCATTACTCGGTTGTCCGCGGGTACCGGCGCGAATTTCGTCGGCACTTCGCGAGAGCGCCCAGACACGAACCAAGGTGATTTGACCATTCCAGAAACCTTCACGTCGACCAATCCAGTAGCTACTCTTGCGGCTGTAGTACCGAGCGGGCGCGGGTTTTTCCGCGACGAGTTTTCCATCGCGGTAAAACTCGTATTTCGTCCCGCGTTTGATCCACGCGATATGTGTCCACTTGTCTTTCTCGAAGAAGTTGTCGATCGACCCGGCAAAACGTTCGCCCGAGGGGCTCGATGATTCATAATGAAGAGCGCCATCGGCGGGACCTAGCCATAATGCAGGTTTGCTGTAGGTTTCGCCGGTTTTCCCGATGAGTCCATGGGTCGTTCCGTCGTTGAGAACCGCTGTTTTGGCCCATAGGGTGACCGTAAAAGCCGTATCATCTTCGAAAGGATCGGCCACTTCGACGTAGCTGGTCGTGCCATTAAATGCGAGCACCGAGCTTGGAACCATTTCGGCAAACGTCAACTCTTTGAGGTGCGGGCTTCCGGTGGCGTAATCCAAACGCACGATGTTTTCGTCTTTTTTGAAATCGTAGGGACCATAGACGAACCAGGTGAGTTTGTCGGCGCGCCAGCTTCCGGTGACCTCATTGAGAATGGTGTCGGTTTGTCGGACGCCATTGATGGTGAGCGTCATGGGGCGTTCGGTCGCGGAGGTCATGAGCACGCGCAAGCGCCAGGTACCAGCTCGGGGCAGATTGACTTTCCATTCGAAAAAGCCGGCCTGTTTGTCCGCAGGACCGAGGGTGAGATTCGAAAAATCCGATGATTCTCGGATGGATCCATCTGCTGCTGCCGTGAAGTCTTTGGCCAACACGGAGATGACGCTATCGGTACTCATGATTGATGACTCCTTGGAAATCTCGGCGTCGAGCCAGGGTCGAGGTTGGGGCTGCGGTTTTTCATCGGACCTGCCCCGTGGTTTTGTCGGCGATATTTTGTTGTTTCAGGAGGTCGAGGAGTTTGGTCTTGTCGGTGGCTTTGAGGACGCGAATGGGTTTGTCGCCCATCATCACAATGCCGTGAGGGGCATTATCGGGGTCGAGATGCGCGCCCGGCATTTTCATCAACGCGTTAAACGTTTCATCGGAAGAGGCTACGATGGCCTTGAGGCTATTTTCGAGCGGCAACGATTGATAATGCATCTGCTCGTTCGACTCGATGGAGGATTTATCCTGAGAATTGACCGGTGGCCGGGCGGTGACCGTATCGTTGAAAATCTTGGTCCGCTCGGCTGGCGATTGTTGCTCCCACAGTTCCTTTATTTTTTTGGGGCTGAGCACCTTATCGTTCATGCGTTGGCCCTCCGTGACTCCGGGCAACTTCCCCTTTCGATCCGCAGTGCTTGCCCGCCAGACATGGTCGGGATCTTCGAGAACCGTTGGGCTCATGATGAACTGCACGCAGGACAGCGGAGCACTGCCCACCCCATAACCGTGCGCCAGGGCGGTATCTTGTTCTGTACCGACAGCCCGGGTGTAGACTGCGCTGCAACCGCCTCCGCTTCGATCGTCCTTTCGAAAATAATTGCCCGCCAAACCATTGCGGGTGAAACTCGACGACAACTTTCCACGCATCAAGGCATCGGCCACGAATTCGACCTTCATGCCGTGGACCAGGCAGGATGTCGCGTCGATCTTCGGCGGATCCTTGCTGGCCCCCGCTGCATCTTCTTTCATGCGTGGCGGTGGCGGGGGCAACGCAAATCGGAATTTACGTAAAGTCGACTTGGCGAAGTCTTTGAGCGATCCGTACTTGGCCGTGTCGAATGGCAGTTTTTTTATCTTCTTTAGCCTATTTGTTTGGGCTTTTACCTCCTGCTTTTGTTTCCTATTAAATTTGACCGAGGGCTTGTCTTTGTGCTTTTCCTGGTCCTTTTTTTTCTTTTTTAGTTTATTGATACGGCGCCGTTTTTCTTCCGCACGATTCGGGTCGGAGGTGACGACTTTGGTATTTTCCTTGGTGTCGGGCATGGTCGTCCTCCGAGGTCACGGATTGAGTTTCGTCTGCATGGCGGCGAGAATCGTTTTGATCTCGTCGAGCTGTGATTGAAGGCTGACTTGGGTTTCCGTGAGAGTGACCAGGTAGTCTTTGATCAAATCGCCCGAGGCGTCGTCATTGCTGCGGACGTCCTGGCCAAACCCCATGAGCGACGGTCGTTCGACATAGGTGACGCGATGGAGCACACGCCAGGTTTTGTTGGCTTTGCCCATGGCTCGACGCAGCGCTCGCGCTTCTTCGCCATTGCTACGTAGCCATTCGGGATCGACCACATAGCCCCAGAAGTCATGGAAGTTCTGGGTGCTGTTCTCCAAGTAAAACGTCATGAATCGATAACGATCGACTTTTTCACCAGGTAGAATGGGCATATCGTCATGGTTGGTGATGCCCGTGGCTTCGACGCCGGACAAATCGACATTGAGCTCGACGCCCGTGGTCGTCGATTGCGCCTTGCTCGCCGTTTGCGTGAGGCTGCCATTGACGAGCACCGTGAGTTCGGCTGCCGGTCCACCCAAATTGCCTTGGAGTTCGGCGCCAAGACCGCCGTCGACGGAGAATGATCCGCCAATGGTGTGTTCGGCCATATTGGCAAAGCTCTGCGTTTCCGTGCGCAAACCGCCGTCGGCATCCCAAACATACGTATTGACGATATTGCGTTTGCCCGCCAGAACCTGCAAACGCTCCATTTTCCTCTGCCAGGCTTTGAAGCTCGCATCGGCATGTGCACGTTTGCTGGGATCCCCAATGGTGCTTTGAATCATCGATTGGCGCTTGTTGACTTCTTCCGTTTGCTCCGAGATCGATTGATTCTGGGCGGTGCCGGCAGCGGCAGTTCCCGATTGGTTTGTCCCGATGGGCTGCGTGGTTTGTCCCTGGTCGATTTGGCTATTCATCGCAAAGCCGGCATCTTCGGTGCTGAATTGGGCAAAGAAGGCTTCCCGGCGTTTGTCTTCGTTTTCGATGGCTTGTTTGAGCGCATAAGCCTCTTTGACCCGGTAATAACTCGCCGGATACATGGCCCCGTATTGCGCACGCATTGCGGGTACGTGCCGATGGAACTTGTCACTCGTGGGGTGCGTCCCGGTCAAACCATCCAAACTCCCCGCCATGACGTAGGCCGGATTCATGAGGAACGTGATCGTATTGACATCCGGCGGAATGCCGTCGACCGGGACGACCTCGTACCCGATCATTTTGCCGGATCGTCGGAGCCGTGTGGCAAAAACATCGGCAGTTGCCGAAACGACGAGCGCGTAACCGACATTCTTGGGAATGAAGCGTTTGCCGAGGTGGGGGAACTTTGGCGTTTGTTCCGGAGTTCCGCGGAGCTCCAAGCGATCGGACAAACGATTCGTCGATTGCGTGGCGACGCTCGTTTCACGTTGCCAGTTCCAGCCAAGATTGAGGTTGGCTTTGACGCCAGCGCGGAGTTTGGCCGCAGTCGTCAGCACGGCGATTTCGTTGGCTTCGACGTCCATATCGAGTCCGCGGAAGGTATCGAGCGAAATGCCTGCTCCAATGTCTTCGCTTTGATTCCACCGGAATTCGAGCTCCTCCGAAACGACGAGTTCCACCGAGGTAGCGCCATTGTAGGAGAAATCTTCGGTGAGGTTTTCGCTGGGAACGGGAGGTGCGCCTTCGATGTATCCGAGCAACGTGGGATTGAATTGCGCATTGCCGATCCAGACTTGGTCGAGTTCTTCAATGCGTTTGTCCGGAAGAATGAGCAAGTTGTCGTTTGCCGCTCCGCCGTAAAACCGCCGCATGATGGACGTCTTGCGTCCGGCAGCAGGGTCGAAGATGACCGTGCTGTATTCGATGGCGGAGATCCCATCGCGCTTGCTGCCGAGATTACCAATGGGGGCGCCGCAGGCCCAACGTATGGCGACTGTGGCCTCGAGCGTCCCGCCAAACCCAGCGCCGGTGATGTCGCGCGTTTCGGAGCCAATGGCTTCGTTCATGGGTAGGTAGGCTATGAGGTTGGGCTCGTTTCCGGAAAGCAACGTCTTGCTATTGACGGCAATTTCGTCGTCGTTGAGCGCTGTATTCCAGAGACGTACTTCGGAGAGTTTGAGCGGCAGCGAGAATGGCGGCAGGGCCGTGAACGGTGTCGACGGCAATGGCGGCGCGAGCCTGAGGTTTGGTGCTGAGACGACATCAATGCGCGTACCGCTCGTATACACGCCGTGACGTGCGCTGGCGGTCAAGTCTGGAGCATTCGCCGTAGTGAACGTCCAATAACCCACGAGGCCTGCTTCTTGTCCCGACAAACGCAGGGTCATCAAGGATTGAATTTCGGCCTGCGTGCGGACGCGACTCCAGATGCGAACTTCGGCCATTCTGCCGCTGAAATAACCGTCTCCAGCCCAGTTGCTCCGGCCAAAGTAGTTTTTGGTGCGACTGACGTTGGCTGGTGCGTGTAGGAGGCCGGACGCGACCTGCACGCCGTTTTTGTAGATCTTGGCATTGCCTGCAGAGTCGACGGTTGCTGCGAGATGAATCCATTTGCCAGTCTCGAGGATGCTGGATGCGTCGAGGGATCGTTCGACGTTGCCGCGGAAAACGCTGAACCGTAGAGTGCTCGAAGTGCTCACATTCCAGAGGAGGAAGTTGTCCGCGGCTGTACCTGCACCGAAATCGAGGATGCGGGAAACGTTGTTGTAGCGATCGTAAAAGACCCACGTTTCAATGCTGAGGCCTTGGGAAAAGTCCACATTCATTTCGGGGACCACGACGTGGTCGTCGGTGCCGTCGAAGAATGCGGAAGCTTGCTGCGGGACGGGGGGCGTCGTGACGGGGCTACCGAAATACGTACCATGCCGTTTGCCCGCGGTGAGGTCCGTGGCTTGGGAGGCGTCGAAATTCCAGTAACCATGGAGACCGGGTTCGTCCCCGCGTAACGTGGTGCCCATGAGATTGGTCACTTCGGCGTCGGAGAGCGCGCGGTTCCAAATACTGAGTTCGGTCAATTCGCCGTGGTAAAGCTGGCTGGTGACGTTGATCGAACAGCCCACCATGAATTTGGTGGCTGCCGGGATGGGTTTGGTTTTTCCTGTCCCACTCTGCCAGAGCACGCCATTGCGGTAGATCTTCATCTCACCGGTCGTGCAGTTCTTCGAAAATGCCCAATGCACCCAGATGCCCCGGTACTCGGCCGTCGTAATGGGTTTTTCGATGCGATCGCAACCCGAAGCATCGAGACCACAATCGAAATACACGACTTCCGGACTCCACGGTAGATGCACACCCAGTGCCCGCGTGGTCGCATTGACGTTCGGGTTGATGGCTTCGAGGATCGAGTTTTGCCGCGGCATGTTCGCGCCTGCTCGGGTCCAGAAGGCGATGGTAATGGCATTACCAGCAGGAAGGGCGGCAGGAGGCAGCTCGACCTTGTCGTCACTGCAATCCAAGAATAACACCGGACTGCCGCCGCGAATGGGCGCAGGCGGCGGAGGCGGAGGGGTCGTCGTAGTGGCGATTGCCAGCCGATCGATATTGATGACGCTTGGCGTGGGCACATCGAGCATGACGGGTGTTGCCACCAGTGTCCCGTCTTTGCCCGCTTTCGAATAATCCCGGGCCTTGGCTTTGTCGCCAGTGCCTTCGAACTTCCAGTACCCGGCCAAACGCAAATCATCAACGTTGATTGGGCGTCCCAAGCCGTTCAGAACCTCGTTTGCCGGCAATTCCTTGTTCCATACGCACACATCTGCGATGTCGCCGCGGAAACCCAACGGATCTCCGGTCGTTGCTTTGCCAATGGTCACTTTGGTTGCCGCAGTGATTGGCTTGGTGCGGCCGATTCCGCGGCTCCAAAGGCGTCCATTGCGATAAATACGCATCAACCCGGTCGTGGCGTTTTTCGTGAACACCCAATGCGTCCAAGTGCCTTCGTAATCGGAAGGTTGCGCGCTGCAATCGAGCGAATCAAAGTTGGTCGCGTCCACACCGCAATCCCAAACGATGCGCCCAGCGCTATTCGGAATACTGATGCGCAGAATGCGTTTGGCCTGGGCATCCGTGGCTTCGAGAACGACCGCTGCCGCTGCTGGATTGATGCGCGCACCTGCGCGGGCCCAAAAGCTCACCGTGATCTCCGTACCAACCGGAATACTGACGGCTTGCAAATCCACGCTATGGCTCGTGCCATTAAGCGATACGGCGGAAAACGCTGGTGACCCGGACGAACCTACGGCTGCTCCGTCGATGTAAAAGACGACCACGGGTTTGCTGGCCGCATCGAGTCGTTTCACTGCGGCAACGTGGTGCCAACCTTGCGTCAACGAATCCATGCGGAAACCCGACGCAAAGAACACTCCTTCGGAACGCATACCAAGCTGTGTTCCGCCAAGGATGACGATTAACGCATTTTTCTGGTCCTGCGTCCCGGCGACCGTCACCCATTCCCACGTTGGCAATGGCGTGAGTACCCAAGCTTCCGCCGTCCAAAGACTCTCCATGGGCACGGCTTTCGCGAGCGACACGGCCGTGCCAATTTTGGTTTGGCTGATGCAAACCCGTCCCGCATCTGTGATCCATTGCTCGAAGGCCGTATTGCGAGAATCGGCCGTGGCATCGTAATGCATCAGGCGCATTCGATTATCGGCATCCTGATAACTCACGAGCACATTTCCTTCGCATGTTTCCAGCATTGAAATGCGACTAGCCGGCATGACGAAACCGAGCAGTGCGGCATTGGTCTCGAGTCCCCGGCGATCCGTGCCTACTTTGGGCATGCTGAGGGCGCCTTGTTGCAGCGTCTTGACGCCATCGATATATATTCCGTTGGCTGTAGCCAGCGTGGTTTGCAGCGAGCCAAGCTCGCTCGAAAGCGTCGCAAGGCGTTGTTCCAGCACTGGTCGTTGGGGAGTATTCGGATCGAGCAGCGTATTCAGTTCGTTCAGCCGTGCTTGCCGTTCGGCGAGTTGTCTCTTTTTGGCTTCCCAGAGATCTTTGGCGGCCGCAATGGCCACATTGCAGGGATCGCCCAGCACAAACTGCCAGGCTTGCCCCGTGGAATAGAGGATCATTTTGCCGGTGCCACCTTCGCGGTGCCAGTACCGACCGTCGTTCCAATCCTTGAAGAACATGTTTCCGCTGCCGGGGGTCATCATCCAGACCGTCGAATTGGCCCCGTGGGCAAGGCGACTCTGGTCATCGCGATATATCCATCGATTATCGCCTCGCGCCTTCACGCCTATTCGACCGCCACCCCAGTTCACGAATTCGAACTCGTGCGGCGTTTCCCAGATCACTACGTACCCGCTTGCCTCGAGATGCAGGAATTGATTCGTCGAACCCGCTATCTTGATTGCGCAATAGTGATTCAAGGGATCGGCTTGTGCGGCGCGATATTGGGCTTCGAGGTCGGCCACTTCGCGCGTGAGGGTTTCCACGTCTTTCGCGGTCGCGTCACGTTCGGCACGCAGATATTCGGCATCGGCCAGGAGGGTCAGTTTCGCCTCAATCTCCAGCTTTTGCGCCAGTTTTTGCGATTCGATGAGTTCATTGGCCGCAATCGCTTTCAATTTCGTGGCCCAAGCGGCGGCCCCGTCGGCCAGCGTCGACACTGCCGGCGCTTCGGCACTCGTCGACAACGTAATGGCATCCGAGATGATTCGAAT
>DAOMZH010000016.1:27459-35150 GCA_035437985.1 Polyangium sp. (in: bacteria) | reverse complement strand
GTCGCTCAAGCTGAGGGCCGAGAGTGACGGCAAAGGCAATTACATCCTCAATGGGCAAAAGACGTGGACGACGTATGCGCAATATGCCGATTGGATTTTCCTTTTGGCGCGCACGGATCCCACGGCGAAGAAGCAATCGGGCATTAGCTTTTTCTTGGTGAACATGAAATCACCTGGAGTGCTGGCGCGTCCGACGCTCACGATTGGTGGAACTCCCGCGTTTTGCGATACGTTTTTCGAGAACGTCGTCGTGCCCGCGGAGAACCTGGTTGGTCCCTTGCATGGTGGTTGGACGTTGGCCAAAGCGCTTCTGGGGCACGAGCGTACGTACATCGCGGCGGTGGGTTTGTCGACGCGGGTATTACGCCGGGTCAAACGAATTGCTGCGGAAACGACGCGTTGTGGTGTACCGCTCATCGAGGATCCGCAGATTCGGACGCGAATTGCGCGCATTGAAATCGAGCTTTGGGCCTTGCGAATGGCCAATTATCGCTCGATTGCGTTGGCCCACGGCGGACATGCACCGGGGCCCGAGTCCAGCATTCTGAAGATTCGTGGTTCCGAGGTTCATCAGGCGTGCCACGAACTCGCCATGGAAATGATGGGTCACAATGCGCTGTCGTGGTGGAACGAGTCCGGGGTGATTCCGGATATCGAGCAATCGGAAACGGGCGCGTTTCATTATTCGCGGGCCGCCAGCATCTACGGCGGCAGCAATGAAATCCAGAAAAACGTGATTGCCAAGATGATTCTTGGTTTGCCGAGCTGAGGCGCAACGTCATGAATTTCGATTTGACTCCCGAACAAAAGCTTCTCGAAAGCACGGCGGCGTCGTTCGTCAAAAAAGAATCGCCCGTTGGTCGATTGCGGACGATGCGTGAAGATTCCCTTGGCTGGAGCAAGGAAGTTTGGCGTAAAATGGCCGAGCTCGGATGGCTCGGCTTGCCATTTCCTGAATCCGTAGGCGGATTCGATGGCTCGTTCGTCGACGTGGCCGTCATTCTCGAGCAACTCGGCACGACATTGGTGCCCGAACCTTATACAGCGTCGGTTCTTTGTGCCGGAACGGCGATTGCGCGGGCTGGCGATGCCGAGCAGCAGGAACGTTTTTTGGCGCCGCTCATAAATGGCGAGACGAGTTTGGCGTTTGCGCACGCGGAACGAGGCAATCGTTTCGAGTCGAATTGGGTCGAGGCGACGGCCACGCGAGATGGCGACGATTATGTTTTGCGTGGTGAAAAAGTGTTCGTCGTCAATGGTCATGCCGCAGACGTGATTCTTGTTTCGGCACGAACGAGCGGCAAAGCGAATGACGTCAATGGTATTTCGCTTTTCGCGATTCCTCGCAAGGCCGAGGGATTGTCGAGCAAAACCGTCAAAACGCTGGACAGTCAAAAAGGCGCATTGATTTCGCTCGGCGGTGTGCGCGTGGCGAAACACGATCTTTTGGGCGCGGAAGGCGAATCTGGGGCCTTGGTCGATGAGATTTTGGACATCGGTGCGGCAGCAGCATGTGCGGAAGGGCTTGGCGTGATGCGCACGGCGTTGGCCATGACTGTGGATTACATGAAAACGCGCGAGCAGTTTGGCGTGAAGATTGGGACGTTTCAGGCATTGCAGCATCGAGCGGTCGACATGTTCGTCCGCACGGAACTTGCGCGCGGGACGTCGATATTGGCGAATCTGTCGCTGGGCAATTCGGATCCGATCGAGCGTCGGAATGCGGTGAGCGCGGCGAAAGTGGAGCTCGCGATTTGTGGTCGATACGTGACGCAGCAAGCGATTCAATTGCATGGCGGCATTGGCATCACGGACGAACACGACATTGGGCTTTACTTCAAGCGCATGTTGGCGCTGAACACGCATTTCGGGGACGAGGAGTATCACCTGGGTCGATATGCCAATGCGCCGACGTTTGGTTCGCGAATAGGTGGGGCGAGCGCCTAGCAGTCTGTTGAATTATCTGCTGCGCGCCCGAAATCGTCGGTCGACGTCGCTCGAAATACTGAAGTATTCCTCGCTCCCTCGCCCTAGCTTTCGGTCGCTCGCAACGATACTTCAACAGACTGATAACCTCGTCCGCGGTACGGTTGACGAACGATTTGGTTGAAACGTGTTTCGACCCGGCGTATGGTTCGTCCCATGCGTGTCATTCCGATCGCCTGCCTCAGTGACAATTACGCCTACATTGTCGTCGCCGATGGCCAAAAAGAAGCCATCGTCGTCGACCCGTCCGAAGCCGAGCCCGTCGTTCGGGTGCTCGAAAGCGAGGGCCTCACGCTCGTGGGCATTCTCGCGACGCATCATCATTTCGATCACGTCGGCGGAAATCAGGGCTTGCTCGATAAATTCGGGGCGATGCCGGTATACGGTTCGCAATACGACTTTGACGAGAAGCGAGTTCCCGGACAAACGATTGCGCTTCATGATGGCTCGACGTTCGATATCGCCAGGCTTTCGTTCCGTTGCCTTCATGTTCCTGGACATACGCTCGGGGCCATTGCGTACGTCACGAACGACGCGGTTTTTACGGGCGATACGATGTTCGTTGCCGGTTGCGGGCGGCTCTTCGAAGGGACGCCAGAAATGATGGCGGCATCTCTATGCGACAAGATTGGTCAGCTTCCGGCCGATACGCGGGTGTATTGCGGACATGAATACACCGTGGGCAATTTGCGTTTTGCGGCGTCCGTCGAACCCGATAACAAAGACGTGCAGCGGAGTCTGGAAGTTGCACAGGAAAAACGCGCACGAAATGAGCCCACGGTGCCTTCGAGGTTGGCGGAGGAGTTAGCGACCAATCCGTTTTTGCGTGTCGAGCAGCCGTCGGTCATGAAACAATATGCCGGGGCAAACCGTGGGGAAGTGTTTGGCAAGGTCCGCGCGGCGAAAGACGTATTTCGCTAATTTTTTTTCGAGGCGGGACGTTTTTCCTCGGCTGCAGCTTCAGCCAGACGTTCTTTCTTGAGTAGGACCTTTTTCGGGGGTTCGGGCTTTTTCCCAAATTGCCTCTGAAGCCCCAAAACCGCCGATAAAATCCCACAAAGCACACAAATTGCTGCACCAATCATGCGCGCCCATTCCGGGGCGCCTTTGATTCCGTACACCATTGCCGAGACCTGTAACATCATCAGGCCGCCCATGAACAAAATCCACGGATTCGGTTGTTGCATCGCGCTTCGTCCTCGGTCTTCACATCATTACACATCGACCACGCGCAAAACCACGGTTTCCGAATCTAGCGACACGTCGCCGCGTGGAGCTTCAGCCAAAATCCTCGCCCCATCGGCGGTACGCTCGAGAATTTGCGAACGTCCGTCGAATCGATTGTCGAACACTTGACCAATCAATTGCGCGGTGACTGCGTATTGCACGGATTTCATTGGCGTCTGTTCCATCTGCGACAGAAGCCCTTCTTGGACCCATTGCTCGTGCCGTTTTGCAGTGCCCTTGGCACCTTGAAATGTCCAGGGTTCTTCCCAGGGCCAAAAGTTCGCCGCGGGGTGCGCTACGATATGGCAGTCGTGCGCATCGTAATGGGCCAGGAGCGGCTGGAATCCTGGCTCATTGGGGGTATGCGCAACTCGAAACCCATCATAACAGATCAACGTTCCTACTTGGCCAAATGGGGTCGAAACGGGCCACAATTCTTGTTTTCGTCCTGGAGACAAACCCAAAGTATCCTCGACGGTCGGCACGAGATTCACCTTGCGCACGACACCCACGTGGCGCCCACGCGGATTGAAAATGTACGAGGTATTGTAGATATTCCCATCCGCGGGCAAAAATTCATCCGCTAGATCGCCATAAGCATTCTTGGGCAACAGTGCACTTCCCGCTACGGTCCACACATTGTATTTCTGGGCAAAACGCGAAAACGTTTGACGATACAATTGGCGTACTTGCGGAGCGACGGCAAGTAAAAATGCAATCGTCGAATTCAGGGTTTTTCCGCGGGCCATGGCGCCAATGATGTCCCATAACGCACCTCGCCCCACGCGCTGCAATGCTTCGTCGGTCGTTTTTGCGCCCCGCACGCGATCGAATTGATTCACGAGCGGCAAAAACGTTCCAATCATTTCCGGAAAAACTGCCAGACACGGGTATGCATATTCAGGCCCGCGTGTCGCGCGCACGTCTTCGAGCTGCCGACCAATTCGATCGAGCATTGCGCCGAAACTCGCTTCGGACGCGTACGTTTCGGGACTCACGTAAACCTGACATGCGGCTAGCTCGACCGTCGTGGACATGATTCACAGCGTATCGCGACCGCTTTCTCCATGCAATCGCGGCTATGCAGGTTCGATGCGGACCGCCGGCACGTCTTTGGGCACCAAGAGTACCTTGGCTTCACGATAACCTCCAGCAGCGTGTGGATCTGCTTCGCGCGTGAATTCGCCAAAGATACGCACGCGATCGCCAGGCTTGACGATGACTTCCTCCACGACGTCGTACGGGAATGGATCGAGTCCCTGGTCTTCGGGATCGTCGTGGGGGGCGAGCGTCTGGACAAACTCGTTCAGGTTCGTAACATCGTCACGAGCGAGCCGCTCGTGTGGTCCTTCGACACGAATGCGACCTTGGGGAATGCGGGCCGTCGTGCCGTCATCGAGTTTGATCTCGAACCCTCGAGTTTCTGCATCGCGGAGCATCAGGTCTGTCCCGAGAAACCGTTTGCTACGCAGGTCGAGGGCCCAGGCGACGCACGCGCGACTCGACGCGGGCGCAAGCATCGCGGGTGTGCCCACGACTGTTCCGTAGGGTCCTGCTCGGCGTCCGAGTGAGGCCGGACGAACCACACCACCGTTGGGTTTGGGGCGATTTTGATACTCGCGAATCTTCTCGATGATCTTCAGGACCAACCATGCGAGGGCGACGACAGCGACGATGGCGATGAGAATCACGCCGATGACGATGAGCGCTTCGCCATCGAGCGAAGCGCCGCCGCAGCCATCGCATCCCCCGCCACATCCCTCGAACAGCGAACCCAACCCCAGACCGCCTCCGCCTGCTTTGGCGAGCTGTTTGGCGCGGCGACGAACCGACGGTGGACCCCACACTTCATTCAGCAATGCGCTTCGTCCGGAGGCGTTGTCCATGCCCACGACGCGATGTTTTTTTCCGCCGTCGCAAGCCTCGTTGGGGCCGAGCAGCGTGCGGCAATCGATGCACACATTCACGCGTGGAAATGCAGCGGGAGAGGCAGGATTCGCGGCGTTTGACGGCCGGCGTTCGAGGCTCGACACGAGGCTAGCTTATGCGCAATTGTGGTCGTGCGGGAAGTGTCGAGAGAGCTTCGACGTTGCTCTGCTTGACACGCGGGCGTGTTCTCTTTGAGATCCAAACATTCGTGATGCGGGGAGGAAAAGTGATGATGCATTCGCGACGCGTACACCTCGGAATTCTCGCCACTTTCGTGGGCTCTTCGTTTTATTTTGGTTGCGGCAACAGGGGGTCCGGAACGTCGGCGTCCGGGGACAAACCACGTGTTGCCGTATCGATTTTTCCGCTTTGGGACATCGTGCGGCGGGTTGGAGGCGATCGTCTCGAGGTGATCCTCGTTCTTCCTCCTGGGCGATCCGAACACAGTTACGACCCGACGCCAAAAGAGATGGCCCAGGTTGCTCAGGCCAAACTAGGTTTGTCCGTGGGGTTGGGCATGGACGCATGGCTCGAGAAAATCGTGCGCGGAGCAGCAGGAAACGAGGTCCCGATCGTCCAGCTGGGTCCAAAGGCCAATCCGCGCAAGATGACCGCCGAAGAGGTTGGCGAAGAAGCCGCTGAAGAAGCGGCTGAGCAGAAAGACAAACCTGACGACCATCACGAACACGAACATGAGCATCACGGTGCGGAGGACCCTCATTTTTGGCTGGATCCGGTGCGCATGAAGATGGTTGTCCCGACAATCGTCGAAGCGCTGAGCAAACTCGATGCGGCAGGAGCCGAAGGCTACAAGGCGCGAGGACAAACGGTCGAGGCAGAACTCGACAAACTCCACGTCATGGTCGGAGCGAAGTCGAAGACTTGGACGAAAAAAACGATCGTCACGTTTCATGGCTCGATGGGGTATTACGCCGAGCGGTATGGGTTGCGCATTTCGGCGGTCGTCGAACCATTCCCCGGCAAAGAACCAACTGCGCGTTATGTGAAGGAGGTTTTGGGGGCGATTGAAAAAAGCCAAGCCGTGGCCCTATTTTCCGAACCGCAGCTCGATCGTCGACCGGCGCAAGTCATTGCTGACCAAGCCAAATTGCCGCTCTTCGAATTGGATCCAATTGGTGGAGGGGCGGGCGCCGAGACATATGAAAAGTTGCTCGAGAAAAACACCACCGTGCTGGACAAGGCGCTCCGATGACGGCTGAATCGACTGAGTTGCCCAAAGGGCACGGCACGCGCCCCGATGCATCGTTGCCCAAGGTTCTCGAAATCGAAAAACTCGTCGTGGAAGTTTCTGGTCGACGATTGCTCGACGAAATTTCTTTTTGGGTCCCAAAAGGAGAATTCGTTTGTCTATGTGGACCGAACGGGGCCGGTAAGAGCACGTTTTTGAAGTCAGTGCTGGGACTCGTGCCGATCACGAGTGGCACGGTGCGCATCATGGGCAAACCCGCGCAAAAAGCATTGCGTGACGTTGGTTATGTTCCCCAAAGAAAAACCAGCGATATGACGTTTCCAGCGCGAGCCATCGATTTGATCGTTGCGGCGATGCGGGGAAGTTGGCCATTGCGAATTACGGAATCCGAACGCGACCGGGCTCACGAGGTATTAAGACACGTGGGTGGAGAAAAGCTGGCCGAAAAACAATTGGCGCGACTTTCGGGTGGGGAGACCCAGCGCGTGTTTTTGGCGCGAGCCTTGGTGAACAAACCGTCGCTGATCATTCTGGACGAACCTACTGCTGGCGTGGACGTCAAAGGTCGAGCCGAATTTTTGGACCTTTTGGCGGGCATTTCGGCGAGCGATGAGCTGGCCGCCATTTTGGTCACCCATAACCTCGCAGCAATGGCGCGGACTGCGGAACGCGTCGTTTATCTCGATGCGGGTCGAGTTGCGGCGTGGGGTTTGCCCAGTGAACTTCTGGGTCAAGCATCATTTGCGGCGATATCGTCCGTCGTGGCGGGAGATCATCCAACGCATGCGCATTTGCCGGACGAGGAGTAAATCGAAATGGATACACTGCTTGCCCCATTGATGATGCCTCTGATGCAGCGAGCGATGATTGCGGGCGTCGTGGTTGGGGCGCTGTGTGCAATGATTGGGGTTTTCGTGGTGCAGCGCGGGCTTTCCTTCATTGGTGATGGCTTGGCACATGCGGCATTTGGGGGCATTGCATTGGGTCTGTTGCTTGGGGTGACGCTGGAGCGAGTTACCTGGGTCGCGTTGCCGTTCACGGCCATCGTTGCTGTCGGAATTGGTTATGTTTTGCGGCGCGGAAGTTTGCGGGGCGATGTGGCCATTGGTGTGTTTTCCTCGGTATCGTTTGCCCTTGGCGTCTTGTTTTTGGGTCTGCGAAAATCCGATGGCCCGCAAGTGAATGTCGAAACTGTCCTCTTTGGGAGCATTTTGGCAATTTCCACGGAGGATTTGATTACGGTCGGCGTCGTGGCCCTCATCACGACGGCGCTCATGGCTGCGACGTGGACGAAACTCGCTTATGCCACATTCGACGCGGAATTAGCGAGTTTGTCTGG
>DAOMZH010000016.1:0-27359 GCA_035437985.1 Polyangium sp. (in: bacteria) | reverse complement strand
GCCAATCCATGGACCGAACACCACATGTTCACGAACAAGCGTTCGACATGGCCATTCGATCCGCGAGAATGGGCGAATTGAATGACGGCTTCCGATTCGAGTGGTGCAGATACGGAAAACGGTGCGGCATGGGCTTCGGCCACGATGCGGCTCAGAATCGGTAAGATTCGCGTGCGTTGAAATTCACTGTCGGGAATGCGCTTGGAAACCGCGGACCAACCCGTTCGTCCCAGGGCGAACGGTACGGACGTGACGAGTAAATGGCCGGTTTGACCAATGTCTTCGTAGCGCGGGAAAAACGAACCGCGAGCGCGATGTTCGTCCGGGACGATGGGTTCGGGCGGCAAGAGCGACATGGGGTGAGGGTGTAGCAATTTTTGACCTACCTGTCTGGCAAAAATTCAAAACGAGTTGTTCCAAAGTGCTGCCGATGCGTGTAAGATGGCGTCGAGAAGGTTAGCCATGCGCGCACGCACTCGTCGTTCATCTGTTTTGAGCCGTGTTCTTCGAGGTTTGGGTTTGACCGCCGTCGCCGTCGTCGGAGCTTCCTGTAGCGACTTCGACACGACACGCGTGGCGCCGCCCAGAGCGACGCTCGGTGATGACATGTTCGGTGTCCTTTGCGATCGCATCGGCGCAGGGTCGCTCACCGAAGATATCACGGGTGCATCGTACCACGCGGTTTGTCACTATTCGGCCACGGGTGAATACGCCGATACGGTCGACGTGAGCTACTTGCCCACGGTTAGTGGCGAAGAGCAGGAAACAGCGCGGGCGCTGGGAATTGCGAAAATCGAAGCAATGGCGCGGCGCCGCAGTGATTTGGTGCAGGCGTTTAATGCGATTTTCCCGGATGAAGAAATCGATAATGTCACGACGGAGGAGACTGGCGACAAGGTGCACATGCACAATGCGCTGTTGACGTTCAGTCAGCAGTTGTCGCAGCTTTACGAGACAAACCCTTACGAAGCCAAGGGAGTTCCTTCGGCACCGGCCTCGACGCGGGCAATGGGCGATATTTTCGACGCGCTGTTCAAGAGTGAGCCGGCGCGTAAAGCGCTGTCGTCGGTATGGGGACGACAGAATTATCGTCCGACGACGGTGGGGCTTGGGATCACGCGTCCTCTCTTTGCTTATCCGCGGCTGCGTCCATTGCTCATCGCCTTGCTCGATGTGCTCGCGCCCGATGGTCAAATTGCCCCCGAGCTCGTGCAAATCCTGCGGGTTGTGAGTCGGGACATGGCGACGTTCAAATCGACGATTTCGGCGCTTGCACCCATTGTCGTCGATCCCATGACGGCCCAGCCAAACCGTCCGATGGAGACGATGGAAATGGTCTCGCGGATCATGCTCGATCAGCATCCCTCGTACGCCAAAGATAGCGCGGGCCTGCCGATGTGGATAGCGCAGCGGGATCGTCGCGGATTCGTCACACCTTTTGGCAATGTGCCTGGACAAACGGGGACCGTGGCCGATCCATTTTCGGACGTCAATGCCGATGGTTATGCAGACATTGACGAATTCGGGCAATTCACGACGTCGAACAACGTGCCCATTTCGATTCTGCCGCCGTTCAGTATGGCGGGCACGACAGGTACGGATGCGTGGGGACGTCCCGAGCCGCAAGCATATGAATACATCGATACATCGCGGACGTTGATTGGCGCCGTGTCTCAAGATCTGGGCAAACTCGTGGATTCCACGCAATATGCGCCCAATGCAGGTGACGACGCTTGGAAAGACGAACGCGAGACCTTGATGTATGCGGTTGCGGGGGCGAATTTGATGCTCGGCGACCGTGAGGACGCCGTTTACGATTTGGAGAAGGAAGAAATTCTGCCCGCGGGTGCGACGTGCGATTCGTGCATTCCGTACAAGCGTTTCCGCGGCGAGGATTCGCCGTTACCGGATTTGGCGCATGCATTGGGGCAGATTCTAGCGGATCCCGATTCCGACGTTATGGTGCAGGGGCTCATCGATTTGGTCGAGAACCACGAGGACAAAATTGCGCGGCTCTTGGGGGCCATGCTCGAAATTCGCAAAATCACTGAGAAACACGATAACTTGGCGGCTCAAGGCAAAGAAAAACTCGCCACGATTCCCTACAAGACGCCAGTTTGGGACGAAATTGCGCAGATCATGGATCGGGTGACGGCTCGTCCGGGACTTACGGCGAAGTTGATTGGTTCTTTTGCGGATCCGGCCATGACGACGCCTTCGGGCGGCGCTGCGCATGTAGGCGAAGCGTTTGCCAAGCTGATGACGAATACGGACGAAATGACGTATTACGTGGAAGACATCAATGCTCCGTCGTGGAACATCACGACGCAAAATCCGCTCGATCCGTCGACGCCGGTAAACCGCGCGCAACCAGTCGTGGGAGCGAATCGATCATGTTGGGAACGCACGCTGGACATCATTCACAATGCCAATAAGGTCAAAGCGTGCAACAAGCAAGGCGCCAAAGTGAAGGCGTCGATTGCGGGGCTCGAGCTTAGCTGGCCGCTCATTGGCAGTTATGATGAGTGCGAGCTGCTTTCCTTCGAGAACCTCGCGGTTTTCTATTTGGATTCCGTGTTGCCGCTGAGCCATCCTAAACGCGCTGAATTCAAAATCAAATCAAATACGCTCGAAGATCTTTTGAACTTCTTGGGCTTGTTCACGAGCAAGGACGAACTCTTCGAGCAATCATCCGGTATCAATGGTTTGACGTTGAAGCCGGAATCTCCAGCGCTCAATCGTCTCGTGTTTTTCGGGGCGAAGTCGACACAGTTTCCGGTCATGCCGGATCAAGATCCGTACATTGGTAACAACCAGAAAAACCAAAAGACCAACGATTTCATTTCGAGTCTGATCGAACCTGTGGGCACGCCGATGTGCACTCTCACAGCGCTGGGGACGCGTCATTGCGACTATAAAGAACAGACGCTACGTCTGCGCGGGAAAAACACTTTGTTCCTTCTCGAGCGGTTTGGTTTTTACGACTATCTGAGGCCGCTCGTCGTGACGTTTGCCAATGCGACTTGCAATCCGACGTGTGAAAAAGACGCTACGGGGAATTTCAAAGCCGATGGCGAGGAAATGCTCCTCGACTTGATTGACGTGATGAAGCGACATTGGCCAGGTGCCGACCATGGTCCGGAATGCACCGGAGATGGCGATGCGGCGTCGAATCCGGCGTATTGCTCGGGCGCAGGACTGAATACCTACGAACCCATCATTGCCGATGCGTTTGTCACGGATGTCGTTCCGGCGCTCGCCGAATTGGCGAAAGCGGCGCGAGATATCTCGAAAGTAACGATTACGCGCGGACCGAAGGCAGGTCAGGTTTTGACGGGCGCCGACGTCCTCGAAAAGGCCGCCCGGATTTTGTTTAATCGGCAATACGCGAACAGCGCGGGAATGAAAGATCGCCGCGGTAATATATCGACGACGTGGGTCGATGGCACGCCTCAAGACCAAGTGACAGGATACACGTTGTTTGCCGATGCCTTCCACGCAATGGACTTGCGTTTCGACAACGCCTGCGGATGTGATGGAAAGACGGGTCAAGAATTGGCCGAATGCCAAGCCGCGTATGATACGTGTCGAGTCGACGCGGAGCGGCGCAAGGGCCAATGGAAACGTGCGCGGTCGCAAATCGTCGATCAATTCATGGGTATCGAAGGAACCGGGACGAACGCCAAATTCGCGAACACCGGCATTCCCCGAGCGTTGTCTACTTCGTTGCGAGCCTTCCGCGAGCAGGTCAATGCGCATTGTCCGGATCGAGAAAATGGCGTCGCATGTGACTGGGCAAAATCGGAAATGGGTCAAACCTTTGCCGATGGCTTGAGCGGCCCGATGGTGGCGGCCACGGTCGATCTTTTGGAAAAGATTCGCCAAAATGAAGCAGCTCGACGCGAAGTCGAAAAACTCCTCGAATACATGATGACTGCAAGTTCACCCGAGCAAGCGCTCGAAGGAACGCTTTCGTCGATTGCGGATGCATTGCAGGTGCTTTTGGCCGACAAGGAAATGGAGCCGATTCTCAATGCGGTGAGCGCCGCGGCAGAGCCGGAAAATGCGTCGGGAGCCAAAGGGACGTTACCCGCGAGCTTGCAACTCTTGAAAGCGCTCACGTCGGATCAATACGACAAATATCACGTGATGGATCACGTTTTGCCAAACCTCGTCACGCCCATGAGAGGTGGCAAAGGACCAACACCGCTCGAAATCATCATGGACACCGTGGCCGAAGTGGATCGCATCGACGCATCAAAGCCTACGGCTCCGCAGCTTCCAAACGATTACGAAGCTATTTTCCGAGCGACACGGGATTTCCTCGTTAGTGACACTCGCGGCCTCGAACAAATCTACACCATCGTACAGAAACGACCTCGGGAATGATTGGCTCTCGAATGAATTGGGTACGCGCCATTGTCGGCGCGATGGTTGGGTTGTCGATAACGTCATTCGATATGTCCGCAGATGCTGCGGGTCTTTACATATCGGAGCGCGGCGTGCGACCACTCGGGCGTGGAGGCGCATTCGTCGCCGGCGCGGATGATTTGGGCGCAATCGTCTACAATCCCGCTGGATTGGCCGATGTCGGCAAGACGTTTTTGCTCGACGCGACGTACATTCATTTCGCGAGCGAATACACTCGTCGTACGGTGGTTCGTCAAACGGATCCCAATACGGGAGAAACCATTTCGGAGCAAATCCACACATTTGATCCGGTGCAAGGAAGCGCGCCTTTTTTGCCGATTCCCACAATAGGTTTTTCCTTTGTGCCCAAAGAGAAGTGGACGGTCGCGCTCGGCTTGTGGGCGCCCTACGCGGGAATTGCGACCTACCCTGACAAACTCAATGGTCAAGCCGCCCCGCAGCGTTATTCGCTCCTTTCCCTCGAAGGGTCGGCGCTTGCGGTCGGCGGTGCCTATGCGTCGTATATGGTTTCACCGACTTTGCGCATCGGGGCTGGCGTTGAGGTCTTGGCCGGTATTTTCAAGAGCACCGTGGTGTTTTCCGGATGCGTGCCCGATAAGTTTTTCTGTGCGCCGGAGCAACCAGAATGGGACGTGGCGGCCGAATTGAACGTCGGGCCGATTGTCGCCCCGTCGGCCAATGCGGGGGTCATCTGGCTCCCGCACCCCAAGGTGCGTGTAGGTTTTTCCGGACACTTGCCGTTTTGGGTTCGTTCGAGCGGAACCATTAAAACGCGGTTGCCTTCGGCGGCGCCGTTTGCAACGGCCAAACAGGAAGGTGACGAAGCGGATGTCGCCTTCGAATTGCCTTGGAACTTGCGAGCTGGTGTCGAATCGCGTCCGGTCGAGAATCTACGCCTCGAATTGGCCCTGGCCTACGACGGCTGGGGTGTGCACGACAGCATTCGCGTCGATCCGCAAGGGGTGGCCCTGAAAAACGTCGTGGGTTTTCCCGAGACGTATTACATTCCTTCCGTGAACCTACCGCGTGAATTTCAAGGTGCGTTTTCCGCACGTTTGGGAGGCGAATATCGAATCCCCGTCGGCAAGATGAAACTCGACGTTCGCGGAGGCGTGGGATTCGAAACCAGCGCCGTGCCGAATGAATACGTGTCGGTCTTGACGATCGATTCCAACAAAATCACCCCCACGATTGGCGCGGGTTTGACGATTGGTTCGGTTCGCCTCGACATGGTCCTCGGCCATGCCTTTTTCATTACGCAGGACGTCGATCCCAAAAAAGCCAAAATCGGTCAAGTCAGCCCCGTCGTAGCCAATCCGCCGGCAAATCCCAACATCATCAATGGCGGAACTTACGCCGCTGGTGCAACGATGATCGGTCTCGGCGCTATGTACACATTCGGCGCATCCCCACCAGCACCTGCACAAGCGAGCCCGTCCAAATAACCATCGTTGGTTTGTCCGCATCGCGGACAAACCAATACCAGGTCCAGGGCTGGCCCTGGCGCGGGTCCAGGGGCGCGGAGCCCCTGGTCGGGTTTGGGGTGAAACCCCATCAATGTATCGGGTAGATATTACGCGCCCGCTGGCCGCGGCTCTTTTTCGAGCTGCACGAGAATCGCTTCGAGTTTTGCGAGAATAGCTTTCTGCAATTCGAGCGATTCTGCTTGCGCTTTAGCGGCAGCGGCAGCTTCGGCTTTTTGCTCCGCAGCTGGTGGAGCCAACGCGGCAGCGGCAACGGCAGGTCCAAAGGTCATCAAAAACGTTGCAATCGCTTTGCCTGCTTCGGTCTCGGCGAATTTGTTATCGTATCCAACGGACAAACTCGTCGCAACGAAGACAGCAGCATCCCAAAACGAGCGGCACTTGGGATTGACGTCCTTTTCGGCCAGCCAAAACAAATACGCACCGCCAAAGACCGAGACGATCAGCGTATCGATTGGATCTCGCTGGACAATCTCGCGAAATCCAGCTTTCCAGGTGTCATATCCGAGCTGCCCACCGCGCGAGCCCAAAAGGCCTTCGGCAATTTGAGCCAAAGCCGTCAAGGCTG
This sequence comes from Polyangium sp. (in: bacteria), assembly GCA_035437985.1. Taxonomy (GTDB): domain Bacteria; phylum Myxococcota_A; class Polyangia; order Polyangiales; family Polyangiaceae; genus Polyangium. The sequence continues at coordinate 20,876 of DAOMZH010000016.1, read as the reverse complement.
CGCGGTCGGGGTCGGGACGAAGCGTAGTCATCGTTCAAGATGCTGGAAGGTTGCCACCAGGGGGAATCGTCGCGGGTTCGGCATCCCGAACCTCGATCTCTCTAACCGGCGACGCCTCCGCGGCCCGACTTTCGATTTGTTCGAGCTTGCGGGCGAATGCCGGATCCTTTTCGAGGGTTTGGCGGAGTTCTGCCGGCAATGTATTCAGGAATGATCGGGCCTTGTCGGCGAGTCCCTGGGTGTCCACTTGGGCAAACGACATCATTTCTCGGAGCAATGGATACGCTGCACCAGCCTCGAGAATGGTTTTCAAGACGGGGGAGGCAACATTGCCGAGCGGCGAATTTCCATTTTCCCCAGCAGCCCCGGACGAACCCGGACCACCCTGCAATTGAAGCACCTTGATTTCACTAATGGCTCGCGCGGGCGTCATGAGCTCTCGCGTCACGGACGGCAATACCTCGAGTGCTTTGACGGCAACGTCGCGCAATAGGAATTTCGTGGATACGGCGTTTTCTGCTTCCACGATTTTGCGTCGTGCGTCGGCTTCTGCTTCGCCTCGTTTTCTCGTCGCTTCGGCCAAAGCAATCAATGCTTGGGCTTCTTGGGATGCAGCCGCGGCTTTCGCTTCGGCACCGACTCGCATGACGTTGGCGCTCGCTTGCGCTTCGAGCTCTCGCGATTGCGCCAAACCTTGGGCTTTGGCAATTTCACCTTCGGCGGCCGCACGTTTGGCTGCTGCTTCGCCTTCCGCTTGGGCCTTTAATGTCGCCGCTTGCGTTTCTGCTTCGAGCTTCAATTTGAAGGCTTCGCGTTCAGCCGCAATACGCGAGCGTTGCGCGTCTTCTTCGGACTTGATGACGGCAATGGCTTTTTCACGATTTGCTTTCGCCGTTTCTTCAACCGTGATGATGCCCTGCATGGCTTGTTGTTGTTCGGCTTCCGCTTGCGCCTTTAATGCCGCAGCACGAGCCGCTTGTTCTTCGCTTTGCGTGACCGCGATTTGCTTGGCAATACGCGCCGTTTCGACGGCTTGTTGCTTGACGATTTCTGCACTTTCGACCGCCTTTTGCCGGTCAATCGAGGCAGTCTCGAGCGCCTTTTGCCGATCGACTTCCGCCGCTTGCACCACCTTTTGCTTTTCGATGGTGGCGGCTTCGATTTCGCGTTGTTTGGCGATTTCCGCCGCTTGTTGCGCTTTTTCGGCTGCAATCTGAGCTTCTCGTTGCCCACGTTGGCGCGCAGCTTCGGCTACCGCAATGGCTTGCTCTTGCTGAATACGCGCGGTCTCCGTCATTTTGCGTTTTTCGAGGGCCGCGAGCTCCTGCGCTTGCTCTTGAATGTAAACGGCTTTTGCCGTTTCTGCTTTTTGCGTTGCTCCGTATTCGGATACGCGCCGAGCCTGATCAGCTTCAGCTTGCTTTTGATCTTGTTCGATCGTTATTGCTCGTTTGCGCGCTTCGGCGTTCGTGAGTTGAATGGCGAGTTCTTTTTCGCGCTGAATGCGGTTCGTCAATTCGGCATTCGTTTGCACGCTATCGGTAATCGCCCGCAAACCTTCGGCGTCGAAGACGTCTTGGGGGTCGAGTTCCTTCACGGGCACCATGGCAAGCGCCGTGATCGACACGTTTTCCAGCGTCAAACCATTCTTTTTCAGCTCGTCCGAAAGCGTGCTTTGAATGTGCTCGGCGAATTGTTTGCGCTGACCATGCAGCTCCATGAACGTTTGATTCGCAGACACGCTCCGCAATGCGTCCGTCAGTTTGCCTTCGATGAGGTCGCCAATCGCCTGTTCATCGAAGTTTCGCTCGCCAAACGATCGCGCGGCCGCCAAGACGTCTTCGGAAATAGGTTCGACCTTGATGTACAATTCGGTCGTGACGTTGGCCTTGATCTTGTCTTTCGTCACGAGCGCGTTTTTGCCGCTTCGCTCGACCGAAAGCTTGATCGAATGCAAGGAAACCCGCAATAGCTGATGCAAGATCGGGTAGACGAATATGCCGCCACCAATGACGACTTTATTCCCACCCGAGCCGGTGCGCACGAGCGCTTCATCCGCGCCGCAACGGCGATAAAACTTCGCCAGCGAGACGAAAAACGCGATCAACATCACGAGAACGCCCACGGTACCGAGGGCGAACAATTGAAACTCTGGTTTTTGCAGCAGTGTAGGCATGACGAATGCTCCAATCGACGCGGCATCGAGCCATGAGGGCTATGCGAATGAGAGCGCGTCGACTACGTTTTGGCAAGAGTGAACGGATGAATCGAGAGGCTGGATCTTTGCTTAACAACACATCGATGGATGAATACACCCCCAACGGCAAGTCGATGTGCGGCACGAGATTTCAGGGCATCACTTGGGCGGATCGATGGGGAGCAAGCAAAAGTTGCTCGTTTCGAAGCGATAATTCGATCCCGAATAGTTACGCTCGGCGTGGAAGACTTGCAATTCGTAGACCTGCCCTTTCACGAGGCCGAGTTCCGCCGATTTTTGATCGAGATCCACGGAACCTTCCTCGGGACCATGCAATCCGCCCAAATCAATCGCCAGCTTGTGATTAATGAAAATCCATATGTCATCATCACCGCGGAAAGTAAACACTTCTCCGCCTTGATATCGGAATGACGCCAATGCTTCACTCGTAAAATGCCAATTGTTCGGCATACCATTCAGGTCGAAACCTTCATTGCCGAACCCGAAACTCGCATCGATCGGGTGAAAATTGGTGTCGTCATAGACGAGCGAATTGCCAACGGTAGTCAAAGGCAATTCCACATTCGTCGCGTAATTCGTTCCCGGCGTGTCTCGATACCACGTATCGAAATTCGCCGCGCCCGTAAATGGTGCATAAGCGGGCCCGGTCGGGCTCACGTCTGGACCAGCGACATAAACGGGCTTGTAACTTCCATCGGCCTGTTTGGCGAGATCCGGAGCGACAATCCCCGGGCGAACCCCCACGATCTGGCCGAAATTCGGATCACCACTCCATTGAAAGTCGGGATGCGCTTGCGAAAAATCACGAACACGCATCGTCAACGTCTTCAAACAAGTTTCAGAACCGCCCCCGCCAGCACCTCCCGTGCCGCTCGATGACGCAAAACTGATTCCGCCTTGTCCGTTTCCTCCGTGTCCCCCCATCCCGCCCGAGGCTCCTTCGCCCCCCGAGCCCGTGCTGGATCCACCGGCGTTCGCGCCACCTTGGCCCCCGGTATCGTTCGTCGAGGAACAACCAAATGCAAGGAGGAATGCCAAAAGACAAAAAGGCACCATGCGCATTCGAGCAGCGTAACGCGTGTCTTCGCGAAAGGGAAGATGTCACCGAACGAAAATCAGGCAGGCGATGGCCCGTCAACCACCGGCGCCTTGATCCTCGACTCTTGGTTCCAGGACAAACCTCTTCTCCTCACAACCGTAGGCATTTGGGGTCAGTTGAATGACCGTATGCAACGGCATGCTGATGTTGGGGCATTTCGATGGCGGCAAGTCCATGAGATACGCGTAAATGGCCCGCAGCACCGCTTGATGCGCAATGACCAAGACCGGCGTTCGTTGCCGTTCGAGGTGGATGATGATCGGGTCCAGGCGTTGGATGACATCTTCATACGATTCACCGCGGGGATATCGATATCGGAATTTATCGGTCCCTCGCGCCGCCCACACATCCGGCATTTCGAGGCGAATTTGATCGTACGTCATTCCATCGCAAACACCCGCATCGATTTCGTCGAGTGCCCGCCACATCCGCGGCGAACGCGTAATCGTGGTCGCCGTTTGAATCGTTCGTCGCAACGTGCTCGTCCAAATCGCTACCTCTTGATCTCGCGGGGCATGTTGTTTTACGAATGCCGCGAGATGCTTCGTATATTCTTCTCCGGCCGGCGATAATTCAGAATCACCACCAATGCGCCCCATTAAATTGTACATGCTTTGCCCGTGCCGCGTGAGCCAGATCGGACGAGGAGAAACATGCATGTCGATGAGCAACGGGGCCAAACGCGCCGGCAAATAGCCATGAATTCGATTGAGAATCACCTGGCGACCGACATCGATGATCTTGATATAGCTCTGCGACGGATCGTCCAGTGTTTCGTACATGCTCTCGTAATGCGCAATCCGCCGAACGAAATCGTGGGCGGCGGTGTCGGGATCCATGCTCACGTAATCGAGCGACTTGAGTTTGGTATCGCGAACGTTCGCGTCGATGACTGTGGCATCGTTGCAAAAACTCTCAATGAAAACGAGCGGTACTCCAGCTTTGCGGCAACGCGCTTCGACGATCCGGCGCCGATCGTTGCTGCTGTTCGTGGCATCGAAAATGCCTACTTCGCCACCCTCGGCCAGCCACGCCAACATGTCGTCGAGAGCTTGCATTGCCAAGTCATTGAGGACTTTGCGCCCTTCCACATTGTTCGGCGCAAAAAAATCGGCCGGCTGACTCGCCCCCAAAATTTTGCGTCGATAATTGCCCACGTTGAAAACGCGCGTCGGATGTCCCAACCAATTCAAATATCGAGCAACTCGCCGCGCAATGTAGGTTTTTCCGCGCGCTGGCAGTCCGACCATCGACAAAGCAGTCGTCGTATCGTCGCGGTCTCCGGGAAGGTGACGGCTAGACGGCGGAGTGATCTCTTCATTCATACAATTTCGATTCCCGTTCTTTGGGGTTGGTCGGAAAAAACGACAGCTCGAGGTTCGGTCGTCCCGTGAAGTTCAGCATAACTACGCCGCAATCCAAAACATCGTGTCGCCAAGTCGCAATGGTTACAGGCCTCCGTCCGGACGAATTCCCCGCCGTCGTGACCAGCGGGAATCTCGGCCAGCTCGAGTTGCGTCCGTTTGTCCACTGGAGCCAAGCATAACGGCATTCCGCACATCGACTCGAATCCCAAGACCGTCAGGTTTGCCTCTCTCGCCAAGGCCAAACCCTGTTCCAGCGCGGGCAGCACATCCGAATAACGTGGAATCAATTCCGAGGTTCGCGGGACCAAGTCCGTAAATGCCGAAGCTATCGACACATTAATTTCCGCTTTTGGCCATCGCGTCGCCACAAGGCGCACGAAGTCGGGGAACTCATTTTTGTTTGGCTCGCAAAACACGAAATTCAGACGTACATGAATTCTGGTTTTCGACAATGCATCCAGGCCCCGCACGGTCTTGGCGAATGTTCCAGGCGCTCGCGTAATCATGTCGGAAATCTCGCCCCGCGCAGCATGCAGCGAGACAAACGCAACATCGAGCCCCGCGGCCTCCAATGCTTGCGTCAATCGCTCGTCGGCCAATTGTATGGCATTCGTTTGTAATTCGACGCCTATGGCCCCTTCGGTTTTTCCGAGGCGCACATATTCACATACGCGGCCATTCAACGTGGGTTCTCCACCCGAAAGCTGAAGCACGCCGCCAAGATGCGAGATCTCCAGAATCGCAGCCCGCACATCGGTATCATCCGGAGCCGGAAGGTGCGTCGAGACAAAGCAAAAATCACAGGCTTGATTGCAATGAAAATGAATGCGCACGATGTGGGAGGGAACCAGCTTTCCCGTCGGCGTGCGATGAACATCCCGCGTCACGAGCTCCCGGCGAATCTGTTCGCGCGTCGATGAAATCACCGTGAGTTTGCGGCGAATGCGGTCTTCTCGAATGGGTCGCCAACCATGGCTCATCGCCCTCTGCCCAAGCGCCGTGGGGACTCCCGGGCAGCGATCCTCGGCCAAACATTCGGCACAAGCATCGATTCGGGAAAAACCCGGACGCTCTCCGCCTCCCGGCGTCAGGGCATAAAGATGCGCAACCCGATAGGGTTTGTCGAAAGCACATGGCGGCAATACCGCGCTCGGATCGAATTGCAAAGGGATGCCGTTTGTCCGGGCGGCTTCCTCGAGACTTGCGATCGCTTGGGCGGCATCCGCCACATTCGCGATGCTCGCCGGATCAGGACCGTCGACGATCACCGTTACAAACATCCGCGATACCGACATCCCTGCGTCCCGAAGTCCCGAAGGAATGCGTGCTACCCGGGAAAGGTTCGTTGCGACAATCGGGATGGCGATTTCGATGGTCAACCGAGCAGTTTCCAACGCGCGAAGCCCCGCAAGCGTCGCGACAAACCCGCCTTCGTCACGCGTGATCGCGTCCGCATCAGGCCCGAACGCGGGCATGTGCACGCGCGCAGCGTCGAGCCCAGCTTCAACGAGAGACCGCGCCAAATCGTTCGAGATGAGCGCCGCGTTCGTTTCGAGCACCACGCGTGATGCACCTCGAGCGCGGGCGTAACGCACCAGATCCGCGAGATCACGCCGCATCGTCGGCTCACCGCCCGTCAGGATGATCTCGCGCGCACCGTCGGCGATCGCTGCGTCGATACGCTGCTTCACGGCCCCAGCGAGGATGAACTCACGCCGCTCCGACGGACGTCGTGCCGAGCAAAATCGGCAAGCCTGGTTGCACGTCTCGTTCGTGAGCACCCGCGCTACGCGCATCGCGGGCATCCTATCGCAACGTCGCGACGAACGCGCGAGTGCTTGCGTTTGCGCGCCGAGCCGACGAACAATACGTGCCGCATGAGTTCTCGCGCCGGCACGACCGATACGAGCCTGTTGCTCGCGCCCGGCTGCAATCTCGCCTGTCCCGTGTGCGATTGTCGCGCGCGTGCTCCCGATGCGCGCGTGCTTCAACGGGAACTGCGCCGCGGTGGAGGTGTGCTCGAACTCCGCGGTGAAGCGGCGACGCTCGAATCGCTGGCCGAGAGCGTGATTTCGGCACGTGATGCCGGATGGCACCACGTGTTTGTACGGACAAATGGCGTGGGTTTTTCGTCGGACGCGCGGGTGCAACAACTGCGTTCGACCGGCGTCGACGGAGTGGTCTTTTTCCTCGCGAGTGAACGCGCGGCCGTACATGACGCGATCGCGCGCGTGCGGGGCGCATTCGCCGCAGGTTTGTCTGGGCTCCGTAGGTTGGTCGCCGTGGGGCTCGACGTACGCTTTGAAGTTCCCGTGCTGGATCCTTCGCTGCAAAACCTCGCCGCGATGATCGATCTCTTGCACGAGATCGCGCCTGCCGCACGTCGAGTTCGTCTCTACGCACCCGACGCCCTGCGTCCGGTCGATGGTCGAGTTCCGCGTGAGCTAACTCCGCCACGTTGGGATGTGGTTCGTCCGGGCTTGCTCGCCGCCATCGCTGTTGCTCGTGACAAACAGATCGAAATCACGTTCACCGAGCGTGATGGCATTCCCCTGTGTGCCGTTGCCACCCCATCAGAAGATGGATCCGTGAGTGTACCGGAGCGTCTTTTCGCTGATCGCGGTGGGCGTCCCGTACCTCGGCGCTCGACTTCATCGCTGGCTCCGATTTGTTCTTCGTGCGCTGCGGCGCGTGTTTGTCCAGGCACGACGACGCACGTCTTGAAGACGCACGGCAACGATGGTTTGTCCCCGCTCCCGCGTTCGCCTTTGTCTTCACGTCGCGACCCTTGGGACGAACAGCGCAAAAATGCAGCGAAGTCCGCGTTTTTCGTCGTCCTTCGACCCACGGTTCATTGCAACCAAGATTGCTGGTTTTGCAGTGCCAACGAGACCTCGCACAACGTCGAGGATGACCCGGGGCGCATGATGCGTCGTATTGCTCGTCTTGCGCGCACCGGAGTGGAGCAAATCTCGTTCAGCGGTGGCGAACCTACGCTTTCGAAGCATCTCGTCGACTATGTCTCCGTCGCCAAACGCATGGGCGTGCACGCCATCGAGCTCGTCACGAATGCGGTGCTTCTGGACAAACGAGACAAGGTCGATGCGCTCGTGAACGCTGGGGTCACCAATGTGTTCGTTTCGCTGCACGGCCACGAAGAATCACTCGCCCGCCTGGAGACCCGCAAGATGGGCGACCACGGGCGTACAGTTGCCGCGTTGAAACACTTCGTTCGTCATGACCAACTTCGTCTCGACGTGAACCACGTCGTCTCGGGGCACAACTACCGACATCTCGTGCGGTTTGTCGAATGGCTCCACGAAGAGTTTGGAACGAGGATCGGCATTTCGTTTGCATACGTAACACCTCAGTACAAAGCCCTCGAACGCCTGGGTGATCTCATCCCGCGTTATCGCGACGTCATGCCTTACCTCAAGCGCGCGATCGCGCGCGCGAGTGAACTCGGAATCGAGGTCGTCGTGGGCTCACGACAAGGTGTACCGCCCTGTCAGCTCGAAGAGTTCATGTACTGGAGCGACGTGCTCGTCTCGCTCAGTGGTGCGCTCACCGAGGACGCTCCGCAAAAACAAAAGGGTCCGATGTGTGCCGAGTGCCGCTTCGATCTCGTGTGTACCGGCGTGTGGAAGCCTTATGCCTCGCTGTACGGGACCGACGAACTCCACGCTGTACCGGGGGGAAAAATTACCCCCGAGCGCGCGTTTGCCGATGCCCGAATCGCTCGTTTTCGTCCAGGAATGGATCGGATTGACGAACTACGTTTTGGGGATGGTCGAGTGCCCCAAAGCTCCGAGATCTCCTTGCCCGTCGTTGCTCCTGCGCGTGTTCATTTGCCGGTCGTGACCGGTGCGCCGAGTACGCCGCCGTTGCGTGTCGCGCTCGTGGGTACGGGACCAAGGGCGCTGCTGTTCGTCGCGACGCTTCGCCGCTTGCCGCAGTTTGTCTTGGCGGCCGTCGTTTCGCCTCATGCTCCCGACAAAGATCTGCCCGAAATTCCCAGGGAATTGCCGCGTTTTCGCCAGCTTGACGAAGCGCTGGATCACCTGACCATCGATGCAGTCATCGTCGCTTGCAGCACGCGACACCACGCCGAAATCGTTCGAGCAGCAACGGAACGGCGTATCCCGTGCCTCGTCGAAAAACCTCTGGCGGCAACGATCACGGAAGCGGAATCGATTTGCACTCAAACGAACGCTCCGATCACCGTCGCCCAGCAGCTGCGGGTTGCTGGTGGTATCGAAGAACTGCTGAATTTGTTGGGCGAACGTGCTGGCGAAGATCGACCCGTCGAGGTGGAAATGTTGCATCGCGCGACAGTGCAGTCACCAGCGAGTTTGCATGCTTGGTCGCGCACCGCGTTTTACGAACTCTTCATTCATCTTGGCGACCTGGCGCAAATGTTGTCCGGTGAAACCTTGGAAGTACGGCGAGCCATCGCGCGTGGAGGAGGGCGCCCCGAGCGCGTCACGGTGCGCGCACGCGGGGCGAGTTCGCACACGCCAAACGTCATGATCGATCTGCTTCTGGCCGAGCCCGCAGATGCGCTCGAGGTGCGCGTGCGTGTAGCGGATGGTCGCGTTTTCTCGTGGGTGCGAAGCGAAGGTGTGGACACGGTCGAAGTAGCGGACGCTGGAGGCAAACGTACGCGGACACCGCCGCGTGGAGGTGATCTCGAGCGGCTCTTGCTCAGGTTTGGAAAGACGATCGAGGAGAAGTCGGCTCCCGTCGTGTCAGCGCCTGAGGGTTTGTCGGCGATGCGTTTTGCAGCGCAGGCCATCACGGTGCTCGAGGCGAGCGGGGCGCCTTTCGAGCGTGCAGCGGAGCCAAGGCGTGTGGCGTCGGTGCCTTTGCGCGAGCGGATTGGTTGAGGGGCTTTTCCGCGGCGGCGGTCTGGCGTAGCGTTCGCCCGTGCTGGTTCGACGATTGATTTCTTTGGTTCTGGGTGCTGCTTGTTTCGTGGGCTCGTCGAGTGCTTGGGCCGCGCGTCCTGTCGATGGCGATCCCGAAATTGGGCAAAAGCTTTTTGGCGAGCGGGGTTGTGCGACGTGCCATTCTTTCGACGGCACGCCGAAACAAGGCCCGACGTTGAAAGGTCTGGTTGGAAAAACCCGTCCCGTCATCACGGCGGAAAAGCCGCGCGAAATCGTGGCTGATGAAGAGTACATTCGCCGCAGTATTCTGGAGCCCAATCACGATATTTTGCAGGGTTATGTGCCGGGCGCGATGCCCGGTTTACCCATTGCTCCAGATGAAGCGCGGCATATTGCGGCGGCCATCGTGAAATCGAGTGGCCCGGTGGTCCTGGGGGACAAAGCGCGTGGAAATTTCTTGTCTTTGATCGGCGCTGCCTTGACGTTCGTGCTCGGGCATCTGTTGTTTTCGAGTATTCCGGCCCGTACGCCGTTCGAGAAGCGTATTGGCAAAAATGCCTATCAAGGCATTTATTCCATTTTGGTTTTGGCGGCGATGTATTGGCTCGTCACGGCTTATCGTGCAGCGCCATATATCGAATTATTTCGAGCGCCGCCGTTGACGCGCTGGATTCCGAACATCGTCATGCCCGTAGCCACGATTTTTCTTCTTTGTAGTGTGACCACGTGGAATCCCACGACGGCGGGTCAGGAAAAAGCGATCGCCATCGAACCGCGCGGAATTCTCCGCATTACGCGTCATCCCATGTTGTGGTCATTCGTCATGTGGGGATTGGTGCACATGACCGCCAATGGCGACATTGCGTCGCTCGTTCTTTTTGCGAGTATCGTGACGCTAGCGCTTGCGGGTATGGTGCATATCGATAGTCGTCGAAAGCTAGCTCTGGGTGACGCTTGGCAATCATTTGCGGAAAAAACCGCACTTGTGCCATTTACCAAGGGAAATGTAGGTTTGGCGCTGCGCGAAATCGGCTGGTGGCGATATGTCGTGGCGGTCCTGGTGCACGGGGTTTACCTGCACTTGCATAAAATCGTCATTGGCGTTTCGCCCTTGCCTTGAGCTGAAAAATTCAGCAAGCCGGGATCAAATCGATTCCGCCGAAAAATTCATCGACCAGCAGTTTCCAAGCCTCGGCATTTTCTTTTGGCCCGCATTTGAACGGTCGGGCGGTGAGTTTTTCCCCGCGCAAAATAGCCCGGTGTTCGCGATAATATCGAGTCGCGAGTTCGGCCGCGTATTCGTGCACGGCGTCGCCATTGTTCGGCTGAAAGGCATAATAAGTCCCGCCACGCACCATCGTGGGCATGGGCGCATAAGGCGTCAGACATGTTATGCGTGTACTACATTGAGCTAAAATCGCGTCTTGAATCTTTCGCAACGTATGAGCCGACCAACTCGTCGAGCCCACCGGATGGTCGGCGTCATTCAAATGGAAAATTTCGTGGAACAACGTTTCGCGCACGGCGTCGACCGAAGCGTGCAAGGACCCGGAAACATTGTATCCGATGCTCCATTCTGACGCATATGCGGATGGCGTTCGGCGATTGACGCTCCGCAGGAACTTGTAGGCAATGGCGCGATGACGGTAACGAATGGTTTTTTCGGATTTCGCCCCAAGTTTGTCAAAAAATACAATAAAATCATCCGTAGACGCTTTGACCCAGTCGAGGTGTTTTCGATATTGGCGTACGGGCCATTCCGGGACGATGTGAATGGCTCCACGAAATCCGCCATCCATCATGTGTTCACGCTCCACGCCGGCGATATTGCCAGAATGGTCGAATAACGCGCGGGCGAGCGATTGTGCGGATGGGTCTTGCTCGTAACGTTTTTCGACGAGGCAACGAATGGCAAGTTGTTCGTCGGCGTTTTTGCACGCGTTGTCCAAAGCTACGTCGACGAAGAGAATGTCGTCCGCGACGGATTTGGTTATGGCCAAAGGTTTGGGTTTGGGAGGAGAAACCTCGGGCGTGGCGACGGATCCAATGGGGACGACGATGGGTGCAGAAACGATGGGAGCGGATGACGAAGCGATGGCGACCGGCGTCGTTGGGGTCGTGGGCCCAGGATCAGCAGGAACGGGAGGTGAAGAGCACCCGGCTAACGCTGCGCTGACGAATGCGGACAGGACAAACGAGGGCATGTCCTGAGTTCGCGCCATGTTTTCAGGGTAGCGCGGGAGACGTCCGCGCGGCAATGGGGCTCAATGCGTTTCGTCGCGGAGTCGCTGGCGGATTCGAGCTTGCAGATCTTCAGGGAGCGAATCGATGTATTCCTTGGACAGTGCACGTAGCATTGCAATCGGCAGGCCGCCGTAGAAGTCTTCTGGCGCGAAAGAGCTCATCACTTCTTGCGCACTAGCGGTACCGATGCGGTCCTTGATTGGTATGCGGTTAATCAGTTGCTCGAGCCACTCGTCAGCTTCCTCTTCAGTCATTTGCGTCTTCATCTTTGTCTCCCTCAACCATTGCTTCGCCCAATTTGCGGCCCTTGTCGTCATGTCACGATGGTGGCTGAACACCCGCAAATATTCGTCCCGCTCCGCCTCACACACCTCATCGATGATCACAACGATACAACAAGATCATGTCGGCACGTTGCGGTTCGATCGAAAGACGAACCTCGGACTCGACGATGAAGTTTGGCGGGGCATTGCGAGTCACCAAATACACGAACGCCAGGTGCCAGAGGTCGAAACGTACCTCCATGTTGCAGCCCGACCGTACCCGAAAAACAAGAATGTGCCAGGACAATCTGCTACGTAGGTGAAAAATCTCGTTCCACTTGGACGAACATCCGTTCGTCGAAATGGAATGCCCCGGTCCCTTCGCGCCACTCCGCGCATGACGGGCCCCATGCACTCGTGTACGCGCGCCCGAACCCCCAAAAGTCCCGCAATTGTTCGACCCGATAGCCTTCCGCGCGAAAATTATCTACACCTCGAAACCATGCACCATGACGCTCCGATCTTCGGGTTCAACGCGGCGCGGGAAGACATCGTGCGGGAAGTCGTTTCGCGCGTTGTTTTGACGACCAAAGATCCCCTGCTCGCCCTCAACGATGCCGCGTACCACGAGGTCAAACGCCTCGAAACCACGCGTAATCCCGAGGAACGCAAGGAGTTTGTCGAGTGGCAAAAGACCGCTCGCACCCTCGCGCGCATGGGTGACGGCGAGCGTCGAGACAAACTCGCCCACATCGTCGAGCAGATCGCGTGGGACGTCGCGGGCAACTTCGACGAACGCGTGTACTCCGTTTCCACCAAGCTTTTGCCGCCGATCGTCACCTACTTGCTCGCGCCCCGGACACTCGTGCACCTCGCTGGCGATCCCCAAAAACTCGTGAGCCTCGAGGCGCTCGACGACAAGGTGCGGGTCGAAGGACCGACGGCCGAGCTGCGGGAATTGTCGCGTCGCGGGACCGCGGTGTATGTCCCGACGCACCTATCGAACATGGATTCGATCGTGTTCGGTTATGCGCTCGAACGAGCAGGTTTGCCCCCGGCGACTTATGGTGCAGGCAAGAATCTCTTTACCAATCCGGTGCTTTCGTACTTCATGCGCAACCTCGGCGCTTATCGCGTGGATCGCCGCGTGCGGCACAACTTGTACAAGGACGTGTTGAAGACGTATTCTTCGGTGCTTCTCGAGCGTGGGTACCATTCGCTATTTTTCCCGGGAGGAACACGTTCGCGTTCCGGAGGCATCGAACGGCGTCTCAAGCTGGGCCTCATGGGCACGGCGACCGAAGCTTATGCCCGCACGATCATGGCCGGTCGCGAGCGGCGGATCTATTTCGTTCCGGCCACGATCAACTACTTGATTACGCTCGAAGCAGAAACGCTCATCGCCGACTTTTTGGCGGAAGCGGGCAAAGGGCGGTTCATCATCGAAGACGACGAATCGTCACGAATCGGGCGCGTTGCTGCATTCATTCGGAAACTCCTCGACATGCAAGGTGCCGTGGTGATTCGGTTTGGACAACCGATCGATCCATTTGGCAATCGCGTCGACGAAGCGGGACGCAGTTTCGACAAACGCGGTCGCGAGGTGGATCCTTCGTCGTACGTGCGGGATACGCAAGGCAACGTCGTCATGGATCCGGTACGCGATGCGCAATATACGCGCGAGCTTTCGGACGAAATTTGCAAGGCGTATTTGACGGAAACCGTGGTGATGTCGACGCATGTCGTCGCGGCAGCGTGTTTCGATCGCTTGCGACGGGCAACGCATGGTGGAGACTTGTTCATGGTGTTGCGCCAACGAGATGTCGTCGTCGTTCCGCGCGACGACCTGGCGGCAGATGTGGTTCGTCTTCGCGATCGGTTGGTCGAATTGGAAAACCGGGGGAAGATTCGCTTGGGGGAGCAATTGCGGCGCGCATCGGGCGGAGATCTCGTGGAGCGAGCCTTGGCGGCATTTTCAGGATATCACGCGCAACCGGTGCTCGCGTCGCGTTCCGACGGCATTGCGATCGTCGATCCAAACCTATTGTTCTATTATCAAAACCGCCTTGCTGCGCATGGAATGGCCTGGGATGTGATTGCGCCTCCGGGTATGGCGCCAGCGAGACCGCCATCATTCGATAAGGGCAATGCGGGAGGTGCGTCGTGACAAATGCAAATGTCAAACCCAAAGACTTTCAGGTCGGGGTCGTCGGTGGAGGTCCGTGGGGCCAAGCATTGGCCAAAGCGGCGCGTCGCGCGGGGGCACACGTCGTGCTGCACACGCGTCGCGATTTGGATCGTCCAGACGAGGGCGTGACGATTACGACCGATTATGCCGAGGTAGCCCATGCGCCGCTGGTCGTGCTCGCAGTGCCGTCGTCGGTGGTTCGTCCGGTGCTCGGGGCGCTAGGCGATCATTTGACGGGACAACATTTGGTCGTGCATGGCATTCGTGGATTGGGCACGGAGAGTCTCGAAACGGTGAGTGATATCGTTCGAGATGAAACGGCAGTGCGGCGGGTGGGTGCGTTGGGTGGTCCGGTGCAAGCAGCGGAGCTGATTCGGGCGCGACCATCGGCGATGATTATCGGTTCGCGATATCCGGAAGTGATAACGGCGGCGACGAAGGGATTTCAAAGTGCCCATTTGCGAGTTTGGTCGACGCAGGATTTGAAAGGTTTGGAATGGGCATCGGCGCTGGTGGGGTGTTTGTCGATTGGGGTCGGGTTTGCCGAAGCATCGGGGGCTGGCCCGGGGCTCGTGGCGGCGTTGATCTCGCGCGGCGTGGATGAAGCTGCGCGGATCATGGTGGCTGCAGGAGGCGAAGAGCGCACGATGCTCGGGCTTGGAGGTTATGGGGACCTTTTGGCGTCGATTGCGCTCGAGGATCGTCCTGAAGTCGTACTTGGAAAAGCTTTGGCGCAAGGTGTATCGCTCGATGAGGCGATCACGCGTGCGCAGCTGCGGATCGAGGCTGTGCCGTTGATTCCGAGAATCGTGCAATTTGCGGACGAGCGGCGGGTGCAGGCGAGTACATTTCGTGCCCTCTGCGACGTATTGCATGGTGCGCGACCGGAAGCGTTGCTCGAGCGGGTGTTTTCTGCCTGAACGTGCATTCCGGGGTGGAGCCAATGGTCCGGATTTTCGGTGGCGTGTTACATTGCCACGCGAACGTAATGAAAAAGCATGAAATAAACTTGCGTTCGAAGCAGGATCGAGCGATCATCAGGCTCTGAATTGTTTTCGACTGTTTTGCATGCTGGCGCGTCGGTGTGCGAGGCAGGGGAACTTACGAAACGAATATGTCCGATACGGCTGGTCAACCGCTCAGTGTAGGCAAATTTAGGCTGATTGCGAGTCTCGGGCAAGGCGGCATGGCGGATGTGTATTTGGCCGTCGCGTCTGGGGTTGGTGGATTCAACAAGCTGCAGGTATTGAAGCGTTTGCGTCCGGATCGCGCCGAGGAGCAAGGCATCGTCGAGATGTTTCTCGATGAAGCGCGATTGGCAGCGCAGCTCAATCATCCCAATGTCGTTTCGACGCTCGAAGTATGCGAAGATGGCCAGGATTTCTTCATGGTCATGGAGTACCTCGATGGTACGCCATTTAATCGAATGCTTTCGAAAGCCAAGGGGACTCCTGCGCCTCCGGGCGTTCTATTGAAAGTCATTTCCGAAGCATTGACGGGTTTGCATTACGCTCATGAATTGAATAATTTCGACGGCAAACCGCTCAATATCGTGCATCGAGACGTCAGTCCGCACAATATTTTCGTCACCTTCGACGGACATACCAAGGTTTTGGATTTCGGCATTGCCAAAGCAGCCAGCCACATGGTGCAAACCGCAGCTGGTATGGTCAAAGGCAAAATCGGGTACATGTCGCCCGAGCAGGTTCGTCTGGAAAAAGTCGATCGGCGGGCCGATGTATTCGCCATGGGCTTGGTTTTGGCCGAAGCGCTGACCAACAAGCGTTTTTGGGAAGGCATGCCGGACCTCGAGATTCTCGATCAGCTCAATTCGGGAAAAATCGACCGCCTCGCCCACATAACCGCCCTCATTACCGATCCCGAGCTCGTGAAAATCGTGGAAAAGTCGCTCGAAGCCAATCCTGCGGAGCGTTATGCGTCTGCGGCGGCGATGTGCAGCGATATCGAAGATTATTTGCGGGCGTCGAAATTGAGGGTATCGAACGAAGACATCTCGAAATACGTCAATCAATTGTTCGGCGAAAAACGCGCGAACATGCGAAAATTGATCGAGCGGCAAATCGCCAAATTGCGGGAAGAAACAGATGGGCCAACATCGGTCGATTCTCGGGCCCCAGTGAGTCTTCGTTCGGGTTTGCCGCGTATTGGTTTGGAAATGACGATGCGGATTGATCGCAATGCATTGACCGCGGAAGCCGATAAATTGGCAGCGGCGGCGGCGGCGTCCAATGAAACGCGCAGCCTCGTTGCTTCCCAAACCGTTCCGGATATGCCGGCGCAACGCCCGATGTCATTTTATGCATTGCTGGCTGTAGGCTGCATCGTGGCGGGAGTAGGCACGTTTTTCTTGCTGGGCCGCCAGCAAGGGTCCGGAACCAATTCGCCAGCATTGCCTCCGCCGGTGGAAACGAGCAAATCGAGCGCTGCGCAAAACCCAGATAAGGCTCCTCCCTCGCCAGCTCCTGCGCCAGCACCCGCACCCGCAACGAGCACGAGCGCGGCCGCATCAGGCCCGATGATGGAATTGCAAATCATGGCTGTCCCGACAACCGCGGCCATATTTGTCGATGGATCGCGAATTCCGACGAATCCCTATACGGGCAAGGTGCCCATGGACGGAATGGGACATAAAGTGTACGCGGAAGCCAAGGGATACAAAGCAGCCGGGGAAATCGTTCTTTTCTCGAAGGATACCTCGATTACCTTGCAGCTGACGCCCCTCAATGGCGCGCCAGCTCCGGCGCCCGACGGAAAACCCGTGCCTACTGGCAACCAACGCAAACTCGACGACAATCCCTATCCCTGAAATCGTTCGTCAAGGCAAACCATCGTGATGCGCTTTCGCCCCCAGGCGCTCGTCTTCGACATGGACGGGCTGCTCGTGGATTCCGAACCACTCTGGCATGAAGTAGAAAAAGATTTCCTGGCGGCTCGGGGGGCCGTTTGGACGCACGAACTCGCCATGCAATGCACGGGAATGGGTATTGGTCCCGCCATTCAGCTGATGGGCCGTACATGCGGCTTCGAGGTCGACGAAGAACGCGACGTAGCCGAAATGGAAGATCGTTTCGTCGCGCGAAGCCATGAGGTCGTCATGAAACCAGGCGCACTACCGTTTCTCGAAGCCGCCCGAGGTCGTCTCCCGATCGGTTTGGCGTCTTCATCGACCCGCCGCCTCATCGATACCAATTTGCAAAACTTCAATGTGCGCGAGTATTTTCAGGTGACCGTTTCGGGGCGGGAAGTTCCTCGAGCCAAACCGTTTCCCGATGTGTATTTGCGAGCCGCGGAATTGCTGGGTGTCGAGCCGCAGGCTTGCGTGGCGTTCGAAGATTCTCGCAATGGTTGTCGAGCCGCGCGAGCTGCGGGGATGCACGTGATTGCGGTGCCGGAAATCGATCCGCGGGAATTTGGCGCGTTGGCCGATGCGGTGGTGGTGAGCCTCGACGAGGCACGGGGCCTCGTCGAATTGCCCTGACAAACGTTTGATCAGTTGCGACGGCGGCGTCCAAGGAGTCCGGCGAGGGCCGCGAGCGAGATGATGGAGAATCCGAGGGGTGCGTCGGATTGGCCCGGAACTGTGCAACCGCAACCGCTGTCCTCGGTCGGTGTATTGGCATTACCACCATTACCCGCTTCGCCCGCCCCACCGCCCCCAGCACCCGCGCCACCCGTACCTGCGGATTGCGTCGCAATGAGATTCAAATCCGTAAAGGCGCCGTCGGCGGCTGCTGTATTGACAATCATGACGTACGCGTTTTTGGCGCCAGGCGCGATGGCGCCTTTTGCTGAATACAACGTAAATTCTTGACCATCTTGACCTCCGGCGATGGCGTCCAAGGCAAGAGCATCGGGCGTCGTGGCAAACGGTGAATACTTGAATTGAATGGGTTCGTCGGCCACCCGTACGAGCACCTTGGGCGCGAATTCGCCCGTTGCGCCTCCAAACAGCGCTGCACTGACGGTCCGGGCGCGGAAGGTGACCTCGAGCGTGTTGGCATTTTCCGGAACAGCCATGTGCACTTGGAAGACGCCGGGCACATAACCCAAGGAATTGCCGCTGATATTTGCTGTTGTTGTGCTCGGACCAACCCAGACGGAGACGTTGTCTCCTGCATTGAGCGGACCCACCATCGGCTTGTTTTGGTATTCGAGAATGCGCGTACATTCGCTTAAAACGCCCCGCTTCGTGAAGGCGTCCGTGAGTTGTGTGCCCACTGCGGCGCCGAGCGTCGGGGCCAACTTGACTTGCTCGATGATCACGTTGGCGAATTCGTCATACGCGAGGTCTCCCGATGGAGCGGCCTTCATGGCTGCAAACACCGCGAGATCGAAATCGCGTTGAATCTCGACCGCCAATTTGGAGCGTACGTCCCACAATCCACTCGAGAACAGCGAGGCGTCTTGATGCACTTCGCCACCAATGGCTGCGGGGCAGGTATCTGGCCCGGCCAAACTGCGAATCGCCGTCGCGTCCGGGATGGCGTCGAGAACTGCGTATTCGCCGATGTTCGGGTCACCCGTGATGGTCGCGGCGAAATAATCGGCAATCCCCTCGTTCATTGCGCCTGGAGAAACACTGATGCCGTATTTGTCGCGATGCGCGGTGCCAACGAACTTCACCGTGGCTTCGACGGCCGCATGGGTGAATTCGTGATAAATGACGTCCGCGTCATAGGCATAATCCTTGAATGGCCCTTGGCCGAACATCATGGCTGCTCCCGTGATTCCAAAGGTCGATTGCAACGAGCCTTGGCTTGCGGGCGAGAAAAACGCATTTTGGAAGGGCTCGAAGGGGATGCTCGGATTGCCAGCTGTTTGGAAGTCCAACATCAAAAGTCCGGCCGGGAGCATCAAGTTCGCTACCGCATCAATGGGTGCAGCCTGCACTGAGAATGCCGGATCGAATGCCCGGAAATAATCGTAGGCCTTACGCGTGTGGTGATAGATGTGCAATTCGGCAAAGGGATCTTCGCGCGCATCGTCCGCGGCCGGTTGATCTCCAAAATCCAAGGTCGTCGCATCCGCAATGGCTGTTTGTTGCAACTCACAGAGATGCAAGGGGACCGGGCCAAACGGAGTCAAGACCGTGGTCGTCATCTGGGTGTCGATACAATTTTTGGCGCTGACGAGTTCGTCGGTGAGCGTGGTCGCTCCCATGGGCAAGGGGAGCGTCACCGTCGTCCGCTGAGGGGATTTTACTGGATTGGAAGGAAAAACCTGCGCTTGGTGCACCGTGCGCACCGCGTTGTACCCCGCGATGACTTGACCAGTCTTCGCATCGACGATCGTCACGGGCGCGTAGGGCAAACCCATCGACGGCGTGTAGAACGACCACGCCAGATGCTCGCCATCGCCCGCAGGCCAGATGACGAGCTGCCCTGCACGCGGATCCGCAAACGCGCCCGCATGGGTGCTCGCGGTGGCGGCTGCAGTCGTCACGTCGATCGTGGGTGTCACATCCGTTGGCAAATCCGTCGCGAGTTTCGCGGCCACGATCTGCGCTACGCCTTGGGCATCGAACGTTACCGTCGCACTCCGATCCATGACCGGAAGACCAGCATGCACCTGCGGCAGTTTCGCGATGCGCCGCCCGTCTCGCAGTGCCGCTGTGTACGCCGCGCCAAACACGGCAGGCTTCTTTTCTGGCGTGCATTGTGTAAAGGCAGCTCGCGCCGCCGATTCGATCACCGCCGCAGTCGCGTCGGGAGCAATCGTCACCTTTCGAAACGCAGCACAGTCCAAGATGGGCTCTGGCGACGCCATGGCCGAACTACCCACGAAAGAAAGCAAGAGACCAGCCGACAAACCAAGGAATAAGCGCATCGTCAAACCCCTTCAGGTACGAAGTTCGAGGTCGAGCGCGCATGTCCACGCGCCAAGGACGATCGTAAAGAGTTCGCCGGATCGAAGAAATGGCTGAAATCCTGCGCCAAGAGCGGACGAAATTTCGCGCGCCAAAAACAAAAAAGCCGATTTGCGTTTCAGCAATCGGCCTTTCAGCGTTTTCTTCAACGTACCGCGTGGTGTACCGCGTGGTACTTTTTGCGGCATTCCCCGAGATTTCTCGGGGTTTGTCCGGGCAGTGCGAAGGGGGGGACTTGAACCCCCACGGTGTTACCCGCTAGCACCTCAAGCTAGTGCGTCTGCCAATTCCGCCACCTTCGCTTGGTTTTGACTCGGGCGCGGACATTAATGGCTTCCCGCCCGATGTCAAGAAAATTTCTCCGCCCACCCCAAAAACATCTGCACCCGTAAGTTTTAACTCATTTCTGAAGCAATCAATCCCACAAACAAACGACCGAGGTTGACTATTTTGTGATTTCGATAACCAATTCTTGAATCTCGAACGGCTTGCGCACGTAGCCAAAGTTTCCGTTAGGGGGCAGCCCTTCGATGGGGTTGGCACTTCCCGAGATGATCACGATTCGGGCATGAAGATTCGCTTCGCGAATGCGGCCCAACGTGCCGGCGATGTCGGCTCGAATCGGCGACAAATCACATAGTACGGTGTCGAAAGAGTTGGCCGAGAGCATCACGTCGAGCTCTGACTGTGTGCGAGCTCGGGCGAGCTCGGCGCCGCGTGT
>DAOMZH010000015.1:0-37430 GCA_035437985.1 Polyangium sp. (in: bacteria) | reverse complement strand
GTGAAAATCTTGTCTCCTTTCGATCCACCTGTTAGCCACGACGAACCATTGCTTAATTTTTGATCCACAGGAAGAGTCGAGTCCATGCTGAAGAGCCGAAAACCCACCCCAGGGGAATCTTCCTTTACTTGACAACCCATTGCATGATTACCCAAAAATGGCTGCGCGTAGCTCTCACAATCGATCTCGAACGGCTCGATGCGCGTGCGCTCTGCCGGTTCAAATGGGCGAACGATGGTCGGATCCCCACGATCACGGCGCGCATACACAATCTTTGATGCATTCTCTCCGACAACCAATAACCTGGGACTAGCCGTCGACTTGAACCGGCCGCTGGTATCCACTGCAATGGTCGCCAACTGCTTACCACTTATGACATCCCAAACATCCAGACGATCATCGGTTGGATCAGGTTTGTCGCCATCGTGTAATACGACAATCCTCTGACCCGACGGATCCAATGCTACATCGTGTACCTTTCCCGGCAGCGAAATACCCACATCTTGCAAATAAGGCGCCTTGCGACTTCGCGCATCAATAACTCGCAATCGATCCGGCCCTACTTTTTCACCTTTGCCCTTGGAGTCCTCTTTGGCCATTTCAATCGCAACAACAAGCGCCCGTCCAGTGGCGTCAAATCCGAGCGTGCGATCGACGAGCAGCTTTTCAGGTTCGTCCGCGGCAAAGGGAACAGTTTGCCATTTGTCATCGAATGACGCCGCCAACCATATGCGAGTGCCTTGCTTCCCAACGTTGAGAATGGCAAATACGTTTTTCGACAATGGATCCCACTTTGCGCCTTTCAATACATAACCTGGCGGTGCGTCGATATGACATGCAATATTCCCGGTCCTTGAATCCCATATCTGCATACCACTGGTCCAATACCCCAAAACCCAATGCCCGTCATTGCTGAGAATGATCGGGGGGCCTTGTTGCCCATACTTGAACGCGTTTCCCCGGTCATCGAGCAATCGCACACCGTTGCCGATCTTCATGCCCTCCCGCAATTCGCCCATATCGACTGGGTACGTCCGAACGTCCTCGGACGAACGATCCAAAACCAGCACCCGACTGCCATCAGCACTAACAGCCGTGTGCGAAACCCATTCCTCGGTCACCCGGACATTGGTCGTAGGTAATTGTGCAAAAAGATGCACGGCTCTTGCGATGTACAAATCGAGCCGCGGATCATCGTCAGGTGCAATTTCGATTGCCCGCGACATGTGGACCAAGGCTTGTCTCAGGTCCGTCTTGTCGTGAGAAAATTCAAAATGTCGGGCGGCTTGTTCCCTATGAATTCGGTTTGCATCTTGCTCGGCTTTCGCCTGGGACTTTATCGAGCCCATCCACATGACGACGAGCAACCCGCCCATGGCCACGACGAGTGCAATGACCGACGTGTTGATAATGAGCCCCGTTCGGCGCGCACTTCGACTGGACTTCAATAGGCGCTTTTCAGCGTCGGTCAATACGCGCATCCCAGACAAACCATTTTCAACCTGCTCCAAATCGTCGGCATCGAGGGGCGTACCGCTCTGGTTTTGCTCCCACGTGCCTGCCCGCACCTCCAGCAAACGCCGGGCGCGTTGCCCTGGTTTGTCCGAGCGCCGATATCGTTCGCGCACAAGCGGTGCGAGCGTATCGTGACCGAGGCGTGTTTCATCCTTCTGCTGCAACTCGCGCGACGCCGGACGGGTCAACAAATACCCTTTCTCCAACGCATTCTGAAGCGCAATTAGAATCTCGGGGGCTACGTGTGCATATCGCGCGCGCAACGCATCCGCATCGATGGCCGCACCCGTTCCTAGGAACGTCGTATGCGCCTCGAGTAGATCATCGACGAGACCAATTTCGACATAGGGGCGCAAATGTTTGGGCAGATTCGCAATCTCTGCGCGCAAATAATCCGACAATAGGATGCCTTTACTCTTTAATTCTTGATATGCTTTCACATGCAACTTGGGCGCATCGGGTGACTCATCCGTCGCCTTCGCCCACAGTTTCGACAGAATGATTTGCAATGTAGGTGCAATCGGCGACCCGTAATCTTCCAGTAAATCGTCGGCGATCAGAATGCCCAAATTAGGTTGAATTTCTGCGCCATAACGCCGCTGCAATCGCCGCGTGCTGCTCAAACCGTGCACGACGTCGATAATGCCCTGGCGATCCAATCGTTCCAAAAACATCATGCTCGCGGACAAACGCATTTCATCGATGCGCGCTTTCAACTCGGGGAGCCATTCTTTCCGCAGCGAAAGCAATAAGCGCCCCCGAGGACTCGAAGGCCGCGCCCAAATGTCTTTCAACACGCGAAGTAATTCGATAATTTCTTCATCGGGCTTGCCCCGCGGCACCGTAAATACTTCTTCGACTTGGTCGAGCACGACGAGCAATGGTTTTTCTTCTTTGGTTTCTCGTGCCAGCCAGTCGTTCTGGATCGCATCCCGAAATTCATCGCTGAGACTTCGTTGCGTTTTGCGTCTTCGGTATTCAATGGCCTGGACCTTGCGCAACCTTGGAAAAAGCCCCGCTTCGAGCAATGACGATTTGCCTGCACCTGATTGGCCATACAATAGAACAATTCGCGGAGCGTCGGGGTCCGTCAGCTTATCATGAAGTTCCCGGATGGCTGCATTTCGCCCGAAAAACACCTCCGCATCGGCTTCCTCATATCGCGCCAGCAATCGATACGGCGCCCCCGGCAGATCGCGGACGGGAAGTCCTGGCAAGCCGCGACAAGGATCCGCTATGGGCAAACGCAATTCCGGGCACTTCTGCGCAATATCCTCGAGAATTCTCGACAGCGGACATGCAAACAACGTCCCCGCAACGTTGCGCTTTTCTTTGGTTAGCAGTGACGAACGCACCACGCCAACGAGCGCATCTTCGACAATACATGGGGCCCCGGACAAACCTGCCACGGGACTACCGTCCCCCGCAGCCGCTTCATCGCTATAGAGCTGCAAAACAGGCTGCCCCTGCCATTCCGTCTCGAGCATGCGTACCTCACCAACCAGCCGCATTCCTTCGGGATTCGCGTCTGGAAATCCAAACGTTTCCCAAGCAATGTCTTTCTCATTGGCGGTCACGTCCCCAAAGGGAATCGGCTGCGCCTGATGCGCATCAATGGGCCCTGCGCACTCCAAAAGAACCCAATCCAAATCTGGATTCAACGCATTGGTCACGGGCGTCGCCGTCGTCGTCCCCCACGGAAACTTCAGCGTAATCGTTCCAGGATGAAAAACTGGCGGTTTCACGGAACGATTGGCAACGACGTGTAATGCAGTCAAAATCAACTGTTCGGTAATGAGCACCCCGGTGCCGCGGGAACCAATGACAGTTTTTCCCCCTTCCGATTGCTCGACTTGGATGCGCGTAATCGCGGCTCGATGTTTCATGACGCATCGTACGAGCAAAGCTCGGCCTGCACGACACGTCCCTCACGAAGCGCCAGTCGAACATAGGTTGGTCGAAATGAAATCCACCGCTCGAAACGACGCTCGACAAGGTCATTGAGAAACGCTTGGAGGTACATCAAAGCCTGCGTCTTGCTCCCCGACAAACACTCGGGTGGAAATCGAATGAGATCTGCCCAGGTACCCGAATTGAAATAGGTTCTTCCATCACCCAAATCAATTTTTCTGGCCAAATGCGTGTGGCCGAAAATGACGTAACGAATTCCATTTTGCGCCAGCTCCCGCGCTGCATCGAGGTACGGTCCTTCGGGCTCGTACGTATCCTCGAAGGTCCGATCGTTTTGCAACGGTTGGAGCGCAGCCAATAAAGCCGGCAATCTTTTTTCGAGCGCCGAGGAATTCGACCCCGTCATGAGGCGCAATACACCCAATGCCGAGTCGAGCGTCACGCTGGAGATATCGCCCGAGGTGTCGCATTCATTCTCGACTCCGCGCAGAAACTCTTCTGCCCCTTCGCCCCCCAAAACCGCCCGCAAATCGTCGTCCAGGGTCGGAGATTCAGACGCATTGTCCATTGCCGAAATATCACCTGACCAAGCCGGCTCCGCTGCCGCGACGGGGCCGTGTTTGGATGCTCGACGTTGCAAGGCCATTACATCCGCCAATTGTCCTCGTACTCCGGGCTCGAGCGCCAAAAGAATGGGAATCGTCGCGCTCGTTTCAGGCTTGAGCAAATCGACGAAGGGATATCTACTTTTAATGGGATTCATGATGGTCGATACGAGTACACTACCCGTTGGGGGCTCGAATTGGGCGCGCGACGTCTCCTGTCCCCGTGATTGGAGGGAACGTAATCGTCGCAAAGCATCATGATCGACTGCATTCCATGCATCGTAGCGATTACCGTGTTCGATGAGCGCATCACCAATGACATAAGCTTCGCCATCATAAATGAATGAAAATCTCCCCGCACGAGCCGAATCATCAAGGGCTCCAAGCCAATGGGCAAGCCGGCGCCGTACAGCAGGAAAACCGAGTTCGACATCATGATTGCCCAGCAAAACTGTCAACCGCGCCCCAGCTGCGAGCAGGTCCCGCAGCGCCGCAAATAACACAATGTCGCGTTGAACGATGCGGTCCAATATCTCGACGACTCGTTCCGACGATTCACGAAACGCCACAAACACATCGCTCTCGAATTCAGGTTCAGCAAGAAAGTCGATAAAGTCACCATTGATGACGAGCTCGACATTTCGCCCCTTCGCGCATAGCTCCGCCAACGACAAACAAAATTGCGCCAACTGTTGCACATGCGTGCAGATCCGAAAGCCCCGCTCCGCTCGCGCATTTTGCTTGGCATATGCGCCACCAATGTGGAGGTCGGAAACGACGTAGATGTCGCGCTCCTGCTGGGTCATCAGCCCACGATACCGAGGAATGCCGACCAGCGGAGAGCAAAATCAAAAGGGAAGCACGATTTCGCTCCCAGCGCGCCTATCTGCATGAATGTTTCACCATGTTCCACGATGTTTCACATCGAGCGTTACAACGTCTCGCAACAGGTCCGTTTTCCGCGGCGCGGGGCAGATCCGGGGTCTGGCACGCACGTTGCGAATGCTTCTCGAGTTCGGATCCAAGGCTGCGACGTCCGCGGCGAATTCGTGGGGTGGTATCGGATCGCCAAACTCGATCTGGAGATTTCATATGCTCATTTTAGCTGCATTTCTCGCTCTTCTCATCGGCATTTTACTCGGACTTTTGGGTGGTGGTGGAGCCATATTGACAACGCCCATTTTGGTCTATGTCGTAGGTCTCGATGCCAAAGAGGCAATGACCGGCTCCCTGTTGATCGTTGGATTCACCAGCGCAGTAAGCATGTTCTTTCACGCTCGCCTCGGGAATGTCGATTTTCGGACGGGTGCAATTTTTGGTGGCGGCGGTATGGTCGGGGCCTTCTTGGGCGGACGAATTGCGGGCTTGTTGAGCGGCAATGCATTGCTCATTGCGTTTGCGACGCTCATGCTCGTCACTGCAATCATGATGCTTCGAGGGCGACGCGATCTCTCGGGCGACGGGGATATGCATGTCGTCAAGGCCGTCGTTGCCGGCCTCGCGGTTGGGTTTGTCGCGGGCCTGCTGGGCGCAGGAGGCGGGTTTCTCATTGTCCCTGCACTGGTACTCTTTGGCAATGTTCCCATGCGTCGAGCAATTGGGACCTCCTTGTTTGTCGTGACGCTCCAATCATTCGCTGGATTTGCAGGGCATATTGCGCATTCGTCAGCGAACGTGTCGGTCCTGGCCCCAGTGATGCTCACCGCGATTCTGGGAACGCTCGCCGGAGTTCGTCTCGCCCAACGCGTTTCCGTGAATAACCTTAGGCGCGGTTTTGGTTGGTTTGTCTTGGCAATGGGCATTTTCGTTCTCGCCAAGCAACTCTCGCCCATCGTCACGGCAATCTCTGCCCTTGTAGCCCTCACGATTGCCGCTCTCGTTTCCCACGCATCCGCAGTCGAAGTAAAGCCTTGCCCACCAATCCCCGCTACGACGCGCAATCATGGATGATGATGATGCGCGCGCTCCGCGGCAACTTGCCGCTCGGCACCGAGTACCCAAGCAATTTTCATCTCGCCCTCTTCCCCTCGTTTTGACAATCGGATACTTTCCGATTCACGAATCGAGGCCCAATGAGTTACTGGATGCATTGCACATTCGGCGAAACGCTTCACGAGAGCCCTGATACGATTGTTCGCCGCGCACTACATCCTCCCACCGGAGAACGATTGATTGCAAAGATGCTCGTCGGTACGAGCGGAAATCAGCGTCTCATCGGCCGCTTGATCCACGAACATCGCTTGCTCGTCAAGCTCGGCAACGTTCCTGGTGTGGTTCGAACTCGGGCAATTGAGCAAATGGGAACTCAAGCAGTATTGTGGCTCGAGGATCAAGGTCTACCCTCGCTTGATCAGGTCATTGCCAAACGTCACCCATTGCCATTGCTCGAAACACTGCAAATTGCCCTCGAGACGGCCCGAGCCCTCGAACGGGTTCACGAGGCATCTGTGGTGCACAAGGATATCAAACCACAAAACATTTTGTGGGATGAAGCGACGAGAAGCATTACGTTATTGGACTTTGCGATTGCCTCTGAATTATCCGAGGAGGCGACGAATGCCGCAATTCCCGAAGCCCTCGAAGGAACGCTTGCGTATATGTCGCCTGAGCAAACGGGGCGAACGGCGCGAGGGTTGGACACCAGGACGGATTTGTATTCATTGGGGGTCATGTTTTTTGAATTGCTCGCTGGACAACGGCCATTTTTGGAAACGGATCCTTTGGCATTGGTGCATGCGCATTTGGCCAAGCCTCCACCCAACGTCGAGGAACTAAATCCAACCGTGCCGTGGACCGTAGCTCACATCGTCGAACGATGTCTGGAGAAGCATCCAGAGCATCGTTATCAAACAGCAAAAGGTTTGGCGGAGGACATAGCCGAATGCATTCGCCAGTGGGCAGAACACGGGGCAATCGAATCTTTTGTTTTGGGTTGCAGGGATTATTCGCCGATATTGCATTTACCACAAACGCTGGTTAGTCGAGAAGCAGAAGGCGCAAAGCTTCACGCCGCCTTCGAGCGTGCGGGAACGGGAACGGTCGAGGTATTGGTTTTGGGAGGGCCTTCGGGCATTGGAAAAACCGCCTTGGTGCGGTCCGTCTATCGGGAAATGGCCAAATTGGGGCGCGGGCAGTTATTGTCGGGCAAGCACGATCAACTTGGGCGCAACGTGCCGTACGCCGCCCTGGCGCAAGCGTTCGGTGGGTTTGTCCGGGATCTCGCAGCGAGTCCAAAGAATGTATTCGACGCGTGGCGAGAACGTATTGATCGAGCTCTTGGGCCACTGTCGCGCGTGATTGCCGACATCGTGCCCGAGCTGGAGTGGCTGATGGGGCCCCTGCCGCCATTGCCCGTCGTTCCCACGCAAATGACGTACAATCGTTTGAAACTCGCCTGGATTCAATTCGTACGGGTCGTAGCCGATGCGTCACCGCCATTGGTACTTTTTCTCGACGACGTGCAATGGGCGGACCCTGCGTCTTTTGCCATCTTGAATACCTTGCTCACCGACGTCGAACGGAAAAACCTCCTGCTGATTGCTGCTTATCGAGACAATGAAGTCGATCCAGGGCATCCCCTGTGGGCTTTGGTCGAATCGCTCCAAACACGTCAGATATCTGTAGCCAAGGTTACCGTAGGACCTCTCGATGAAAAATCCGTGGGAGAATGGCTCGGTGTAGCGCTTTCCAGCGACCCATCACGCCTTCGATCTCTCGGCAATGCATTGCATGCCAAAACGCACGGAAACCCGTTTTTCCTGGGGCAACTATTGCTGGAGCTTCACCGCCAGAAACGCATTCGCCGCGACCCAGAAACGGGACAATGGCAATGGGACCAGGAAGCGATTTTGCGGGCTGCCGCAACGGACAATGTCATTGAATTAATGCGGCAAAAGGTTGTCGAATTGCCATTGGCGACGCAAACCTTGCTTGGTCAAGCTGCGTGCGCGGGGCACAGTTTTACCTTGGCCGAACTCTCCATTCTTGCGGGCGTGGAGCACGCGGCCGCAGTGCAAGGTATGCGCCCCGCTTTGCTTGCCGGTCTCCTCATTCCGCAAGATGGCCACTACCGCGAGGCACAAGCCTTTGCCGAAGCCACCGAGAATACCGAAACGCACGCGGGATATCGATTTTTGCATGACCGCGTGCAACAAGCATTTTACGAACGAATTGACCCTGACAAACGAATTCGCACGCATTTGGTCATTGGCCGTCGTCTGGAAACGGTATTCGAGAAAGAGGGCGGCTCGAACCAAAAGCTCCTCGAAATCGTGCGCCATCTGAATCTCGGTGCCAGCGCTCTCACTACGGACGACGAGCGTAGAGCATTGGCGCGCCAAAACCTTCAGGCGGCAAGGGCCGCGAAGGTAAATGGTTCCTATCGTTTGCAAGCTTCGCTCGTAGAACAAGCGCAAGCCCTCCTTGGTCCGGGAGCTTGGCAAGACGAACCTAGTCTGTCCGTTGAATTGGCGCTCGAACGTATCGAGGCCGACTACATGTTAAAAGAGTTTGGCGAGGTACATCGACGGGCCCAGGAATTACTCACGTTGCCGTTGCCGAATTTGCCGCGCCTTGCGGCTCACGAGCTGCGCGTGCGCGCCTGCCTCGCTTCGGGGCAATACATCGAGGGTGAAATGCTTGGCATTGCTGCGCTCACCGAGCAAGGCATGACGTATCCAGAAACGAACGACGAATGCATTGTTTTAGCATTGAAGCTGCTCGCGGAATGTGATGAATGGCTCGATGCGTATACCGACGGCTTTTCGACCATGCCACTGGATACATCGCTCGAGCATTTGTTGTGTGATGCGCTCGAAGCATCAATGACTTTATGCGCCGGATTCGGCAAACGTCCCGTGCTCGCCGTCGTCTCGGTAGCGGGGAGCGTGCTCCGAACAACGCGTCGAAATGCACTTACACCCGTTGCTCCATTCTTGATTGGATGCATGGGGAACGTGCGCGCGGCAATGTTGGGTCAATATCGCTCATGTGCGCGTTGGGCTTACGAAGGCGAAAGTGCCGCCGGGCGCCTTGCTTCCCCGATGCATCCGGAATGTTTGCATTTTCGAGGTATTTTCGCGACCTACGAAATGCATATCGAAAAGACGCTTCGATATCACGTGCACGCAATGCACGTCGCTGCCGCGTCGGGTTCGTTTCAAGGAACCAGTTGGGGCGTGACTGGGGAACTCAGTTATGTCGAATTGTGGGGCGGGCGGCCGCTGCGCCAACTTCAACGACGCCTGCAATCCGCAGCCGACATTCTCGCGCGTGCGGGAGATGCGCTTGGACAGCATGGAGTATCCATTGGCAGTCGCCTGACGACCATTCTCACAGCATCGCGAATCACGGAGACCTCGGATGATCCTCAATATCTTCGCGTTGGAGCGCAAGAACTTGCAGCGAAAGGCGATGGCCTCAATGCGGAAATGGGCCGAATTCACGAAGCGCAGCTAGCGATCCATTTCGGTGAATATCAACGTGCTCTCGCCTCGGCCGATGAAGCAGATCTGTATCGAGCCATCATTTACGGACTGCCTCCAGTGACCGACATACCGCTCTGGCAGGGCCTAGCTGCCGCCAAATGCTGGGCGACTTCGTTATCGGATACGGACAAATCAGTTTTACTTGCCAAAGTCAGGCGCAGCATCGAGCAATTCCGATACCTCGCCGAGGGTTGTCCAGACAACTTCCTGCCCCAATTGCGCTTGCTCGAGGCCGAATACGCCCGCATCAACCTGCACACCGACGAGGCAATGGTCAAATACGACGAGGCCATCAACCTCATCACGGACAATTATTTTCTGCAAATAAGGAGCCTTGCCGCCAAGTTTGCCGCTGAATTTTACCTCGAAAGAAACATCGAACGTATTGCTGCAATTTACCTGCAGGTTTGTCGCGAATCATATACGCGCTGGGAAGCGTCTTCGGTGATTGCCTATTTGGATGACAAGTACCCGCAATTCGTTTCGGCCAAATCCATGACGAGCACCTCTTCGCGCACGACGACCATTTCCACGACGGAAACGACTGACAATGTCGCCCTCGACGGGCATACGGCCATTCGCGCCGCTCAAACCTTGTCGAGCGAGCTCGATCCAGAGCGGGTCATCGGCCGATTGATGGAGCTATGCATGGCCAATGCCGGAGCAGAACGTGGAGCTCTCGTTTTCATTGAAGACGACGCCTGGCACCTCGCTTCGCGCGTCTCCATGAAGGACGCCCACATCGAAACAGGTTTGTCAATCCCGCTAGCCCAATGCACCGATGTCGCCACGACCGTCGTTCATTATGTGGCCCGGAGCCGCGAGCCGGTCGTGATTGATGATGTTGCGCAGGAAAAACGTTTTACCGATGATCCGTATCTTGCGGAGCATCACGTGCGTTCGCTTCTGGCGCTTCCGTTGACGCATCGAGGACGCTTGGGGGGCGTGCTTTATTTGGAACATCGCCAAGCGGCGGGGGCATTTTCTCGAGGACGGGTCGAATTTCTTGCCGTGCTTGCGTCACAGGCGGCCATTGCTGTCGAAAATGCGACTCTTTATCGGAACATCGAATCGCAATTGCGCGCGCTCGAAGCCCGTAATCGCGAAGTGCAACACCTCAATGATGAATTACGGCGCCAAATCGCGCAACGCTCCCGACGCCTCATGGATTCACTGCTCCCTCACGACACGACAATGGTCGCAGGCGGTTCGTTCACCGAAGGTAGCCTCCTCGGCGATTGTTATCGTGTTTTGCGTTTGGTGGGCGAAGGTGGAATGGGAGCTGTTTATGAAGTGGAACGAACGACCGATGGTTTGCATCTGGCCGCCAAGGTCCTCAATCATGCCCCCGATCGTAGTGACCTCGGAAGATTCACCCGCGAAGCGGAAATCCTCGCCAAACTCTCGCACCCGAATCTCATTTCCATTCACGATATCGATGTCACCGATCAAGGCATCTTGTATATCGTCATGGACTTCGTCGCTGGTTCGACATTGCGAGCGATCGACGGTCACGTCGGAGATTTACCTTGGATTTTGGGCATTCTCAAGCAGGTGGGGCTGGCCCTCGAGGTGTTGCACGCCCAATCCATCGTGCACCGGGATCTCAAACCCGACAACATTCTCGTCGTGGCGGGACCGTCGGCCAATGTTCCCGTCGTAAAACTGGCTGATTTCGGAATTTCAATCGTGACGAACGATTCGCGGACGAACCTTGCTTTGGAGGGATTGCCTGCGCGCGATACAAATAGCTTGGCTGGAGAAACTACTGGTGAACGGGCGTCGGTGCTCACGCAAACGGGTGCCTTGGTCGGAACACCATTCTATATGGCGCCGGAACTCGGGTATGGCTCGAAAAACGCCCTCCCTTCGGCGGACATTTTCGCCCTTGGAGTCATTGCTTTCGAACTGCTCACGGGGGCTCGGCCGTATTCCTTTCCGCCGGTTCTTGGCGGCATGATCGATGTGCATGCACGGGAAAAACTTGCCGAATGTCCAGGATTATCAGGCGATCTGGTG
Organism: Polyangium sp. (in: bacteria); assembly: GCA_035437985.1. Lineage (GTDB taxonomy): Bacteria > Myxococcota_A > Polyangia > Polyangiales > Polyangiaceae > Polyangium. The sequence continues at coordinate 25,894 of DAOMZH010000015.1, read as the reverse complement.
CAGCTGTTCATTCAGTGCATCGACGCAAAGCCCGACCAGCGTCCCACCGCCAGCGCGGTGGTCATGACTTTGTCTAGGCATTAGGCATTCATTGGGGGGCCGCGTCTTCCACGCCCGCATCAGGCTCGGCAATGGGCGAATCCGGCACGATATACGCAGCGAATGAAGGGTCGATCCGCGCCGCGCGTAGCAGCGCGTCCTTCGCCTCCACTGTTTTTCCCACCGCCTTGTATTCGAGCGACAGGTTATACAACGTAGGCGCGTCTTCTTTTCCGCGCTTCAATGCGTCCTCGTATAGCCGGACTGCCTCTCGATGGTCGCCTTGGACTCCCAATAGATAAGCAAGATATCGCGTCGATTCGAGCGCCGTGCGCTTGTAGTCCTGCTCCCCGGGTGCAAGCTCGGTTGCCCGATTAAAGGCCGCGACGGCCTCCTTGTATTCACCTTTGCGCGAATATGCAACGCCGAGGTTGTACCAAATCAAAGCCGACTTCGGACTCACCCGCAATGCCTGTCGATACCGCGTGATCGCTTGGTCGAACTGCTTTTTATCCAAAGCGCGGCTCGCCAATGCGGCAATATCCGCCCCACCATTGGGGGCAAGATTCACGAGCGGGCGAAATCGGGCGGCCACGAGCAACGATGCCGCCGACACGACAAGAATCCCCAATATCGAGACGATACGAATATCATTGCGAGGACGACCGAGCCTCGCGCCTCCCGCAATGGCAAGCCCTGCAAGTAATCCCAGCAACCATCCAACCGCATGCGCGACATTGGCGACAACCCACACTTTGGTGATGGTCGTGGCAATACACACGAAAAACCAGAGAATGAAAACAAAAGACGTCTGCGCGTCGACCGCGTCGACCAGCTTTCGATCGGCACGACTTAGCACCCACAGAAAACCAAAAAGACCATAAACAACACCCGAAAGGCCAATACCTCCGACGAAAATGGCATATTCGGCAGCCGCTGACCCCACAGCAAAAAGCACCATCAAGCCAAACAGTCGAATTGGCCCAAACCGTTCTTCGATCGCCGTTCCCAAAACCCACAACCAGATCACATTGAATAAGAGATGCATTGCGTCCGCATGCGGCAATGCGCTGGTCACGAGTCGATAGGGCTGGTCCTCGAACGCTTGCACGTTCATTACGAGCCGATCGATAGGCCGTTCCGGTCGCTCGATTACTTTGACGAAGATGGCCAACAACGCAACCCCGGCCGAGATTGGAAAGCGGTAGAACTCCGTAATGGGCGGCGGTCGCTTCAAGACGAGAATGACTCCTCGAGTGATGTAGTTCAGGGGTTTCGCGCAGCCACTGTTGGTCTTGGCCACGCCGACGAATACGTTGATATCCCTTCGCAAAGAACACGTCAAGCACGTGTGCACGTCCGACCAACATTCATGGCAAACCGCGCAACGTTCGTCGCTAGCGCTCGGTCATTCCAACTTCGTACGACCATCGACCACGCGCGCTTCAATTCATCTCGTTTTCCGTTGACGTGAGGACGTCGTTCGTGACAAGCATAGAACATGGCCAACACGGAAGCTGCAGCCGACGTCCCGGACGAGCCTCGTGCAATCTCCGACGAAGAATGGTACCGCACAGTTTATCGTCCCACGGAACGGCAGTATACGTTCCGAGCGATTTTTTTTGGCTGCGTCATCGGCTCGATGTTGTCTGCAGCGAATTTGTACACCGGATTCACGATTGGTTGGACCTACGGGGCGTCGATTACCGCGGCGATCTCGGCCTGGCTCGTATTTCGACTCTGGAATCAGGCGGTCCCGGGCCCCACATTTACGGTGCTCGAAAACAACACGATGCAAACTTCGGCTTCCGCTGCAGCCGCCATGGCGAGTGCAGGTTTGGTCAATGCGATCCCGGCATTGATGATCATGACCGAGAGGAAGCTGAGTTTTTTTGAATTGGCAGCGTGGCTCGTTTCTGTGGCTTTTTTGGGTGTTTGTTTTGCCATCCCCTTGAAGCGACAAATGATCAATCACGAGAACCTACGTTTTCCTTCGGGCATCGCGGCGGCCGAGACGACCAAGGCCCTGTATGGCGAAGGAGAAGGAGGCCGGGAAAAAGCAGCTGGACTATTTACGGCCACGGGGTTGGGGGCGATATTGAGCTTTTTGCGTGGCGGTTTGGAGCTCATTCCCGACACGTTGCCCAAAGTTGGGGCATTCATTGGCAACCACAGTTTCGGGAAATTGACGTTGGGCGTGGATCTCAGTCTGCTCAACATGGGAGCTGGGGCGCTCATTGGATTGCGAACGACGGCGTGGATGGCTATTGGAGCGACGATTTGCTGGGCCGGACTCATCCCCTGGACGATTGACCACGGGTATGTCATTCCCAAGGCCACTTCTCCTAATTATTTCGGCGTCGGCGTCAAGTGGGCCTTATGGCCCGGAGTGACGATGTTGGTCGTTTCGGGATTGGTTTCTTTTGCGCTAAAAGCAAAATCGATCATTGCTGCGTTGAAATCCATTCGCTCACTCAAAACCGCAGTGCAATCCGAGGCGCATGAAGACGTCGAAGTCCCCATGAAATGGTTTTTCTGGGGCTTGCTGGCCGCCATCATACTCTGCATCAGCACGCAATACTTCATTTTTGGCATGAATCCGGTGCTCACGGTGATTGCCATTCTTCTTTCCTCGGTGCTCGCCATGGTCGGCACGCGTGCGCAGGGCGAGACGGACGTAAATCCGATTGGCCCCATGGGCAAAGTCACGCAGCTTCTGTTCGCCGCGATTGCCCCCGGAAACGTCCCAACCAATCTCATGGCTGCAGGAATTACCTCCGCAGGCTCCAACAATTGCGGCGATATGATGCAAGACATGAAGACGGGGCGCCTGCTTGGGGCTGCGCCGAGAAATCAATTCCTGGCCCAGATATTTGGGATCATCGTCGGCGGATTCTTTACGGTGATCGTTTTTCTCAAAGCGTTCCCCATCGAACTCATCGGAACCAAATATCCTGCTCCATCGGTGCAAACCTGGAAGGCCACTGCCGAACTCTTGTCCAAAGGCTCACAGAATTTGCCTCCTTATGCAACCCAAGCAATGGCGATATCTGCTGTTTTGGCCATTGTGTTGACTTTGCTCGCCGAACTGGGACCAGCCTCGGTCAAGAAGTGGGTTCCCTCCCCGACCGGTTTGGGTTTGTCTTTCGTTCTTCCCGCGTCGAATAGCTACACGTTTTTCGTGGGCGCGCTCATCGCCGAAATCATCGCGAAAAAGTGGCCCAAACAAAACGATCTCTACACCATTGCGGCCTCCTCGGGTTTCATCGCCGGCGAAAGCATCATGGGCGTCGCAGTCGCTCTCTACACGGCAATGAACCATTAGCGAGTCGCCCGCGCACGCATCAAGACCTGACGCTCCCACGCTCACGGATGTAAATCGGCGAAGCGCATTGATGGAATCTCGTCGATTCGCGAGCCGAGTGACACAGATACAATGCCATTGCGATCGGCAATGGCATGATTCGTCATTTATGGACGGATGTGCGCGCAGTTCGTCCCTTGCCCGTACGAGTTTGGCGCGACGCTCCCGGCATCATTTTCGGCTTCTCCGCCCGCTGCTTCTTCGAAACGGTCCCGGACTTTGCAAGACGATCGGTTTCCGAGTTCGAAGGTTTGGGCGTCTGTTTTACTGGACCAACTTTTTGGGGTGCCGGTGATTTTGTGGTGCTGGTCTTCGGCTGAGGTTTTGGTTTCGGTTTGGGGTAATATTTGGCCAAGAGCCCGTCATAATATTCAATCACGCGGGTCGTTTTCGGCCCTGGCGCGCAATACGTGTGCTTCACCGGATCAACATAACCTTGGTACCCGGCGAGCCAATGTTCTGTTTTTTTCTTGCCGAGCCTATTTCCGCAAAATTCCATGTTGGCCCGAATGACCGCCCCCATATGCCGAATGTTCTCCACCCCATCCAGCAGCGACAATTTCACCTGCTGACATGCGGGACTCGGACCTGATAACGGATCGGCATCTTCACGACATGCACCAATGAAACGGGCTCGAATTTGACCCAAACCGTGATCTTCCCCGTCGTCCGATACGAGCTGCGGAAACCAATGCGTTTCGTAATGAATCATGGCCACGGCCAGCAGCGGATCGAATTTATTCTGCGCAGCGATCTCGTTGAGCGCCGTCGCGTACCTCTTCGCTTCTGGGAAAGGAATACCTGGACGAGACAACGCCATCGCAGCAATCAGCACAGTTATCGGTCGAATCAAGGCGTCTCCTCCGGACAAATGGGTGCCGAGCGTGAATGGCACATCTGTTTCTAGCGGGCCAACATTTGGGCGACGATCCTGCGCGGAGCCTAAAAATGCGGGGAACCGAACAGCGCGTTGCGGTGTCGGCGCTTTTATGCCCACTGCAAAACGTCTCCGCCTCGCGCACTTCTTGGACCACAACGCCCATCTTTATGGGGTACGAATCTTAGGTCGCGCCAGTTTCGTGCTCATCGCCATGAGTGCGGCGGTGTTGAATCACGCCGATCGACTCGCGAGGGCCAAAGGATTGATTCCCGTGCACGTGGAGGCGCACTCGATGGCGCTCGGCAACCACGCGTGTATGCAGCCCGAGCCCGAGTATATCCAAGACGAACCTATACTGGACGAACCCGCACCTGACAAACCACCTTGTCCGCGCAGCAAGAAGGGGAAGTGACGAGACGACAAAGCGATTGGCTGCTTTATTGCCAATAATTGACGCGGCGATTGAGCCGATCTGCGGGCACACTTCCCCAATTGCTGCGATTGCGCATGGCCGCACCAAACGTCTCGGGATCGTTATCCGCCGCGGCTTTCTGCAAAAACTTGCGGGTCCTCGGCGTATAGTCGCCGCGGTATTTGAGGTCGATCAAAGAATCGCGAATTTTGGGATCGAGATTGTCCCAACAAACCGCCCCGTACTTTTTGACTGCATCCGACTTTTCGCTGATCCGTTTGACTTCCGCCTCTTGCTCCGCATAAGTCTTGTCGAAGAGCTTGTTTTGGGCCTCTGGAGAAATATCCGGAATGCCATCACGATTCTTGTTGACCCAAGTCCCGGCTTTCGAACCTTTGAGCCCCGCGCCACCGGAATATTGCCTGGCGACGTCTGCGGGCACGCCAGCTCCAACGAGATCATTAAAAACACTGGTGCTCGTACGACTGCCCATGTCATAACCGCGGCCAATGGTCACCCCGGAATTGCCGCCCGGCCAATGAGCATGTCGAGAATGAAAACGTCCGCCTTCTTGCCCTTCGGCATCGAACGTCAATTGCCCACGTTTGACCTTGTACGGGTCTTTGTTTTCCGGAGGCGGACACTTCCCTTCAGGATCAGTACAATCCGGATTCCCATTTTTCTTTTTCGCGGTTTTAGCTGCGGCTTCGGCCTCGGGGGGCATGTTGGCACCTCAAGAAGACAAATCTGGCTGAGAAAGAAACATCATGCAATGGCGCCGAAATGCAATGGCCCCATGATGCAACCGCAAGGCAATGCTTTCCGGTCCGTCCTCGGCTCGTTTTTCGCACGCTTCGCTCGCCCAAGGAAACTGCGGATCTTCATCGAATCCCACACCGAGCAAAAACGTGAGCGGAACGTAAATCGATAAGCTCGAGGCGGACATGAGCCCCCGCCTTCCGGCCCGTTCGATAGCCACGCTCACTAGATCCGCAACCAGGTTTTCCCCGGCTTCTGCATAATGAGCCGGGGCCATTTCGCGAATCTGCTGCATCAAATAAGCTTCGACCGTTTGGTTGCTCGCGTACGGGGGCAAAGCATTCTCAGGATATCGCAAAATCGGTTCGTTGTAGATACCCGTTTCATCACGAGTCGAACGCGCATAACGGCGGAGCGCATTATAAAAACGATGCGTCCGCGTCGTTTCGACGAGATCCTGATCTTCGATGAGATTCTTTTGCGCCCAGGGGTAGAGCGGATTTTTATCGAAATGGCTGCCGAGCACGAATGCCAACGTTACGTAAAGCGCCCACCCGCGGAGACTCGAAAAACCATAATGTGCGGCGCGATCCATCCCATGCCGCACTGCAGCGCGAGTTTGTGCGTCACCGAGATAACTATGCCGCTCTTTGAAATAACGCTTGACATCTTCGTACAGTTCGTCCTCGACGTCAGCCGTGAGCGACTTTCGGAGCGATTGCACCTGTTCGTCGCGAATTCTGAGCATGATGAATTCCTCTGGATCTGCGGCGTTGTCTGCGCGAGTTCGAACCTACGCTCGAACAAGAAAGACGCGGCTGCGTGAGGAAAACGCAATTGTTTGTCGCTGTCAACGGACTTCTGTTTGCCCGAGCGCGAGCATAGTTGCTCCCCGCAGAACAAATAAAACGACCACCTTCAAGAATTGACTTGTGCCCACGGGGTTGTCGCGGATAAAGGGTAGAGAAGCCGTGCACCAAACCGCACTCAGGCACGGCATTCGCGCGCAGGAGGCGGCTTCCATGCCGGTTCTCGAATTATCGTTTGCATCAGGAGAGAGTTCGCTATCCGTTCGCAACTTCGCCGTACATGAGGCTGTATCGAGCCTGTTCATGCTCTCGGTGATTGCTCGTTCGGAAAGCCCCTCGATCGATCTGGAATCGATCATCGGACAAACGGCAAGCATGCGCGTCGGTAATGGCCGAAGCGAAGAACGCCTGTGGACCGGCATTGTCAACAACATCGAACAGATTCAAGCTGCCCAGCCTGGCGTCACGGGGAGAGAACTTTCCACTTATTCGATTCGGATCGTTCCCAAACTGTGGCTGCTCACGCAGCGGACCAATTACAAAATCTTTCAGCATATGTCGATCCCCGATATCATCGACGCATTGCTCGCGCCGTGGGACGTCGAATGCGCGTGGGAAGTGTCGCGGGGGTCTTATCCAAAACTCGAATATCGAGTTCAATACGGCGAGAGCGATTTCAATTTCATGTCGCGATTGCTCGAAGAAGCGGGCATAAATTACACCTTTCCCAATGACGGCAAAGGTTCGACGCTGACGTTTAGCGACAAACTCGAATCGAATCCCGAGCGCCCGGGTGGATCACTGCCCTATGTGGACAATCCAAACCAATCCGCGGTTCCGACATTCGTCACGCGGGTGCGCTTGTCCCGCGCGGTTCGTCCTGGAGCGTTCACCGTTCGCGATTACAACTTCCGCAACCCGGCTTTCGATCTTTTCGGAGATGCGCCCAAAACCACCGGGGTCGAAAGCATGCTCGAACAATACATTTATCATCCGGGAGCATCGCTCATCGAGGGAGGAAAAGGCGGCGGAACTCCCACGGCCGACGCCAAAGGCGTCGCTCGGCATGAACATTCTTTCGCCAAAGAACGCGCCGACAAAATGCTCGGTGGCGCACGCAGCGACAATCGCACAGTCGCGTTCGATACGAATTCGATCGCTGTATGGCCCGGCCAAACAGTAAGCTTCGAGCGTCATCCGCATGCCGACCTGGGAGACGGAAAGCGCCTCCTGATCACCGAGATGTCCATTGAAGGCACGCCCAATGACGAATGGACGATGTCCGCGTCAGCCTCGTTCGCGGACGCACCATTTCGTCCCGCACACAAGACGCAAAAACCACGCGTCAATGGCGTCCAAAGCGCCACGGTCGTCGGTCCCGCAGGCGAAGAAATTCACACTGATGAATATGGACGCGTGCGGGTCCAATTCCCTTGGGATCGTGACGGGAAAAACGACGACGACAGCTCATGCTGGATTCGCGTCAATCAAGGCTGGGGAGGAACAGGTTATGGTATGGTCGTCATTCCCCGCATTGGCCAAGAAGTGCTCGTGAGTTTCCTCGAAGGCGATCCAGATTTACCAATCATCGTCGGCCGAGTTTATAACGGCAAGCAATCAGTGCCCCACGGACTGCCCGACAACAAGACCCGTTCCACTTGGAAGAGCAATTCCTCGCCTACGACCGGTGGTTTTAACGAAATCATGTTCGAGGATAAAAAGGGTCAGGAGCTCGTCTACGAACAAGCGGAAAAAAATCGCCGGCGCCTCGTCAAAAACGACGAATCGATCACGATTGGCAACAACCGCGAAAAATATGTCAAGAACGACGAACAATCAAAGACGGATGGATTCTTGAAGCAGTTCGTCGGAAAAGACCTGGATCAAGTGATTGGTCAGGCCAAACGGGAATTGATTGGCGGCGACAGCAACTTGCACGTCCAAGGCAAACGTAATCAGCTCATCGTGGGCAATCAATCGCTCACGGTCAAAGGCGATCGGCACGAAATCATTGCGGAAGTGTCGGCGCTCGCGGCGGAGAAGGAAATTCATCTCAAGTCGAAGACCAAGCTGGTCGTGCATGCAGACGACGTCACGATTCGTGGTCCCGGTGGGTTCATTCGAATCAACGAAAGTGGCGTCACGATTCGAGGCAAAAAGGTCCTCATCAATAGCGGCGGCTCGGCGGCTGACGGTGCCGGCTCCAAGCCTGAATTGCCGGAGCCGGCCATTCCCGCAAATGTCGACGACGTGAGCAAAACCCTGATTGGGCAATGAAAAAGGAGCTCCACGATGCCTCCCGCCGCACGAATCACGGACAAGCATAGCTGCTCCAAACATCCGCCGAACAAGGTCTCCACGGGCGAAAGCACCGTCATCGTTGGTCACCAACCGCAAGCTCGCGTGTCGGATAGTCACGATTGCGGCGCGGCCATTACCGAGGGAGAAAAAACGGTCCTCATCGAAGGACAAGAGGCTGCCCGCAAAGGCGATCCGACATCGCATGGCGGAGTAGTAGCTTCGGGTTGCCCAACGGTAATCATTGGTTCGAATCCCTGGACTGACAAACCATTTCAACAAGATTGCAAGAAGAAGGCTCAGGAAGACGCTGCTCGCGACAAAGCTGGGAGAGGCTCGTGACGACCCCGCGCCTCATCGTCGAAATCCGCTATGGCAAAATGGCGGGGAAAAAGGTAATCGTCGATCCGGGCAAATCGCTCCGGGTTGGTCGTACCGAACTCGCTGAACTCGTCGTGTCGCACGATGGTCAGATGTCGGGCGTTCATTTCGAGCTTTCGTGGAGCGGGACGCATTGCCAACTGCGAGATCTTTCGAGCATCGGGGGCACCAAATTGGGCGGGGAAGCCGTCAAGGACGCCGAGGTTCGTCATGGCGGATGGATTCAAGCGGGCGACACCGACTTCATGGTGTATATGGAAGGTCGTCTCAAGCCGCAATTGCGCACGCTCGATTCTTCCGAACAACTCATCGAAGATCAGCGGTTGGATGGAGCCGCGCGCGTGCTGCTTCGCTTGCGTAACGAAAAAGCCCCCGTATACGCGCTCGTGGACGCGGGGCGTGATCTGCGCGTGCTCGAGCTGCTTCGGCAACACGTCGAGCCTCACCATTCACTTTACGATGGTTTGGATGGCGAAACGCTCGAAGACGTTGCCCCTTACCTGGTAGGCCCGATGCGCCGCGATTCTGCATTACTCGAAAACCTCGTCACCGAAGGGTTTGGTAAGCGTTGGGCCGTTTTCGTGACGACTTATGAGAAGTTCGTCGAGGTACGTCGGCACTTTCGACGTTTTCTGAAGGTCCAAATGGAGTACTCGCACGAAGACGTGTTCTTTCGATTTTTCGATCCTGGCGTTCTGCGTCCGTTCTGGCCCACGTGTAATGCTGGGCAAAAGCGTGAATTCGCGGAAGGAATGGAACAGATCTACGTGGAAGAAAAAAACTTTTCGTTGTCGGCTCTTCTGCAATCGACGCGAGCCGAGGCGCGAGTCTGATTGGCGGTATTTTCGTTTATCGGAGTGAAACGACGTGGCAACCCTCCAGCTTACTCTAGCGTCCGGACAAACTGACCTTCATGTGCGGCAATTTGCGGCTCGTGAATCTGTGTCGAACACGTTCACGATCGACATCATGTTTCGCACGTCAAACCATAGCCTGGATTTCGAGGGCATCGTCGGCCAGTCCGCGACGTTCAAGGTAAACGCCGGTTACGCGTATGTAAAAGACGGCGGACAACGCTCGTGGAACGGAATCGTCGCCCACGCAGAACAGCTCGAAGCGTACCAAGAAGGCAGCAGCGGGGATGGACACTCGACCTATACATTGCAAATCGTGCCCAAGTTGTGGCTATTGAATCATCGGCGCGGCAATCGTATCTATCAGCAGCTCTCGATTCCCGACATCGTCACGAAATTGCTGAGCGAATGGGGAATTCAACCGACGTGGAAAATCGATTCGGGGAGTTATCCCAAACTCGATTACAAGGTGCAATACGCCGAGAGCGATTTCGACTTCCTCAGCCGACTGCTCGAAGAAGCCGGAATTGCCTTTACTTTTGGCGATAGTGGCGAGCCGATGTTTGGCGATGCCCTGGGAGCGAATGAACCACGTGGGGGGACGGCGATTGCGTTCGTCGACAATCCGAATCAATCGACGCAGAAGGAATTCGTCACGCAAGTGCGTTTGGCGCGTGAAGTACGCCCGGGAGCGGCAACGTTTCGCGACTTCGACCCGCGTAAGCCGGATTTCGGATTGTTTGGAAAGGCGTCTCCGGTCAAGGGAATCGAAGCCCAGCTCGAACAATACCATTACGATGCACACGCATTCTTGGCGCAAACAGGGGCCGAAGAGAAAACGCCCTCGGCCGACGATCGTGGTTTTTCCCGACACGATCCCAAACATGGCAATGCTTTGGCGGCACGTGCCGTGGAAGCTCAGCGCGCTGGCCACCAAACGATTTATCTTACCGCCAATACGTTCGATTTGTCGCCAGGGAGCATTTTCTCCATTGACGGTCATCCCCATGGTGCCTTGGCAAAGGCACCGAAACTATTGGCGATTGCGTCAAAATTGACCGGTTCGGATACGGGTGATTTCGACTTTTCCGTAGAGGCGCATTTCGGCGACGAGCAATATCGGCCGCCACGACAAACGAAAAAACCAATCATTCAAGGTGTTCAGAGCGCAACGGTCGTGGGTCCCGCGGGCGAAGAGATCCATTGCGACGAGTACGGCCGGGTGCGGGTACAATTTCCTTGGGATCGCGAGGGCAAGAACGACGAGCGCAGCTCGTGCTGGATTCGTTGCGACTTGGGCTGGGGCGGTCAAGGGTTTGGCATGGTTAGTCTACCCCGCATCGGGCAAGAAGTGCTCGTGTCGTTCCTCGACGGCGATCCCGATTGTCCAACCGTGATTGGCCGGACGTACAATGCGGCGCAGCCGACGCCTTATCATTTGCCGCGCGACATGACCCGAACATCATGGAAAACCAATTCGTCACCCGGCTCGAATGGTTTCAACGAGATGATGTTCGAAGACAAGGCCGGAAACGAACTCGTCTGGCAGCACGCGCAAAAAGACAGAAATCGGCTCGTAAAGAACGACGAATTCGCGACGATCGGAAATGATCGCCAAAAATACGTCAAAAATGACGAGACCGAACGTACGGAAGGCGCGGCAAAGCAATTCATTGGCAAGGCCATGGATATGTTCACTGCGCAAACCAAAAACGAAACGGTTGGGCAGGACGTACATCAAACAGTGATCGGAAGTCGCCGCGAACAAATCGTGGGCAAGCAATCGCTGACGGTCGAGAAAAACCGATACGACAAGATCGAAGGCCGCTATGCGCTCGAAGCCAAGGAGATTCATCAAGTCGCTGGGGACAATTGGGTTGGCGAAGCTGATGAATTGAGCTGTTTTGCGGCGGGCGGGAGTTTTATTTCGCTCGGTGAAGATGGAATTCGTATCGTGGGTCCCACGGTGTGGATCAACGATCGCGGTGAACCGATGCAAGCGACGATCGCCGAACCCAAATTGCCATTCGGTAAACAGCGGCAAAACGGTGGTGAGGGCTGATTTCGGAGCGCACGAACCAATGCAGCTTTTTTACACCCCACGTTCGCACTTTTCGCGCAAAGTCCGGATGCTCCTCGGGGGGCTCGATCTGCGTGCGGATCTCGTTGATGCCGGCAATGTGGCCGAGTCGAATCCCCAACTATTTGGCGCGAACCCTCTGATGAAAGTGCCGACTCTGGTCGACGGTGATTGCACGATTCTCGATTCCGACCACATTGCGCAATACCTCGTACGCACATACGACCCCACCGATCGGTTTCGGGTCGGCACGACGGATGTTGACGAATTGAATACTCGCGCCGTAATGAATGGGATCATGGCCACGGAAGTCGAGTTGATCCTGGCCGCACGCACGGGTCTGGATACACATGCGCATCGACGTTTCGACAAGATGCGTTCCGCCATCGTGGCGGGTCTGGGTTGGCTCGAACAACGCGGCAAAGTTTTTCCAATGGAACCCACCTATCTTGGATTTCATCTGGCCGCGATGTGGGATCACTTGGAACTGTATGGCGTGTGTGATTTGGATTTTCCGAACCTGCGGGCGGCCGCGACGCGCTGGAATGCATTGCCCTACATTGCGGCGACGAAACCCCTGTAATCGCGAATCCCGCCAGATCAAAACTTGCGATGTTCACCCGTAGGATGGTATTCCTCGGTAGCTGCTCCTTCACGATACAATGTGGCCATGATCGGATAACCATCGTCCTCCCACAATTTCGACCAACCGTGCTTCGTGCCATGCCAATGGTACGTTTGCGCGATGATCGTTCCATTAGGAGCAAAACGCGTAAACAAACCGTGCTCCCGGTGTTGTCGCGGTTCGTCGTCACTATAAAATGCAACCGATTCGCGTTTACCGGACGGGTGCCACTCAATGGCCCAGCGCAATCGACCGTGGTCGTAAAACCGCTGCGCGCGCAATCCGCCGTGATGATAAAACGAAATGCTGAGACCGTGACGAACCGGGATCGACCCCAGGGGCGGCGGAAATGCACACTCGAATGCATCGTCCATTGTATAAATCTGAGCGCCCTGCGGACATCGCAACATATCTTCTGTGACCTGATACTTTTGCAAATCGTCGGGCAACCAAGCACCAACATTGACTGGAGGCTCTGGCGTGAAAAATGCACGAACATCGTCGCGTAATGGCGCCCGCGTCGCCCGTTGCTGTTCCATCGCCGGCTCAGCACGTTCGAGCATCGCGATGGCTTGTCGACAATTGATAATTTGCTGCTCCAACATGCCCCGCATTTCCGGCGGCGCGTCCGCTAACGAAGCTTCCAGCTCCGCAATCATCGCTTCCATATCCTGTTTTTGACTACTCATGACGCCAACATACCATGAGCTATCGAACCACGGAACTGCAATTTCAGCAGTCGAGTGCACGTGCGGGAGTGCAATTTTCGCAGTCGGTGCACGGCGCCGCTCGTGGCAGTTTCTAGCCCTTCGACACGATATTGCGCTGCAATGCTCCACGCGAGGGCATCAGCGCATCGTGGCGCGGTACGTGCAGCGAGGTGGCGCTTGGTGACGTGTACTCGACACAAGATCGGAGGTTTCCAGAAACGATCAAAAAAATGCGAAGGGTTGGACTGTGACCGGGCAAGAGGCACTGGCGCCAAAAACTGTGACGACATGATGACGATATTGTTGGGCCAATTTGAAGTCCAATCCACAACGCAAACGCTGTCGAGACGTAGTCGAAGCAGAGATGACAGAGGAATACTTATGAAGAGGACATTGAACTCGATAAGACGAGATGCGGGTACCGGACTTGGAGTGGCGAATCTCAATGAGGCGGAGCCGCCGGCGGCCGCGAGAGATTTGCCTTCGGCATTTTGGTTTGGCCGAAATGCACCATTACTGGCGTCGATGTTGGTTGCGCTCGGGGGACTATTGGCCGCGGGATGTTCTTCCAATGGCGGTGGCGACACGACGTCGAGCAGCGGCAACGGGTCCAGCAGCAGCAGCGGCGGACCGACGGATGGCGGTACGGGGGATCCCACCACGCTCGTCGGATCATTCCAGGTAAAACTCATTGCACCCGTTCCAGCAACGCCGAGTTCGCCAGAAGTTCCTGGAAGTACTGCGGTATTGGGCAAGATTTATGATGGCCCGACACCTTCGGCAATCATTTGGGAACTCGCATTGCAAGAAGGTGCATGTACGTTATCGACACCACGAGTGCCATTTTGCGCGACGCCCTGTGGAGGCAGCGCGGCCTGCGTCGATGATGACAAATGCCAAAATTATCCTTTGGCTCATAGTGCAGGGACCGTGACGGCCAAGGGATTGCATCCGCAAGCGGGTGGAGACACGTTCATGATGAATCCGGTCGTCAATGCGTACCAAGCACCGGGAGACGTGAAATTGCCTTATCCGGCATTTGCCGAAGGGGAAGCGATTTCCTTCAACGCCGCTGGTGATTTTTATCAGGCATTTACTGTCGAATCGGTCGGCATTGCGCCGCTGGTTTTTGGAGCCCAAACCATTACGGTCGAATCGGGCAAACCAATACCACTCACGTGGACCGCTCCCGGCCAGGCTGGCATCTCGCGCATTTACGTCAAACTCGACATCAGCCATCACGGCGGAACCAAGGGAATGATCGAATGCGACGCCGACGATACTGGCTCGCTCGAGATTTCCGCAACACTCGTGACGAAATTGGTCGAACTGGGCGTCGCCGGATTTCCCACGATCATCGTCAATCGAAAAGCAATAGGTTCGACGACAATCTCTCAAGGACGCGTCGACCTCGTCGTCACGTCTTCCATCGAGCAACCCGTCGAGATTCCGGGACTCAATTCCTGTACCGCAAATGAAGAGTGCCCGATGGGACAAACTTGTCAATCGGACTTGACGTGCAAATGATTTCAGATAGACAAACGATTGCTTGGATAACAAGGGGTTGAACATGAAGGTGCGTTTTCTTGGACTCTCGATGGTGACCGGAGTAGCAATGCTCGTTGGTGGCTGCGGCAGCGATAGCGAGATTTCACTCGGCACCGGCGGTTCCGGTGGCGACTTGACATCATCGAGCGGCAGCGTGGCGAGCAGTTCTGGCAATAACACGAGTTCGAGTAGTTCGAGTTCGTCCGGGAACGGGGGCGGCTCGAGTTCGTCGAGTAGTTCCAGCAGCTCGGGGGACATGAGCAGTTCCAGCAGTTCGAGCGGTTCCGGTTCTTCGAGCAGTTCGAGCAGTTCGAGCAGTTCCGGGGGAACCACGGAGAAATTCAGCTTTTTCGTGACGAGCCTGGCGGCATTGCAAGATTTGTCCGGCAGTGCTCAAGGGTTTGGCGGGGACTTACGATTTGGCGAAACGGGTCCGGGATCTGGATTGCGGGGTGCGGACAAGATCTGTGCGACCATTGCTGAGCGGAGTATGCCCGGCGCAGGTCAAAAGCCATGGCGCGCGTTTCTCAGTGCCGTTGCCGACGAGAATGGCAACCAAGTCAATGCGAAAGATCGTATTGGTGATGGCCCCTGGTATGATCGGCTGGGACGACTTTTGGCTGCAAACAAGGCAGATTTGCTCACGGAGCGACCCACGGGCGCCGACTCGGCGATCATCAATGATTTCCCGAATGAAGATGGCGTTCCGAATCATCAGCCCGATCCGAATCAGGGGGCTGTCGATAACCACGACATGCTCACGGGGACAAACAATCAAGGCACATTGTATGGTTCGAAATCGACGTGTTTGGATTGGACGAGCAACCTGGGTAACTTGACCCTCGAGGGCAAGCCGCGTGTCGGACATTCGTGGCCTCGGAATTGTCCTGG
This sequence comes from Polyangium sp. (in: bacteria), assembly GCA_035437985.1. Taxonomy (GTDB): domain Bacteria; phylum Myxococcota_A; class Polyangia; order Polyangiales; family Polyangiaceae; genus Polyangium. Next base: position 10,244 of record DAOMZH010000015.1, on the reverse strand, counting down.
CGGGACGAGTCCTTGTCCAATGCGGAATTGGATGTCGTCGCTCGACGAATCGGGTTGTGCTCCGGGCGTGAATCTGATTGAAATGGGACCACCAAGCCCGACTTCGACGACGGTGGGCTCGGGCGGCGGTTATGGCGGTTTCTACTGCTTCTCGCTGGTTCCTTGACGAGTGTGTGCTGACGTAAAACTTTCTTGGAGGAGATCATGACCTTGAACAAGCGCGCCCTCACGGCATTGGGATTGACGTTGCTCGGTATGACGTTGCCCGTCGCTTGCAGCGATACGGCGCAAACGCCACCTGAGCAGGTATTCGAATGCCAATTGCCAAGTGGAAGTGAATCGCCCGAATTTTTGAAGGTGGTTGGCTGTGACGGTGATTTTCAGGCACTGGCCTCGGAACCCGTCACCGTCGATCTTCCCGGGGCGCGCTCGACCAAGGTCGTTCTCGACCAAGCGGACAGCAATGCGCTTTATTTCCAAAATAGCGTCAAATACCAGATTCATTACGAGTTTGCCTCGACGCACCTCTCAGGAAATGGTTTGCCTCTCGTCCCGGACCTCGCTTCCTTCAATACGACCGAATACTACACGCCCGATCGGCGGTTCATTCTCGGCGCCGTGACCTATTACGAAGGGCCCAAGGTGTGGGCGCTCGAAATCTCGCCATACGACACCGCTTCGGCGGCGATGATTACGCTTTTGTACGAAACGGTCGCGAAAAACGCGTTTTTTGGAAAGAAGCTCTATTTCCACCCGACCTCGGATGCCGTTGCGCTCGAAGCGGGGAAACTGGGTTCGGACATTCCGATCATCACGACCGATGATCTCTACGCGGCAATCGACTATCAACCTCTGTCCCTGGCTACGGCGATCGGTCGATTGCGTTTTGAACAAGCGGCGAATCTCGATACCGTCTATTTGACGCACGAAGACATCGTGGTGCTCGACGAAGCACCGAACGACATTTCGGTCGTCCAGGGTCTCATTACGCAGGAATTTCAAACGCCACTTTCCCACATCAATGTGCTCTCGCAAAATCGGCATACGCCCAATATGGGATTGCGTAATGCCATGACGAACCCAACATTGCGAGCCCTCGAAGGCAAACTCGTGGAGCTCACGGTGGCGGCGTCGCAATGGACGGTTCGTGAAGTCACTCTTGCCGAGGCGGAGGCTTTCTGGGACGCGCACAAGCCGCCGTCGGTCGTCCTTCCAACGCTCGATCTGTCGGTAACTGGGTTGTGGAATCTGGAAGATGTGACGCCGGAGCCGGCGACAGGTGAATCACTACGGGACGCGATCAAGAAATCCGTTTTGGCTTTTGGCGGCAAAGCTGCGCATTATTCGATTTTGGCGCGAACGGAAGGAGTGCCAATACAGAAGGCATTTGCTGTGCCCGTTTATTATTACGATCAGTTCATGAAGCAAAATGGCTTCTATGACCAGATCAATACGATGATTGCGGATCCCACGTTCAAGGCGGACGCGAAAGTGCGCGATCAAAAACTGGCGGAGCTGCGGGCGGCAATGGCGATAGCGCCGATTGATACGGCATTCCAAACCCTTTTGAAGGACAAAATCGCCGCCGATTACGGCACGCACAAAATGCGGTTTCGAACCAGCACGAATAGCGAAGATCTCGATGGATTTCCGTGTGCGGGTTGTTATGAATCCCATACGGGGGATCCGACGAATTGGACCGACGTGCTCGATGCCATTCGCGAGACGTATATGAGCACGTGGTCATTCCGCACGTTCGAGGAGCGAACCTATTACGGAATTGCGCACGATTCCGTGGGTATGGCGCTGCTCGTGCATTGGAATTTCCCGAATGAAGAGGCCAACGGAGTCGCGGTGACGTCCAATCCATTCGATGCAACGGGTGTGGATCCCGCGTTTTACGTGAACGTCCAATACGGAGGAGATATCGAGGTGGTTGCTCCGCCGCCGGGCGTCACGAGCGATCAGTTCCTCTATTATTTCAGTCAGCCCAATCAGCCGACGACATACCTGACCCATTCGAGCATCATTCCGAAAGGAAGCACGGTGCTTTCGAATGTTCAGACGCATTCGCTCGGGGTCGCACTCGATGCCATTCACAAGCGTTTTTCGCCGGCCTATGGCCCCGCAGCGGGAAACAATGGTTGGTATGCCATGGATATTGAATTCAAATTCGATGATGAAGCTGCGCCGGGCCAGCCAGCGACGCTTTACATCAAGCAAGCGCGCCCGTATCCAGGACGAGGCGGAGAGTGAATGTCGGCTTGCGGCATCGTGTCGAAGGTGTCTCCTCGATGTTGTGAACCTCGCACAATCATTGGTATATGACCCCGATGTTGGCTTGACATTCGAACACGATCCCGTCACAATAGCGTCGCGATATCGACATAAACCTGAGCCGCAAGCTCGAGTTCATGGCTCTAGGATGAATATGACGTGGGATTGCTCGAGGTGCTCCTACGTCACGTGACCAAAGTGATGATGAAGCTGCCAAAGAAGTCCGGTCGTAGGGTTGGAATATTGCAGTACACGTTCGCGAATCTCGAATGGTGAGGCACAGGATTGACGATGGAATGGCTCGAGCCGCTCACGCAGGGTGACCCATTCGAATGGCGGAAGGCGCTCATATCGCTCTTGCTCGCTTTTGGTCTAGGCCAAGCGATTGCGGTCGTTTATATGACGACCTTTCGTGGACTCTCCTATTCGAGGTCGACGGTTCACGGAATGGCGATGGGCAGCGTGATTGCGTGTATGTTGATGCTTGCTGTCGGAACGAGCATTGCGGCGGGAATTGGGATGGCCGGTGGTCTTTCCGCAGTTCGATTTCGCACTTCGCTACGTGATCCGCGGGATGTCATCTTCATTTTCGCCGCGCTGAGCGTGGGAATGGCAACGGGTGTTCAAGCCCATGGTGCGGCCATTCTGGGTACGGTCGTTTTTGCTCTCGGATTCATTCTCTTACATCTGACAGGATATGGGGCTCGCCAGCAGCCTGATGGGCTTTTGCGCTTTTCCGCGCCAGCCGGACCGGAAGCGGAAGAGGCCATTGCGAAAATCCTACGAACCTACTGTCGAATGTTTGCTCTCGTGACTTTACGTGAAGCAGCTCAAGGAACCATGATGGAACACGCGTATCAAATTACGGTGCGTTCGACGGATCTCCGAGCCAAACTCGTTTCGAGTCTTCAAGCAATCGATGGTGTGCAAGACGTAGCTTTGCTTCTCCAGGAACCGACGTTGGATCTGTAGCCATGAAGTCGAAAATCTTTCTTTCCAACATGCAAGCAAGTCTGCAACGGTTCGCCCCGATTCTTTGTCTCGTGGGGACGCTCGGGGCAGCTGCGTGGCTTCAGTTCAGCACGGAATCGCGTGGACACGTAATCGCTTTTGCGCAAGCGATTCCGGAAGCCGTAGCGCCAACGGAAATGGCCAAAGTGCAGCGAATCGACGTGCAAGTGGGCGACGAAGTCCTGGCTGGACAAATCATTGCGACGCTGGACACGACGAAGCTCGATGCCGATATCGCTTTGGCCGAAGCGGAAAAATTGCGTCTCGAAGCGGCGATGCGCGCCGAAAAAACACTCTTGGCCCGCCGTCTCGACGTGGATCTGGAGACGCTCGAACGCGAAGCCGCATTGCAACGAGAAGACCAACTTCGCGCCAATGCCCAAGCCAAAGCTCTCGAGGGTGAGGTTTTACGCGTAAAACACTTGGTAGACGAACATCAAGCCGTCTACGACGAATATGCGCGCCTCGATTTGCAGCGCGCGACAGTCGCTGCGGTGGCCACGGAAAAACCCAAGACCTTGCAGCTCATTGCAAAACAAATCAAAGCGGCCAAGGACCGACGCAAACAAGTCAACGAAGACGACACGGAAATCGAAGGCAAGTTCGACGCGGACATCCGGGTTGCCGAACGTAGTATCGAACAATTGAAACAACGCCGCTCGGGATACTTCTTGCGCGCGACGCAACGCGGACGAGTGGCCATGATCGAAAAACGGCCCGGTGAAGTCGCTGCTCCAGGGGACGCTGTCGTGCGTCTGGTAAATACCGGCGGCCGTGTCGTTGCGTGCGTACCCGAACGCGTGGCTCTCGGTATTCGTGAGGGTGACCCAGCCAAACTCTGGATTCGAGGACAAACGACTTCCGCATTACGCGGAAAAACCATTGTGCTTGGGCCCCTCGTGACGGAATTACCGGCACGTTGTTGGACGACACCGAAGGTTCCCATGTGGGGACGAGAAGTAACCGTCGAGTTGGCCAATCCGGTCGATGTCGTTCCGGGCCAAGCATTCGATGTCGTTTTCGAGCCCTCGAACGTACCTCCACAGGCGCCCGCCAAAGCAGCGCCCCCAGCCGCGAACTCGCTGGCGAGCCCGCAAACGATGAAAATCCCAGCAGCGCTCGCCCAACGCACGCGATTCGAACCGTCGGGCATCGTTGCAGAAAGCAAAGATGGACGTTATCTCGTCGTTAGTGACGACACCGGACGCGACGGGGACGAAGGTGTTCCGTGGATTTTCGCAATGTCCAAAGACGGTGATTTGCAATCGGAGCCGGTACCGATTCACGGGGTCGAAGAATTGGCGGACGTGGAGGCCATTGCAGCTGGAAACGCAGGTGAAATCTATCTTCTTTCCTCGCAAAGCTTCAGCAAAAAAGGCAAAAGAAAACCAGCCCGAACAGCGCTCCTTCGCGCCCGCAAAGACGGGTCTGCATTCAAGGTCGATGGCGAAGTTCATCTCGCCGAACTGCTCGATGCAGATACAGCCAAAGCTCAAAAATTGGGTTTGTCGGCAGGAACGCGTACGCTCGATATCGAGGGTCTCACAACGCGAGACGGCGCATTGTATCTAGGATTGAAGGCGCCCTTGGATGCCGATGGTCGCGCCATGATTTGGAAAATCGATTCACCGCGGGCATTGTTTGACGATCGCAACTTCAATCATGCGAACATCACGCCCTGGGCTCGGGTTCGTGTTGATGTCGAAGTTGATGGGAAAACCACGGCTGGAGGTATTTCCGAATTGACGTTTTTGCCCAATGGGAAACTCGCGATTGCCTCGACACCATCGACTGCCGATGGTGACGCCGGTGCCCTCTGGCGCATCGATACCCCCGAAACAGGAACGCTCGAACCAAAGCTCGTAAAAAGGTTTCCGGGACTCAAACCTGAAGGAATCACGCAATCGCTTTCTCCGGACAAACTTCTGGTCGTCTTCGATACCGGTGGTGGTACCCCGCTGTTCGAGGAGATTCCGTGGACGCCCTGAAAAATAGTTTGTCTCTACTTGCCATCGCTCTTGTACCTGTCGTCGCGGGCTGTACGCCTACCCTGCCCTCCTCGAGCTCCGAACGCGCCGTTGCGATGTATCGAGAAAGCCTTGGTCCCGGAAAGATCGGGAACATGCAGCACGACGCGTCCGTGCAACAACACGACGGGGAAGCGAAATCGGCATCCGCACAGCATGTTTTGACGGTGGATGTGGCGCTTGATTTGGCCAAGAAACACAATGCGCGCCTCTTGGCGCTCCAGGCGAGCGCGATCGCCGCCGAAATCAATGTTGCGGCTGCAGATAAGCACAAGAACCCGGAATTTAGAGTCTCTCAGTTGCGTCTTGATCAACTGACCAATGGTGAACCTCAATTGCGTACCGCGTTGCGGTTTTTCCCGGATAGACCCGGGGCAGTGGCCGCGGACGTCGCGGAAGCTCGCGCCAAGCATGCGCAAGCGCTAGCGAATTTGCGCGCCGCGGAGCAGGCGCTCGATGCCGACGTGCGCTGGGCATTCGACGACGTGGTTTTGCTGGACGCCGAAATTGCGGCCGCGCGTGAGGTATCTCGAATTCGTCAATCACTGGCGAAACAACTGCAAGCGCGAGTCGCCGCTGGGGAATCCACATCGCTCGACGAGGCCATTGCCGAATTATCGGCATTGGACGCGGATGCGGATTTGGCGGCTCAGGAGGTTCGTCGGGGTGAATCCATAGGTGCACTTTGCGATTTACTGCGTATAGCGCCGGAATCCGTGGTGGAAGTCCAAGGCGATCCAGCATTGGCCTGGCCGCCCCCCGAATTGCCATCGGTACAGACGCTCATTGAGCGAGCATTGCAACAGAGTCCCGAAGTTGCCGTGGCGGCAGCGAAAATTGATGCCGCGGATGCACGTGCGTACGCTGAGCGGGCCAAACAATTTCCATGGTTTTCATTCTTGGAATTGGGATATGAATTTACACCCAAAACGACCGTGGGTATGGGCTGGACCTTCCAAGGCGGCATGGATGTGCCAATTTTCGATACCAATCGCAATGGAGTAGCTGCCTCCAATGCCGCGAAAACAGCGGCCCAACGAGCCTTCGAAGCCGAGGTTGATCGCGTTGTTGGCAACGTTCGCGCACGCCTGCGGGAAGTTCGTCTCGCCGAATCTCTCGTGACACAATACCGGGAGCGGGCTTTACTTACGGCGGAAAGAGCTGGAAATGAAGCTCAAAAGGCCCTCGAAGCCCATAAGATTGATACGATGCGGGTGTTGTCCGTCGACGAAAAGCGTGCAGTCGTTCAATTGCGTCTGCTCCGACTCATTCGTCGTCATCGGCTCGCAATGTCGGAGTTGCGTCGCACGTCGGGCAAAGTAAGTTCGGCGGCCACACCATAACAATATTTCGAGAATGAGTAGCGAATCAGATCGAGGCGCTGGACGAGCGAGAGCATCCATCGTGGCGGACGGCGCTCGAATTTCAATTCGAGCACGCACACGGGTTCGTTGGTCTTCGTTTGTACGCGATGATCGACGAAACGCCACCGGTTTGAAATAGCTTCGAGTTCGAGTTTGTCCTGCTCCTGAACGCAGATTTTCCGATCAAACGTCAATCGTGCGTAGGAGTCGACTTCACTGATGTAGGCTTCACGTTCATATTCGACGAGCAATACGGGACGAATATGATGACGATGGTACGGCGCGAGAAATTTGAGCGCGCCGGCGCGAATGTGGGGCGCCAATGCGCCGAGGGCAGCTTGATTCCCCGCCAATACGTCGCGCCACGCATGGTTCGGAACTGCGGCGCGTGATTTGATGATGACATCCATTACGCGCCGTTTTACTTCCAAGAACACGGGGCTCGTTTTTCCTGGATACATACGTGCCCGTAGCTTGAAGCGGTCGGCCTGTTCGCGTTCATTCGCCCAGAAAAGATCATAGCGATCGGTATCGAAGTAGAGCGACCGAATGCGGTAGGTGCCATCGGGACCTGCATACCGATCGATTTTCGACGTCGTGCGCACGGCATTACGAATTTCAGGAACGACCGCATCCGGAATCAGGTATTTGTATTCGTACCGCTCGATGATATCATCCATTGCCAGTCTTGCCTCAAGGATTCATCTCGACATCGACAATCGTAATGACTTGGCGCAATTGCGCCAAATTCGCATCGATGAGCGCCAGGTCGGCTTTTGTTTGGGTACCCGCGCTCGCTTGGTGCAAAAGTGCACTTGTCGAATCAATCGTGGCCAACATCGTACTCTTGTTCCAGCTGGACTTTCCGAGGTCGTCGAGATGGGTTTGGAATTTTGAATCGAGTGTCGGATTGGCCCTTATACGCTGCGGCAAGAGGGTAGCAAGTGACGCCGCGCTGAAATCGAAATTGAGGTCCGTGAGGATCCGGTCCATGCCATGCGGAAAGAACACGAAGCGTGAATTGGCTGGATTGTCGTACATGTAATAGTTGTTCTTTCCAAACGAAAATCCATCCCAATGCAGCAGGATGACTTCGAGCGCGTAAATCTCGAGGAACTCATCAACGTCGAGAACGCGGGCAAGGTCCGTGGGAAACGTGGCGTCAGGTGCGTCGCGAATGACCTGGGCGAGCGTGTTGATATCATCGCGCGTGCGGTCGTCTTTTTTCTCGTCATCTAGCGTCATTTCGACTTCGCGATAATTGGCGTCGACCGCAAAATCACCACAACACGGCCCTTCGAACAAATTCCCTTCGTCGTAGTCTTTTCCAAAATGAAGTTGTAAAAAGTCCTTGTCTATGGCTTCGGCAACTACATAGATTCCGCCGTCGACACCATTAAACGTCATTTGCGCGTAGGCGATGCGTGCGGCAGCGATCCCGGCACGGGCATGCGCGTCGGCTCCGAGTTTCTCGCGCATGAACGTCGGATCTTGTACCGAATTGTTGAGCAAAATTTTGTGGAGTCCGTGCAAATCCCCTTTACTGTCGAATTCATCGAAACGCACGCTGAAACTTGGTTTTTCATCGAGGGCGAATGCCGTGTTTCCCTTTTGCCGAATTCCCGCTTGCTCAACGGGTTCGCCATCATAAACGAACGTGCACGGAACGCGATTGTCGAGATCCGTAGCCAATTGATTCAAATAAGTTGATTCTACCGTGACCTCGATCTTGTGGAGCACCGCTGAATCAAATACTTCAGGAACGGGCGCGACAACTTCTTCACTACATCCCGCAACCAACGCAATCATCCCCAACAGCCAAACCAATCGTCCCAAAGTCGTCATTGTCTGCTCGAAATTTCTCGAGCTTTGCGGAACGAGCAGCATCGAACTCCTCCAAGTACGGGTGTTGTGACCAATGAAAGCTCGCGCAGCTTAACACGAATCCAACCATTGGGCCAGAGCAGAATCACCCGATGCTTACGCAACCGTCCGCGGTCGGCGTTGCTTGGGAAACGACTCGGCCAAGCAATTTCATTGAAAATTCTTCAATCTCCATGGTAATACGCTCACGTGTTCGATCACGCGCAATACGTGGCGGTTTTTCTTGGCCTGATGATGCTTGCGCAGGGGTGCGTGTCGCCTCTGCGCAGCTTGGAGGCTTCCCGACCCACCGCCAGCGCGCGAGTCACCACGAAGGATATTCCGCCTGAACCCGTTCAGCCTTCGCTTGTCGAGACAGACCCTCGTCCAGCGTCGCCATCCGAACCGGAGCCCGCATCGAAAGCGCTGACGTTGGTCGAGCGTCTAGACAAACGGGCGGTAACGGAGGAACATTTTGCGCGGCGAGAGTTGTATTCGTGGACGACGCCCGAACAGATTGCAGAATTGCGACAAACCAAAACGTTGCTGGTGGCTACGGCAAAAACGCATGGTGCGCCGTCGCCCTACAGTCGGCTCTTGGCAAAGCTCGCCCAAGGTTCGTCGTCGGGGCACGAACTTGCCAAACTATTGGCCGAGCACCCGGGCCTCGTGAAACGCAGATATGCATGGCCGAGTCCTTTTGCGACTTCGGTGCCGCTAGGTGAACGCAGTTATGGTCACGCTCTCATTCGTGTCGTTTTGAAGGACGAATCGTTGCTGCTCAAACTTGATCCGTTGCAACACGAACCTTTTTTGGCAGTGAACCAGAAAAATGAACCTGTACCCATCGCCGATGTCGTTGAGCATCCGGAGCATATCGGGGCGGTTTTGCATATGCGCTACAAAGCCGATGGCGGGCCACGATTTCGTGAATACATCATTTGCAACGAAGCGATGATTGCGCGCTGGTCAGTGGGAACTGTCCGCGAGCGAGCCATTGTGGCGGAAGAGGCGCAACTGATTGCGGATTTGCTGCAGAGTCCCATTGTGTCGATGTTGACGGCCGAGGCCAAACTCGAGGCCGCCACAGTTTGGGCGCGTATACCAGACAAACCAACCTTGCTCGATGCGTGGCGAGCTGCCGTGGCTTTTGATTCCCCGAAATACAAACCAGAGCCAAAAACGCTTGGAACCATTGCGGCGTCGCTCGCGGCGTACGACGCTACCGGGGAACCATTGGATCATCAACCAGGGATCGTGTTCCCAGAAAAACCTTGATCTGTGTCCATTTCGAGCAAGAAAGCTGCGGCATAAGCGAGGCGTAGAGATTCCCATTCTTCACGCTCGGCAACGTAGACTCCTTCGGACCAGCTGAAAATCGAAGATGGTTTGTGGTCGACTTCGTAGAGGGGAATGATGTGCACGTGTAGGTGCTCGGATGATTGGGTAATCTCACCAGCACTGCTCCCTGTAGAGGCAACGTAAACACGCCGAGGTTTTTGTACGTGCTCGACCATTCGTGCCGAATGGAGAGAAAGAATGTTCATCCTCAGGAAAAGGCTCGATTTTATTGCGGAAAATGAAGTCACGTGAAGCTTCGGCATGACCATGACGTGCCCCCAGCGCCGCACATATCGTGGCAAGACGACGAGCATATCGCAGTCTTCGTAGACAATGTGGGTGTCGCCAACTTGACGGTCAC
>DAOMZH010000014.1:21880-37894 GCA_035437985.1 Polyangium sp. (in: bacteria) | reverse complement strand
TTCGTACCCGGACCCCAATGACGAAGTCACGGTGGAAAGTGCGGTTCTCGGCGACTTTGAATTGCTTGGGGAGCTCGGACGAGGCTCGATGGGCATCGTGTACAAGGCGCGGCAACGCAGTTTGCGGCGCTTTGTCGCGTTGAAAGTGCTGCCTCCGTCCATGCATGCGGATCCGGTGGCGCGCAAAAGGTTTGCCCGGGAAATCGCCGCTCTGGCCCGTTGCGATCATCCCAATGTCGTAAAAATCCTCGCGTCGGGGGAAGACAACCAGCGCTTGTATTATGCCATGGAATACGTCGAAGGCGCGGATCTGGGGCGGGCATTCAAGGTTTTGTCGTCGTGGCGTAAAGACAAATCCGGGACGATTTTACGCGAAGGACACCTCGAAGCGGCTATTTCGCAGCCCGGTCACGAAGACGGCGATGATGGATTGCCAGCAGTTGCCAAGATTCCTCCTCCGCCCGTGCTTGCAGGCCGGGAGCTTGCATTGCGTCTTGTGGAGCTTTTTGCGGACGCGGCATTGGGTTTGGCGCACTTGCACGCAGCAGGCGTGATTCATCGTGATTTGAAACCCAGCAATCTCATGCTGACGTCGGATGGCAAAAGAATTGTCATCATGGATTTGGGTTTGGCGAAGTTGGCTGATGAATCGCGAGCCTTGACGTCGGCAGATATCAAGATATTGGGCACATTGCGTTACATGGCGCCAGAGCAATTGCAGCGCCGGTTGCTCGATGTGGACGAACGGGTCGACATTTATAGCCTTGGCGCAGCGCTTTACGAGCTCATTTCCGGGCGGGTGCTTTTCGATGGCGATACCGAGCAGCGATTGATCGTGCAAGTTTTGCATGATGACCCCATGCCCTTGCGGCGAATCGACCCGCGTATTTCCCCGGATTTGGCGGTGGTGCTGGCTGTCGCCATGGCCAAGAATGCGGCGCAACGTTATCCCAATGCAACGGCGTTGGCGGAAGACTTGCGGGCGGTTGCCGAACATCGCCCCATTCTGGCTCGTCCGCCGAATTTCTTGCGTCGATTTTCGTTATGGGCTCGGCGCTCGAATGCAGGACGAACCATGGTGGTGACGGCGTTATTGCTGCTCTTTTTGCTTCCTCCAGCGGTGCTCGGCGTACGTAGCGCAATGGCGCCGCGTTTATGTGCTCCCGATGATTTGGCCGATTGCACCAAACAATGCGAACGCAATCATGCTGGCAGCTGTTTTGCTTTGGGCATGATGTATGCGAATGGCGCGGGTATACCTCGCGATGATGTACGAGGGACGGTGTATTTCAAGTTGGCATGCGATCATGGGCACATGATTGCGTGTCATACGCTGGGGCAAATGCGAGAAAAGGGGAAGGGCGGGGCGGTGGATTTTGCTGAGGCGGCGCGATTGTACACGTTATCTTGCAATGGGGGAGATGCGCAAAGCTGTAATGCGATAGCGCGCATGTACGACGATGGAATGGGAATGCCAAAAGACGACGTCCGCGCTGCAGAGTTTTTCCGGAAATCCTGCGACCGAGGATATTCGACGGGTTGCGCAAATCTCGGCAATTCGTTCCAACAAGGTTTGGGCGTGCCGGTAAATGTCAGCGAAGCGCGGAAACTCTACGAAAAAGGGTGCGATGGTGGCAGCGTTGCCGCGTGTGGCAATTTGGGATCGCTTTACATGGACGGAATCGACGTAAAGCAAGATGATGAACGAGCGGCGAGTTTGTACCGAAAAGCTTGTGACGGCGGTTATGGGTTTGGCTGTGCAGGACTAGGCATGCTGCAAGAGCAGGGACGCACCATGCCCAAAGACGATGCCCAAGCTGCCGCGTTGTACAAACGTGGCTGCGATATGGCGGATGTCGGATCTTGCGCCAATTTGGGCCTGATGGTTCTCGATGGTCGTGGCGTTACCAAAGACGAGGGGCGGGCGCGGGTTCTTTTTCAACAAGCTTGCGAGGGAAAACATTCTTTGGGCTGCATGGAATTCGGGCGGATGCTCGAAGAAGGACGTACTGTTCCGAAAGACGAACGCCGGGCTGCCAAATTGTTCGATCGTGCATGCAAAGACAAACGCATGCGGGCGTGTACGTTGCTGGCACAAATGCGCGAAGATGGGCGGGGAGTCGACAAAGACGTCGAATTGGCGAAAGCACTTCGGCGTCAGGCTTGCGACGGTGGGGATCCTATGGGGTGTGAGCCCTCGACAAACGCGCCTGTGTTCGTCGAGGCGCCGCGGGGTAATTTGCCCGGCCGGCCCGCGCCACGAGCAACACCGCCGACGGTGCCTGCACCACGCGGATTTCCCATGGAAAATCGGCGTTGAATGGTTTGTCCGTATCGATTCGGGCTCGCGTTCAACGTTGACGAATTCGTTTTACCTTGGGCGGCTGCTTGGGTTTTTCCGCGCTGGTCACCGATCTGGAAAAATAGTTCAGCCATGAACGATGTCCACACAACTCGCACTTTAATTTGAATGGCCCATCTCGTTCGTCTCTACCGTCTTCGTGCATCAAATCGCGGCGCCCTTCGCACCACGCCCAACCCCACTCGACAGCTTGATCGGTAAATTCGAGTTCGCAGCCGGGACAATGGAGCGCCTTGACCATGTCCCGAAATGCAATCTCGTCGTCGTTGCCGTTGCTCACCAGGGCGAGAATGGCACAGGTCGGGACGAAGGGCAAAATGGATGTTTTGGCCTTCGAACCTCGGACGTCGAGCAAATCATTTGAACAGCAACGAGTTTGGAATTTGAAATGTGGGGCCGTGGCCCGTCACACTTCGGCATAAATGGTCGAAAACGATGCTGCCTCGCCCCGCAAGAGCACTTCGAGTCGGGGATTGGGAGCCGAATCGGACGTATGCAATTTGCCTCGCTGCACATCGAGCATACCGAAAATGTGTTCAGGATAGGCGCGTCCGAGGCCGGCTGAAAACAAAGCGAGGACGATTGAAGAACGTTTCGACGTCAGGGGTTCTTGTCGAAAATACAGCTTCAAGACATGCGGCTTTTTGCCAATCATGAAACCGACTTCGGGATTCAAGTTTACGGCCAGCGGTCCGAGCTGAATTTCGCCTTGCGGCGGAGAAAACCAGCGCTTGTCACCCGTGGCCAGAAACTTGCGGTAACCTGCCGCGACATGGGGATAAATGCGCCTTTTCTTGTCGTCGTTTTGATGGGCCAGAATTTCATCCAGCGTGGATTCACAGGCCCCTTTACGATGCATCGTCTGAATTCCCTCGCGAATGGGGCGATAGAAGTCAGCAGCTAATTCATCTTTCCGGGTCTTGTATTCGCGTACGCCCGTGATTTTGGGCGTTCCTGAACGCAGAACGAAATCGACGAAATACGTCAGCGACACCTTTTCCATGGGAACCTCCCGCGAAGGTCGCCTCGTCTGATCATCGACCGCCAATGGTCGCTTCGAAGTTCATTTTAACATATCGCAAATGATATGCGCGTGAATTCGTGCCATAAGAAGGACGAAAAATGTCCTATCCAAATGCTCCGTGCGCACGATCCTGCTTGCGGGGAGCCTGCTGGGACGGAAAATGTCCATTCTTGGAATCGGCGCTGAAATTCGGCAATTCTTGAAAGAATCGCCCAGCGAATTCCGCCTCGACTCATCGAATCGTTGACCGCGTCGCGGTCCCATGCCAAAACCGCCCCCCGCATAAGGACATCCGCGCATGAAAGCCCTCGCCATCCAAGGTTCTTTTGGCCTCGATTCTCTCACCCTCGTCGATTTGCCCGATCCAGTTCCGCAACGCGACGAAGTCGTGATTCGGATGAAGGCTGCATCGATCAACTATCGCGATCTCATGATCGTCATGGGTACGTACAACCCTCGTCAGCCATTACCTCTGGTTCCGTTGTCCGACGGCGTGGGACAAGTCGTCGCCACCGGACCCGAAGTCACTCGTTTCAAAATCGGTGATCGAGTATCCCCGATATTTGTTCAGGGTTGGCTCGACGGCGAAGCGAGCATCGCCAAGCTCAAAACGACTTTGGGTAGTCCATTACCTGGAGTGCTTTCTGAATTCCACATCACGCGTGAAGCGTCGCTCGTCAAGCCTCCGGCATTTCTCACGGACGGCGAAGCGGCGACATTGCCCTGCGCGGGCCTCACCGCCTACAATGCGCTGTTGGGCACGGGGAATTTGCGCACGGGCGATACCGTCCTCGTCCAGGGTACGGGCGGTGTTTCAATTTTTGCTTTGCAATTTGCAAAAATGATTGGAGCGCGGGTCATCGTTACGTCGAGCAGCGATGCGAAACTCGAACGTGTTCGCGCGATGGGCGCGTGGCAAACCATTAATTACCGGACCACCCCGGATTGGGAAAAACGGGTCATTGAATTGACCGATCGCACAGGCGTCGACCACGTCGTCGAGGTCGGTGGTGCGGGCACACTGGCGCGTTCCGTGCGAGCCGTTCGCGTGGCTGGCACAGTGAGCATCATTGGAGCTCTCACGGGCCCCGCTGAGGAATTCAATGTTCTTCCCGTGCTCATGCGTCACGTGCGCCTGCAAGGCATCATCGTTGGTTCTCGAAGCATGTTCGAAGCGATGAACCGAGCCATTGATGCATCAGAGCTTCGCCCGGTCATTGATGAAAAAACGTTTTCCTTTGCGGAAGCGAAAGAAGCACTTCGGTACATGAGCACGGCGTCCCATTTTGGAAAAATCGTCGTGCATTTCTGAGACGGAATGGTTTTTTTTCGCTCCACTGGACAGCGACGAGGGTGGTTTGATTTTACGGTGTTTGCGGCGGGGCCCCGCTGTTTGAGCCCGCGAAGCGGGCGAGTTCGGGGTGCCGCGACGCCGAAAAATCAAACCACCTCGGAGCGGACAAACTCCGATCCCTCCCTCATTCCTTCACGCGCGCGGCCAACATTTTCGGCGCAATCATCCGATAACTCTCCACCACCAGCGCACGTACCTGATTCCAATCGATATCGTCATCGACCCGCATACTCACCCAGCCGTGTTTGCCCACGTACGCGGCCACGGTAAAACGCGGATCCGTCGCCACAAGGCCCGCCTGCATTTCATGGGTCGTTTTCATCCCCAACGTCCACTCGCCATTCATCGCTCCAGCCGACGCAAATATCTTGTCTTTCACGCGAAACGTCGGATGCCCCCAAGCTTCGACCTCGGTCGATTCTGGTAATTCGAGGCAAATCTGTCGAAATCGCGTAATGATTTCAATCGGACCGTCGACACGTGGCGGATGCGGGGCGGCTTGTCGAGGTCCAGGAGGTGCTTTTTTTGTCCGCTTTCTCTGCGTAGCCATGATTCACTCGACTTGGTAGGTAAAAAGACGGCATTCGATAGGGCCATTAAATACCGTGTGTTCTTTCGCGGGCTGCAAGGGAATCGCCCGGGGAATGTCCGGTGTCCCGGCCAAAACGACAATCGTGTGTCCTGACAATCGAGCAAACGCGCGACCCATATCGCGGTAAAGCCCAGGCCCAATCGCCAAACGTTCGCCATAAGGCGGGTTCGTCACAATGAACCCCGGCGGATCGGTCGGCTCGAGGTCTTTGACATCTTCCTTGGAAAACCGCACCGGCATGCCCGTCGCCTTGGCATTGGTCTTCGCAGCATCGAGCGGCGAGATGTCACTGCCGGCGATGAACGGACCCTCGGAACGTTGCTTCGCGATCGCTTTGTCGCGCAGGTCCGACCACAAACGTTTGCGGACTGCGTCATGACAAACCCAACGCTCGAAGCTGAATTTCGACCGAAAAATGCCCGGCGCCACGTTCCGCGACCAAAGCGCCGCTTCGATCGGGAACGTTCCCGACCCACACATCGGATCGACGAGCGGCACATCGCGGTTCCATCCAGACAAACGCAAGATCGCTGCAGCCAAGTTTTCCTTGAGCGGCGCTTCTTCGATCCGTGTTCGATATCCCCGCCGATGCAGGGCTTCGCCCGCGAGGTCCACGTAGAGCGTCACGTGATCGCGTACCAGATGGACAAACACCCCGAGGTCGGCGTCTTCGACATTTACATTTGGACGAACTCCGTACCGAGCTCGTTGCTGATCCACGATCGCATCTTTCGTGCGTTGCGCGATGAACTGCGTGTGCGTCAGCGCGCTGTCCTTGCACGAAGCTCGCACGGCGAGCGTGTGGCGAGGCTCGATGTAGTCGTTCCAATCGACATTGCGCACGCCGTCGTAGAGGGTTTGTCCGTCGGGGGCGTCGAACTCGCTCACCGCGCAAAGTACGCGCGCCGCGATTCGTGATTCGAGGCATGCGCGCATGCCTTCGCCGATGGGTCCTTCGAAGTGCACACCGCCGCGATCCGCTTTGACTTTGCGGAAACGCGCTTCGTTGAGTTCGTCGCGCAGCGCGCCTTCGGTGCCCTTGGCTGCTGTTGCAAAAAATTGCAGCACCTTCGCGTCTGCTAATTCGCTCGTTCGCATCGTTTGCCGAGGTAGGCGTTCGGCGTGCTGCGCGCAAGCGCATTCGGTACTTCTTGCTGCTCGACCCAACCGGGCTTACGCTGCGCGCCCATGGCAAACCCGACCGCACTTTGCGAAACGTCGCTCGGCAACTTTTCCATCGAGCTGTTCCTCGACAAGATGCCGATCACCGCGCAAAACTTCATTACGCTCGCGAAAAGTGGCTTCTACGATGGGCTGCACTTTCACCGCGTCATCGACAACTTCATGATTCAGTTTGGATGTCCGCATAGCCGTGATCCCAAGAGCCGATTGGCGGGCACGGGCGATGCGCCTCATGGCACGATCCGCGACGAACACCCCCCGGATGCCAAGATTTCCAATGAACCAGGCACGCTGTCGATGGCCAACACGGGCGATCCGAATAGCGGCTCGTGTCAGTTTTTCATCAACACCGTGCACAACCATTACCTCGATTGGTTCACGCCAGGAGCGTCGAAACACCCTGTTTTCGGGCGCATCACCGAAGGCATGGATGTCGTCAAGAAGATCGAAAAGACCCGTACCGACGGCGACGATCGACCCCTCACGCCCGTGCGCATGAACAAGATCACGGTCTCCGGCGCCTGAGCGTTCCGCCCACGCGTGTGCGGCATTTGCGACACGCAGTCGTCACGCGCTCCCGCGCATTCGCCTCGCTTTGCTCTTGGCACGCCTTCTGCGACAGCGCATTCTCCTCATGATGGCTCGTCTGTTTTTCGCCTTCACGGCAGTCAATCTCCTCTTGCTCGGATGCACGACGCGCACTGCCCTAGCCCCCACGGTGAGCCTGCAATCAGGGGCGCGCGTGGTTTCAACGGACAATCCTGACCGTGGCGAAGTTTTGGTGTGGGTCACGAAGACGGAGAACGACCAAGTCAAAGCTCGGACGTATCGTTTGTCCGCGGAGGGGGGCCTCAACGTTTTGGGCGAACAGGACGAGATTGTCATAACCACGACGCATGGTGATTTGACTTGGCAGGCGCGAGAAAAGGAAATTGGTTTGGCGGGGTGTGGCGATTTCGTGGGGCCGCCCGGGTCGATAAAAGGCACGGTGACTTCGGTGAATCTCGTGAATGCGAGTGGCGAGGTCGTCCAAAAAGTCGTTGATTCGGGCAATCTAGAAGGTGATGAAGTCGACGATTTGCAACATCACGTTCGGCTTTTGGGATCGATTGGTCCTTATCTTTTCGTTCACGAAGAGTCGTGGATGAACATTTGTGGTCCACACGGCAATGAAATGGCGTCGGCTATGGTGTGGGATGCAGATTTGGGAAAATCGGTCGACTTATGGGCTGAAATTCCCGACAAAGACAAACTCGTCAATCTCGCCCGCCAGAAGCTCGATGAAGGGGAAGAAACAGCTCCGGCGGATCCGGACGATGCGACCAAACCTGAACCGGCGCAATTGATACCCGTATATACGGAGCGCGGGGCATTGCGAATCGATGCGCAATTTGCGCGCTGGGCGTGTTACTCGTGCAGCGACCACGAATGGAGTTCCTACACGCGTAGTGCGGTGGTGCCAACGGATTGGATTCCCGAGAAAATGAAGCCGTGGGTCACGCCGCCAGTCGTGGTGAAGCAGTTTTTGGAAGCGCACCGCGAGTGGCGTTTGGGCGGGTGGTCGAAGCGTTAGCGTGTTATCCTCCCCCGCCATGTACGGCTCCGCCGAAGCGCGCGCGCTCCACGACCAACACCCCGCCATTGATTTCCACGCCGATAGCCTCATGTGGGCACGCTGGGTCGGATACAACCTCCACGCCCGTCACGATCCTCCACTGCCCCTCGCGGCGATCGGAGGACACGTCGACATTCCGCGAATGCATGAAGGCGGCATTGGCGCTCAATTCTTTGGCCTCGTTTCTTTGCCCGTTGGTCAACGCAGCGGTTTGGCCCGCGTCATCGACGAACAAATCGATGCCCTCGAAACGACAATTGCTCATGCGCCCGAGCGAATCGCCAAAGTTCGCACTGGGAACGAAATCGAAGCGGCGCGTTTGGCCGGAAAAATCGGTGCTCTTTTGGGAATCGAAGGCGGCCACGCTCTCGAAGGATCCCTTGCCAACCTCGAGCATTTCGCCCGTCGTGGCGTCAGGTATCTCGGACTCTGCCATTTCAGTCGCAATGAGCTTTGTTTTCCCGCGTATGGTCAAGGTCGTGACGACGATGCTGGCTTGACTCCGTTTGGCCGCGACGTCGTCAAGAAATCCGAAGAACTTGGCATTATCGTCGATTTGGCCCATATCAATCGCGAAGGATTTCTAGAAGCCTGCTCCATGGCCACCCGTCCGCCCATTGTCAGCCATACTGGCGTCATTGGTGCATTCAAGCATTGGCGCAACATTGACGACGATCAATTACGCGCCATTGCCGACAAAGGCGGCCTCGTCGGCGTTATTTTTTGTCCGAAGTTCCTAGGTGGCGATGGTTTGGAACCCGTCGTGCGCCATTTGCAGCACATCATTGACGTGTGCGGCGAAGACGCTCCCGCACTTGGTTCCGATTGGGATGGTTTTATCGTTCCCACGCGCGACTTATGCGACGCGGCGCACTTACCGCTCCTCACAGATGCATTACTCGCGGCGAAAGTACCGATTGGAACGATAACGAAGATTTTACGGGGAAATGCAATGCGGGTGTTGAACGAAGTGCCCTGCCGTTCAGTTTGAGAATTGGCAAATTTCGGGGGTATGGGGGCAGAGCAGTCGGCTCGTCCTTTGGGCGTAGCCCAAAGGACTTAAAGAGCCGACTGCGAGCCCCCATCGTAAACAAAGCCTCGCTTCGCGCGCTTGTTAGCGCGCGAAGCGAGGGCTCGAGTCTGGCCTGGATTCAGAGCATCAAAGGCCCCGTGCCATTGTCGCCGAATTTGTCCGGCGGTGCTCCAATCCCTTGCAGCATCGTCGTGAACAAATTCGCCATGGGCGTTTCGTCCGGTACGATCACGTGTTCTCCCGTCTTGAACGCGCCACCGAGGTTTCCGCCCACGAGCACCGGCAAATTCGTGTGCCGATGCGCATTGCCGTCCTCGATTTCGCTCGAGAAAAACACCGCCGATGTATCGAGCGCCGTAATCCCATTGCCTTCGTCGATCGCGTCGAGTTTGCCGAGCAGATAGGCATATTGCTCCACTTCCCAACGCCCAATCTCCGTGAGTTTGTCGAAGTTCTCTTGAAGATCTTGGTGATGGGAAATCTCATGGTGCCCTTGGCTGATCGGTTGCCCATTCGCGTACAGGAATGGGTAACTCCGACCGCTTCCGGCATTGCCGAGCATGAACGTCACGACGCGGGTCGAATCGCATTGAATGGCCAACGCAATGAGATCGAGCATGAGCTTCACGTGTTCGGGATAAGGCAAATCCGCAGGCGGCCTGTCAATCGCCGTGCAGACTGGCCCCGTTCCCGTCTTTTGAATCTTCTTTTCGAGCTCACTCACACCCGTCATGTATTCATCGAGCTTGCGTTTGTCCGTCGTGCCGAGTTTGCCCGAGAGCGCATTGGCTTCTCCCAATACATAATCGAGCACGCTCGTGCGATAGTTTTTCTGCCGGGCTTGCTCTTCAGCGGTGGCTTTGGGATCGAAACCGCCGAAGAGGATATCCCAGACAACCTGCGGATTGACGGTTTTTGGAAGCGGTTGTGTTTCCGACGCCCAGGAAATGTTTCGCGCGTATGCGCAGCTATACCCAGAGTCGCAATCGCCCGCGCCCGACCCACCATCGATCCCGATTTGCATCGAAGGAATCCGCGTGGCCCCGCCAATTTGCGCCGCAGCCACTTGGTCCATCGATATGCCATTCTTGATGTTCGACCCTTCCGTCTTGACCACGTGCCGGCACGTCAGAAACCCCGACGTTCCCGCCGCATGATCACCCGGGCCATCCGGACGCGCCGGCGTATTCGCCAAACCCGTGATGACCAGCGTTTTTTGACGAACTGCCGCCAGCGGCTCGAGAATCTTCGTCAAAACATATTGCGCACCTTGCTCCGCCGGCGTGAAGTTGGGCATGTGAATGCCGCATGGTGTATAAAACGCGAGAATGCGCCGAATATCGTTCGGAGCAGCCTTTACGTTTCTGGCCATGATCGACTCGAGAAAGGGCAACGTCAAAACGGCACCCGCACCACCCAAAAACAAGCGGCGGCTCAGCTTCTGTTGTTTCATTTTCCACCTCCAGTCGCCTCACCGCGGCGCATGCGGAACGGTTCGCTGGTCGCCACGAGTTTGATCAAATCGGCAAACGATTGTCCTCTCTCGTCAAGACCTTTGACGAGATGGTCGAGATGCGGATCATCCACGGGATAAACTCCGCGTCCCAGCGCATAGGTCAGCATCTTTTCAGAAACGCAGTGCGTAAATCGCGGGTCATCAGCCAAGATCGCACTGAGCTCCGACACGCCATCGAAGGCTTTCCCCCCAGGCAACGTGCCCGTGGCATCGATTGGGAAGCCATTGTCGTCCGATCGGAAGAGCCCAATTCCGTTGTATTGTTCCAGGCCAAACCCTAGATTGTCCATTTCGACGTGACAAGTAGAGCAAATCGGGTTTGCCCGGTGCTGCTCCAAACGTTGTCGAATCGATCCCGTGGGCATTGTTTCCGTAATGAGTCCTTCGACGCCTGGTGGAGGAGGAGGAGGTTCGGAGCACAGAAGCTGCGTCAAAACCCATTTACCTCGTTTGACCGGGGACGTGCGCGTGGGGAACGAAGTCACCGTCAAGATGCTCCCTTGGCCGAGAAGTCCTTTCCGGTTTGGATCCGTAATCTGCACTCGCGTGAAGTCGGGCCCTGGCGAAGACAAACCGTAATGCGTCGCGAGCCGATCGTTGATGAACGTGAAATCGGCTGTGAGCATTTCCGGGATGGGAAGATCGTTATGCAAGAACTCGCGGAAAAACAGCTTTGTTTCCTGGCGCATGGCCGCGCGCAGGTCTTCGTCCCAGGTCGGGAACGCGTAATAGTCCGGCTGGTGATCGTCGAGCGCTCGGGTAAAGAGCCATTGACCGGCAAAATTGTCGATCAGGGCATCCGACTTCGGATCGTTCAACATCCGGTCGACTTGCTTTTCGATTTCCACAGGGTCCTGGAGTTTGCCCTCCTTCGCTGCGGCAAACAGTTCGGCGTCGGGCATGCTGCTCCAGATGAAATACGAAAGGCGCGAGGCCAACTCGAAATCATTGAGCGTATGCGCCGGCGTCGCCGCATTGGGATTCGGATCCAGCTCCGGCCGGAACAAGAAATGCGGTGACGTGAGAATCGCTCGAAGTGCGACTTCGACCCCAACTTCGACCGATTGTCCTTCGGTCCTGGCGATTTCGACGAGCGGCAGTAGTTTATCGATTTCTGGCGCCGTCAAGGGTCGCCGGAATGCCCGCTCGCCAAACTTCTCGAGCACCTGGCGTACGCAATCGGTTCCTGAAGCCAAATCGCAAATCACGATTTTTTCGCGAATGGGGTTTTTCCCGACGGCTCCCACGGGCCCTTCGATTTCGATCCAATCGATGATCAGGTTGCGGTCGGCTCCGGCGACCTGATCATAATAGTCGTTCAGGAATTCCACGGAAACGACCTGCGTGCCCGCATTGACCTTCACTGTTGCCGAAACGACCTCGGGATTGGTCGATGTCGAAGCAATCGTGTATGTTCCGGCAACGGTGCCCCCGACGACGAGGTTCATTTGCACCATATCGGGACCTGCTTGTTGTCCCCAAACCCGGGCCGAAATCTTGTAATCGCCTGTCGACGGGAATTCGTGGGTCACCGGCAATTCGCCATTGCTCCACAAATTCCAATTGTCGGCGCCGGCGCCACCCACTTGACCCGTCAGCGTTTCCGCTTCGGTACGGTTCGTCGTGGATTGGGACGGCAATAACATGGCTTCACGGGCCAACTCTTCCGCTGCCCGCGAATACAATTCGACCTGCAACGGCGAGAGCGACAACACGTCCGAAATGTTGTCGAACCCATAACCACGATCATCCGCTGGAAAATCTTTGGCCGGACGTAGCTCCGTACCCAAGAGATCCCGCACAGTATTGTCGTATTCGACTCGATTGAGCCGGTGTATCGTCACCCGTCCCGGATCCGTGGCCGGCGCCGCCGCATCGCTGGAACATCCCATTGTACCCTGGGCGAATGCCGCACAGAGTCCCACGAGCGGCACGCACCAAAGCGTGCTTCTCGGACGAGTTTGTCTCGATTTCAAGTTTCTTTCGGGCATCACCATCCTCCCGGTGAACTGCTGATGATGCACGAAAATGTCGCGGCGATGTGTAAAAAAGCGCGGGCCTGATTATTAATCCGGACCGCGTACGCACAACGTTTGGATATACCCGAGTGCCCCAGTTTCCGCTTGTATCGAAGCGCCCGTTGCATTCAGTTTGAAAAATTTTCCCGGTGTTCGTGATGGTGTCGAAGACCAAATAGATTGATTGTAGCCGATCTCAAAAGGACTTTGAATCGAGGCCTCCGTCTCCGAACTCACTTTGCTTTCATCGACGATCGTGGCCAATTCTTTCGCATTGGGCATACGAAAGTCGCCATATGCGCCATCTGGGGCTTTTGCGCACATCAGCAATGAGTCTTTCCAATCCTTCTGCACTTCTAGCGTTTTTTTCATCCACATGAGGCCTGTGCGATTATCACGCAAGAATCGATTCTCCACCCCCGCGACCGTAAATGGTCCGGTCTGGAATGGTTCGCCCTCGCTTTTGACACAAAGCACCCCCAGGCTCGCCGAAGTATGGTCGTAGACGACCGGATATTCCGCCATGCATGCCGAGCAAAAATCCACGATCCAGAAGTCATCGACAATGTCCCCATATTGTGACGAAGTCCAATATCTCATTGGTTTGACGTCGGGAAACATATCCTTGTCGATTCGGACCAGTGATCCGTCACGAAAGTCCAGCAGCGAAATCAATTCGATGCGTGTGGGCAAACGATAGTTTCCCGGCAATACGTCACAATACTCGACGGCCTGGTCATGATTTTGCGGACCTCCGGGGGTCCTGTACCAAGACAAACCCGTAATCTTGTCGATGACATCCGCGCCGGACACTTCATACACCGGTTTCGCGTTCAGTGTATGGCCGTCTTGTGGGGCCGATGTGCTAAGAAGATCGCAATTTACTGTCAAAAGACCATTGGAACAAGGCACCGAAAGGGAATCAGGAAAACCCAAGTAGCGGGTATGTTCTTCGAGTCCCGCAGCTTCCGCACATCCAGCGACAGACGTGAGCAAGACGATGACGACCCACGTCGAACTACGATTTGGTGCGCCTGGGTCGGAATGGGGCTGGGAGTTCGTGTGTGCACGCATGGCCTCTAGCTACGCAGATTCTCTGGCAAAATGTCAAGAAGGAAGGGCGGTAATATGTTCCTATTTCCAATTCGAAGGAACCTGGGTTATCCTGCACCGCCCAAGTCGGAGAAGCTCGACCCATGACCACCAACGCCAAGGCAGAAGACGTACTGCAAGTCGCCGCAGGTGACGTCGTTGCCGGCAAATACCGCGTCGACCGTGTATTGGGCCAAGGCGCCATGGGGATCGTCGTTGCCGCTCGTCATGAAGAACTAGGTCAAAAAGTCGCGATCAAGCTTCTGCATCCAGATGTGAGCGTATCCGACGATGGCCGTGAACGATTCCTCCGCGAAGCACGCGCCGCCGCAAAACTCGAAAGTGATCACGTCGCTCGCGTTTTCGATGTCGGTACGTTTGGAAATAAAAACGCCTACATGGTCATGGAGTATCTCGAAGGCTCCGACCTCGAGAAGTATCTCGATGCTCACGGTCCCCTGCCTTTCGATGAAGCTGTCGATTACGTGCTCGAAGCGCTCGAAGCATTGGCCCATGCCCATGCCCACGGCATGGTGCACCGAGATATCAAACCCTCGAATTTGTTTCTGACCCAACGAATCGATGGTACCCAACGCGTTAAAATTCTCGATTTTGGTATTTCCAAAACGGAATCCGGTCTTGGCGTATCGTCCCCCGGTAGCTCCACGCTGACTTCGCCCCAAGCCGTGCTCGGCTCTCCTGCCTATATGGCACCCGAGCAGATTCGGAGTTCCAAACACGTCGATCAACGCGCCGATATCTGGTCCGTTGGAGTTTTGCTTTATGAACTCGTGACCGGCAAATCGCCATTTCTCGGGCAAAGCGTGGGAGATACATTGGCCCGCGTCATCGCGTGTCGTCCCGAGCCTCTGAAAAACATTCGCCCGGACGCACCTCCGGAGCTTGTCGAGACCATAACGCGTTGCCTTGAAATTGACGAGAAAGACCGATTTCAAAATGTGGCAGAATTGGCGCAATCGTTGGCTCCGCTAGCTTCACGAAACAAGGATTTGCCGCGCCGAATTGCTCGTGTACTCGTGGCCCACGCGGTTGCTCCTCCCCCGCGCGCAATCGTGCCTTCGGACTCGGGTGTGCGGGTGAACGTCGCGGCGGAAACTCTTGCCGCAGAGCCCGAGACGAACACCGCGAAAGGCACGCAAATAACCGCGACCTCGAGTGGTTTGTCGCAGGAAACGACCCGCCCGTCCCGCTCGTGGCTCCCTCTAGCCGGGTTTGTCGGCGTCGTAGCGTTCGTGCTTTTGTTCCTCAAATTGCGGCCCGACACGGAGCCGCCAGCCTCGCCGACCAGCGAACTTCCGGCTCCGGCAGTTGAAAACCAGCCCAAGCATTCACCTTCGGCATTTCCCACGACCCCGACTACCGCTTCGCCACAAATTGTCCCCGTCGTCACTCCAGAAGCATCCGTGCAAGCCATGCCCGAAGCGTCCGCCATGGCTTCGGCTCGAGCGATGGCGACAAACTCGGCGGACCCCCTACCAGCCGTAAGACCTTCGCCATCAGCCTCGAAAAAAACATCTCCCACGTCCAATCCAACATATCCCTCCGGCCTTCTCGACGGCCGCGATTGATGTACGATGCCGCAATTCATGCCTTGTGAATCATTCCTCCGCCATTCGTTTTTCCCCTCTGCGTCGGTCGTTCTTTTTACGACGATAGCCACATCGGTTTACGCCGACGAACCTTCGGCAGAAAACCGCGCGCTCGCGGAAGTGTTATTTCGTGAGGCGAAAGCGTTATCGGACAAAGAGCAATTCGAGCAAGCTTGTCCCAAGTTTCAAGAAAGCCATCGCCTGGATCCAAAACCCGGCACCATCTTGAATTTGGCGGTCTGTCATGAAAAACAAGGCAAGGTAGCGTCGGCTTGGCTCGATTATCTCGATGCAGCTACCGTTGCTACTCGTGCGGGCCAAAAGGCTCGGGCGGCGTTTGCCAAAGATCAGGCTGCAAAGCTGGAAAAAACGATTCCGCGTTTCATCGTCCGCGTCTCTGAAACGACTCCGGGATTGATCGTCAAATTGGATAAAGCGGCTTTGAACGAAGCAGCTTGGGGCACTGCAGCGCCCATCAATCCCGGCGAACATGCAGTCGAAGCGACGGCGCCGGGATACGTGACGTGGTCCAAGAACATCACCATTGAAAAAACACCGGGCAACGTCGAAATCGTCATTCCGAAACTCGAGCTCGAATCAGCGAACATACCGGTTG
>DAOMZH010000014.1:0-21780 GCA_035437985.1 Polyangium sp. (in: bacteria) | reverse complement strand
AAAAGCCCGTTGAAAAGCCCGTTGAAAAGCCCGTTGAAAAGCCCGTTGAAAAGCCCGTTGAAAAGCCGCCGGATGTCGGCCCAAAACCTGTTGGTCAAGAAAAACAAGTACCTCCCGCTGGTCCCCAACCGTCGGCGTTCAACAAGCCGCTTTGGATTGGGGTTGCGCTCGGCGGTATAGGTTTGGCTGGGATGATTATCGGTCCAGTATTTGGTGCGCAGACCTTGAGTCTCCGGGATCAAGGTAATGCAGAATGTAGCCCGCCACCGAATTCGAGATTTTGTACCGCCAAAGGAATCGAATTGCACACGCAAGCTCACGATTCTGCGAATTTGTCCACGGCGGGATTCATCATCGGCGGCGTGGGTATTGGCGCGGGAGCGCTTCTGGTTTTTCTTGGAATGCGGAACTCGGCCCCAAAAACCACGCACGCTTGGGTCTTGCCGCAGCTCGACCGCTCACGTGCGGGCGTGTGGGCAGGAATGTCGTTCTAAAAGCTCAGGACGATATCTCAACAGACATTCAAGGTCCGTTCGTGCAGTATGATCTGCTGTTTGCCGTGGGAATTCATCCGCCCCGGGTACCTCGTGCGTTTATCGAGACAAGGACTTTGCGCCAGGAAATTTTTCCTATAAATTCCCCACGGCATGCGTACGTTTACCCTTGATGGCCCGGTTGATCCTTCGCGGCACTACGTCCTGCCCGCGGCTCCTCGTCTCGCGGAAGCACGAAGTCTTGTGGACCAAGGGGCCTATTTCATCGTTCGCGCCCCGCATCGTACCGGTAAAACCACAGCGCTTCGGGCACTTGCTACCGAAATGACTTCCGAAGGTCGGTACGCGGCGCTCGTTTGCTCCGCCAAACTCGCCGCACCGGCGCATTCCGACGTATTGCTCGTACAGCAGGCTTTGCTCGCCGCCATTAGGATCGCCGCCGAACGAGATTTGCCCCCCGAGCTGCAACCGCCGGTGTTTGCCCCCGCTGCGGATATGACGCACCTGTACGAGGGGCTAGCGGCTTGGGCCCGAGTTTGTCCCCTGCCCATCGTACTTTTTTTTGATGATCTCGACAGTTTGCACGGCGCTGCGCTCGAATGCGTTCTCCAACAATTGGAAACGGGTTTTTCGAGACGTCCGGGGCATTTCCCCTGGTCGGTGGGTTTGGGGGCCGCTTTTGATTTACGACGAACTTCTTCGTCGGAGGCGGATGTTCCTGAAAAACCGTTTTCCACGGGGCCATTTGAACGATTTTGGTCTTCGCGTCTCTTGCCGCCGCTCACGCGCGAAGAAATTCGTGCCTTGTATACCCAACATTTCGCTACGTTCGCCGCGCGTTTTACGGACGAAGCGCTCGAGTCCATTCACGAAGCTTCTGCTGGCCATGTTTTCCATGTACAGGCGCTTGGCCAGGCCTTGGCGCAAATGTCCCCGCAGGTCGATCAATTCACAAAATCACAGGTTGTTGACGTACAGCGCCAATTGATTTCCGAAGGTTTGTCCCCCATTGATGCCTTGGCGACCCGCCTGCTCGAGTCTCGCGTGCGCCGCGTCATCGAGCCTCTGATTGCCGGGTCTTCCGCTATAGCCTCCGTCGCCGATGCCGACCTCCAGTTTGTCCGAGACATCGGTCTTGTGGCCGCGGACGAACCCGTGCGTATCGAGGGCGCAATTCATCGAGCCTTGGTTCCGCATCTTTTGGTCAATCACGTCCGGCGGGCGGTGATGGACGACCCTGCGCAATGTTTCGACGAAAACGGACGAATCGCAATCGACCGCTTGCTTGCAGCCTTCGGGGGTTTTTATGCCGCGCACGCGGCCGATTTGATCGACGCGATCCCCTATTCCAAAATTGCCCACGAATTGATTTTTTTGGGTTTCTTGGCGCAAATGCTCGAAAGTCGCGCCACCATCGATCTCGAATTCGGGGCTTCGCGCGGTCGCGTCGATGTGGTGGCGTTTTCTGCGTCGCGTGCGGGTGGTTCGTCGAATGAAACGACAGGGACGAACACTGCCGAACAGCGGGAAGTGTTTGTCTTGGTCGCCCGACGTAAAGGAGATTCGGGGGTCAAGAAACGTGGCCTCGAGTGGCTCGAGACATCCATGCGTCAAAATGGGACGGATTCCGGGACGCTCGTCATTTTCGACAAACGCGGCAAACGATCAGCTGGAAGACGGATCAAGGTGAAGGAATTGGTGACGGAGGGAGGAAAAACCGTTCGACTTTTACGCGTCTGAACGGGATTTCAGTTGCCATCGGCATCGGTTTCAATCACGCGATGCACCGACCAGCGACTCGAGCCAGCCACAATGAGGTCGCTGAGCTTCTTTTGATATTCCGCTTGATACGGGACCCGACCCATGTCGGTCCACGCCGCTTCGAGATCCGTGAGACTGTCAATCTTCACTTCCATCTCGATGTCCGTGTCCCCAGCACCAATGCTTCCAGCTACGATTCGTAATGAACCAGGGCGCCACCCGATACGATGAGCGACGTCAATCTCCCATTTTTGCAGCAGCTTCAACGTTTCGTCTTTGTGTCCAAACCGGGCCGTCAAATGCCAACGCGCAATGTACATGATCCGGCTACCTTTCTGGCTCGTTCGTAGATTCCCCGGGACGCTCCATCGAGTTCGTCCCCTCGTGGCGCCCAGCATAATCCTCTTGTCGATTTTGCGCTTAGGAAAAACAAGAAAAGTTTTGTGACGCAGCGCGTTGGTTTGTGGGCCGAATCAATCGTCGAGGGTGAGCGGGAGATCATTGGCGAGTGCTGCAGCCATTGTTCGATCTTCGTCGCGAATGAGATCGACTCCATGGGCCGCGAATCGCAACGCGGCGGCCCGCGGTCGCGCGTCGCGATCGTGTGTCAAGGCGTGGGCTGCGCTGTTGACGAGGAGCGCGAGTTCCAAGGATCGACCGAGCGTGAGGGCAAACCTTCGGGCCCCCGATTCCACGCCCAGGGGGTCATTGGCGAAAGTGGTCATGAGCCAATGGGCGGCGTGGTCCGCAGCCTTGATGGCTTGATCGCCGGCATTTCGTAATGCATCATCATTGGCATTTTTCGCGAGCGCCCGAATTTCAGCCAGCAAATCATCGAGGGGTCCGTCTTTTTGAATGGCCCGCAGCGTATCGAGCGACAAAACGTTCGTCGTGCCTTCCCAGATTGGCAGAACTTGCGCATCCCGGTAAAGCCGAGGAATTCCGGTATCTTCGACATACCCTGCTCCACCGAAACATTCGAGCACTTCGCTCATGACGGTAACGGCTTGTTTGCCCGTGGTGAGTTTGGCCAGGGGCGTGAGCAGTCGGAGCAGACGGCTTTCGGATTCGGTAATGGTGCCCGTTTCTTCGAGACCGAGCAATTCGACGGCCCGAAATGCCAAATGAAATGCGCCTTCGGCTTCGGCTTGCAATCCCGCCAAGGTATCAGAATGCAATGGTTTGTCTGATAACGCCGCGCCGAATTGTACACGACGTTTTGCATAATCGCGCGCCAACGCGATTCCGCGGCGCATGCCCGCTGCCGCACACATGGCATTCCACGTACGCGTGATGTTGAGCATCGGCGAGATATTGCGAATGCCGTCCGTCGTTCCTTTGACCGGCATCGCCAAGGTTCCGTCGAGCGTCAATTCCGCCGTGGGCACTTTGCGCGTCCCGAATTTGTCTTTTAGACGATTGACCAAGATTCCATTCATTCGTCCATCTGCGCCAAACACTTCCACGAAAAACAGCGCCAAACCTCGTCCACCATTCGGATTTCCCTCGGGACGACCGAGCGTGAGGGCCATTTGCGATGTCGTCGCCGAGGTAAACCATTTCGTGCCGTACAATCGAAATTGCCCCTCCTCGTCAGTTTTCGCGATTGTCTCGGTCAAACCTACGTCCGACCCACCCGTACGTTCCGTCATCCATTGCCCGCTCGTCCACGCATACGCAGGATCACGCGACGTGAGACGCTTGTACGCATGCGCGGCAAAATCGTGTTCGTCCTGGACATTGCGATGAACCAATAATGTTTTTGCGGCTCCATCGGTCATCGCCAAAGGACAGCTGTATACATCGCTCGATGGTTCGAACAGATAAACCTTCGCGAATTGAAGAACACGAGACGCCGCCCCATGCCGTTTTTCGTACGCCGTTCCAATCAGCCCATGCTCACTCGCGATTTTCGCCGCCCGTTTCCAAAGCGGAGTCACTTCGATGTGATCTTTGCGTTTGCCCCACGCATCCCACGACTCGAGACGTGGTTCGTTTAGACGATCTTCGAGCTGCAAACGATACAAATCATGCCCCGCGAGCTGGCCCATCTCCCGGAGTTCGGGAACGATTTCTGCGTGTTCGTCCGGTGGAATGACGCGTTTCAAGTATGCGCGAAGAACACGATCGTCATCGAATTGATTTCCGAGTGTGGGGGGAGATTGATAGAAGGGCATGGTTTGTCCAACTCCAGCGGGCGTCAAAGCTCGCGGTTCGAACCATACAGGTCGACGCATGAAATGTAAAGTCGAGAAATGGGGCGGGGAGATTTGCCGGGCGTCGTTGGTGAGGACGAGGGGGCGGGACGACTACGGGCAATAGCGAGTCACCGGATTCACGGAATTGCACGTGCTCAGCGATGCGCTTGCACCTTTCGCCACGCTCACCGTTTCGATATGAATATGCGGCCCGGACGAACATCCTGAATTGCCGCTATAGGCAATGAGTTGCCCTTGTTCGACGTGCGTTCCATTCGAGATTCCAGCAGCCAGACCATCGATGTGCAAGTAATAAACGAAAAGGTCTTTGTTGGAATCTGCCGGGTCGCCGCAATCCGACTTCACCTTGACGTAATTGAAGGAATTCCAGCAGCTCGACGAACACCCATTGTTGTAGCAATTCGGGAATCCGAGGGCACTACCGGCGATCGAACCGGCCATCGGGGCATAAATGGGCGTCCCGACAGGTGTACCCAGATCAATGCCGTAATGGCTTCCACCTGCGCCGCAAGCGCTATACGATTGCGTCAAAATTCCAGGCGGTTTGGAGACGCAACACGAGCCGCCTCCGGTGGGTTTGCAAGCGTCCGATTGTCCCGGGGGATTGACTTGACAACCCGCCGGGCAATCCGTCTTGCTCGCCGTCACCATATTTTGGCAATTGTACAAAGCATTGGCGTCGCCGCTGATGGTCGATCCACAATACAAACCATTTCCCGACGTCGCATTGGCGCACGGATCCCCATTCGACTTGCATGCGTCCGCAACGCCCGGAGGATTCACCTGACAACCATTGAGACAAACCTGCTGGCTGGCCGTGGTCATGTTTTGACAATTATAGAGCGTATTCGCATCGCCGCCGACGAGCGAACCTCCGCAATAAGCACCGTTTCCAGACATCGCCGAGGCACACGGGTCCGCTTGCATTTGCTGTTTGCAGGCATTGTTTTCACATCCCAAGGCGCACGGCGTCGTATTGACCGTCATTCCGCCGCCACACGTATACAAACTATTGTGGTCCGCCAGTCCCCCGAGCGCCGAACCGCAATGGTTCCCATCCGCCGCACCATTACACGGATCTGTGGTTGCTCCGGACGAACTCGAAGCGCTCGTGCTGCTCGTGCTGCTCGAACTGCTGGAGCTCGAATTCCCCGAGCCCGCCGAACCGCCGGCGCCCATTCCCCCGGCGCCCGCAAACCCGCCTGCATTGGCGCTCGACACACTCGTGCCGCCGTCTCCACCAATATTTTCTCCACCCGCACCGTTCGATTCCGTTCCACCACATCCGCCGAACGAAATCACCATGAAACTCGTCATCATTGCGCCAACGATCCATCCGACGTTTCCATCTCGTAAAGCCATGAAGAACCTCCTGTCGTCATGTCGTTCTATCATCACCCGGTCGCGTCGGAGAGGGAACCGTGGGGCTTTCAAGGGAAAATATGTACTTGACTTTTCCGATGCGACAACTTAGATCCTCAGCCCGTGAAGTTGTCCAACAAGGGTCGGTACGGTGTGCGTGCGCTATTCGACATTGCGTTTCACAACGAAGGTCGGGCGACGCAGATCCGTGAAATTGCCGATCGCGAGACGATTCCGGTCCGATTTCTCGAGCAGATTTTTCAAGATCTGAAGAAAGCGGGCATCATTGGCGCCAAACGAGGACCTCGTGGGGGATATCATTTGGCGCGGCCCGCGGCGGAAATCTCTTTGGGGGATGTTTTTCGAGCCCTCGAGGGGCCGATCGTCATGAGTTCGTCGGAGGAAGAAAGTCGCGAGGAGCGTGTGGATCCCGATGCGCCGGCGGCAATTTTCAAAGAACTTGCCGGCTCCATCGAATCTTGTTTCGACTCGATTTCAATCGCCGATATTTGCGAAAAAGGTACGGCTCTTGGTCTTCGTCCTCGCGGGCGCGAGCGCGCCGTTTACGTGATCTAGAGTAATGATGTTTAGGTGTCTTCGATGAACGAACCTGCTCGTTTGCCCCCGCTTCCGTCGCATCCGCGAGTCGTCAATTCCATTTTGGATCTCGTTGGCGATACTCCGCTGTACGAATTGCGGCGGATTGAATCCGATGCGCCGCGCGGACGGGTGTTTGCCAAAGCAGAACAATACAATCCAGGCGGGTCGGTCAAGGATCGCATTTGTTTGGCAATGATCGAAGACGCCGAACGATCCGGAGCCTTGGGCAAAGGCGGGGTTGTCGTCGAGCCGACGAGTGGAAACACAGGAATTGGTTTGGCGGTTGTTTGTGCAGCCAAAGGATATCGTTGCATTCTCACGATGCCCGCCAGCATGTCCCTCGAACGTCGCCAGCTTCTCGAAGCTTATGGTGCCGAAGTGGTGCTGACCGAGCCCGAATTGCAAATGGAAGGGGCCATAACCAAAGCGCGTGAAATCGTCGCGTCGACGCCCGGAGCATTTTCCCCCGGACAATTCGACAATCCCGAAAATCCTCGCATTCACGCGGAGAGCACGGCCCGGGAAATTCTGCACGCTTTGGCCAATGAACGAATCGATGCATTCGTCGCGGGCGTAGGCACGGGCGGCACAGTGAGCGGCGTGGGCGAAATATTCAAGAAACGCAAACCCGCGCCGAAAATCATTGCCGTCGAACCTGAATCTTGCGCCACCATTTCGCGTAGCGAACGAGGTCCAACAAAAATTCAGGGCCTCGCGGCGGGGTTCGTCCCGGCCAATTATCATTCGGCATTCGTCGACGAAGTTCGCACTGTCGCAGATCGCGCCGCGTATGAGACGAAGGTCGCCTTGGCGCGTACCGAAGGATTGCTCGTGGGCATTAGTTCTGGCGCAGCCGTGCGTATTGCCCTCGATGTTGCCCGAGAACTTGGGCCATCCTCCGTCGTCGTCACCGTCTTGTGCGATACCGGAGAACGCTATTTCAGCCTGGACGAGTTCTTCAAATAGTTTCAGTACCAACCATCCTTGCCAAGACAAACCTGGAGATAATCATGGCCACCGTTCGAATTCCCACCCCACTGCGCACCCTCACTGGAGGCAAAGACGAAGTCGAAGCTTCGGGCGCCACCATTGCCGAACTCGTCGCCGACCTCGAAGCCAAGCATCCCGGTATTCGTGACCGCCTTCTCGATGAAAAAGGCGTGCGTCGGTTCATCAACATTTTCGTCGGAGACGAAGACATTCGGTTTCTCGACGGCCTCAAAACCGAATTGAAGGGCAATGAGCAAATCTCCATCGTTCCGGCCATTGCTGGTGGTGTCTGATGCGCCCCGCGCTCGTGCGTTCACGCCGTCTTTCCTCGGTTTTGGAAGCGGTTGGCAATACGCCGCTCGTGCGGCTCGAACGTGTTGCGCGTGAAGCGCCGAGCGTGGAGGTGTATGCCAAACTCGAGTTTTGTAATCCTGGAGGTTCGGTCAAAGATCGCGCGGCGTCGCGCATGATGACCAAAGCTCTCGAGGAAGGAAAACTCGGTGGTGGTAAAATCCTCATTGATTCGACGAGTGGCAATACGGGCGTCGCGTATTCGCTTTTTGGCGCGGCGCTCGGCATTCCTGTACGCCTCGTCATGCCCTCGAACGTCAGCAAAGCCCGCAAAGACATTGCCCGAGCGTTTGGCACGGAAATCATTTTCAGCGATCCGATGGAAGGTTCGGATGGCGCCATTCGGCTCGTGCGGGAAATCGTCGCCAAGGATCCGGAATCGTATTATTACCCGGACCAATACTCGAACCAAAACAATCCGTTGGCACATTACCATGGCACAGGGCCAGAAATCCTCGATGCCGTCGGCGATCGGATTACGCATTTCGTGGCGGGACTCGGAACGACGGGCACTGTTACGGGAACATCGCGCAGGCTGAAACAGCATAATCGCCCGATTCATTGCATTGCGGTCGAGCCAGACCAAGCCTTGCATGGTTTGGAAGGGCTCAAGCATCTGGAAACATCGTTGGTTCCCGAGATTCACGATCGCAGCGCGTATGATGAAACGATGCGCGTTTCGACCGAAGATGGTTGGGACATGGCGGACCGGCTCGCGCGCGAAGAAGCATTGCACGTGGGGCATTCGAGCGGTGCCGCGATATTTGCGGCGGTCGAAGTGGCCAAGAAACTGCATCGAGAACAGGGTGGCGGTTGCGTCGTCACCATTGTCTGCGATCGAGGTGATCGGTACTTTGCGCCGATGAAGTGGGAGAAGCGTTATTTATGGTAAATGGTTTTCCCTGGACGGCAGGAAATCTGTCCATTACGCGGAGCGCGCTCGAGTTGGTCGAGAAAGACGCCTTGCGTGGTTACGCGGCGGACGAAGAAGCTTGCGGCTATTTGCGGGGGCCCGCGGATCACCCGCTGCATTGTGACGAATGCGTCGTGATGGTCAATGTGGCCAACAAGCTGCATGCCATCGACCCGGAACGTTACTTTCGCACCGCTCGAACGTTTTTCTCCTTCAATGAAAAGAAATTCGACGACGCCGTCCGAACCTCGGCCGAACAGGGCAAACCCATTAAAATCCTCTACCATTCGCACCTCGATGCGGGTGCTTATTTCAGCCCGACCGATGCGGCGGTCATGAGCATGGGACACCCTCCGGAAACCGAGGGCGCGGAAATCGTCATGGGTTCTGGACCTAATTGGCCGCTCGCATTTCTCGTGACGAGCGTACGCGATCACAAGATTGCCGAGCATCGTCTATTCGTGTGGGACACGGATGCGCGAGCGTTTGTAACGTCAAACCTCACGATTGTCGACGGTTGAAGGCTCGTGAGCGGCTTCGTCGTTTGGTTCACGGGTTTGTCTGGGGCGGGCAAAAGCACGCTCGCGGCATTATTGGCATCCGCGCTTCGAGGGCGAGGCGTGCATGTCGAAGTGCTGGATGGTGACGAGGTTCGGACACACCTGTCAAAGGGCCTCTCGTTTTCACGCGAAGATCGAGACACGAACATTCGGCGTATTGGGTTTGTCGCTAAGCTCCTTGGGCGTAGTGGTGCATGTGCGATCACCGCGGCGATAAGTCCATTTCGGGCGATCCGTGACGAACAGCGAGCGCAGATCGAGCGGTTTGTCGAGGTCTACTGTCAATCATCGATTGAAGCGCTCGCGGCGCGCGATCCGAAAGGGTTGTACCGCAAAGCATTGGCTGGAGAGATCAAAGGTTTTACCGGGATAGACGATCCTTATGAAGAACCGCTTTCGCCGGAAGTCGTGGTATACACCGACCGCGAGACCAAAGAAGAGAGCCTGTCCAAGATTCTGAGCAAGCTGGAGGAGCTGGGGTATATCGAGCATAGGATCGCTGGGTTCGTCGAGAAAAATCATTTCGCCCTCGTGCGCCCGCATGGCGGCGCGCTCGTCTCATGTCGTGAGCATGGAGAAGGCGCTACGAGGCTGCTCGAACTGGCGCGGACTCTGCCAGTGATCGAGGTGGATCGGGAAGGGGAGGTCGACCTCGAAATGCTGGCAAACGGCGCGTATTCGCCGCTCGAAGGTTTTTTGACCTCCAAGGATTGGCTGCGGGTCGTGGCTGAAATGCGTTTGGAGAATGGTTTGCCCTGGCCCGTGCCCGTGAGTTTGTCCGTGCCGGATGATGTCGCGCAGGGCCTGCGTGTTGGGGCGGAAGTCGCGTTGAGTGGGCGAGATGGGCGCTTTTTGGCGGTGCTCGACGTCAGCGACGTGTATTGTCCGGAAGAACTCGTTCGAGGTCGAACGATTGTTGGTCCGTTTGGCGCGGGGGATCCGGAGCTTCTTCGGCAAGGGGCGCGAAGTCGTTTTTTCGTGGGTGGGAAGGTGCGCGTGTTCGACGCCAAGATGCACGTGCGTACGCCTGCGGAGACGCGCGCGATGTTCGACGAAATGGGAGTCAAGTTTGTCACGGGTATACGCACGCGTGGGTTTCCGCGGCGCGCGGACGAGTACGTAGCGCGTATGGGGCTCGATATGACGGGGGCGTTGTGGTGGCCGGTGGTCGTGGGATCAGAGGCGTTGCCGTTGGCGACGAGTTTGTCGGCGCATGAAGTCGTGGTGGAGAAGTATTTCCCAGCCAAACGAGTTGTCTTGTCAGCGGGATGGTGTGGTCTTGCCGAGGGGCCGCGAGCGGCGATATTGGAGGCGATTGTCGCGCAAAACCATGGATGTTCGCACGTGATTTTGGTCCGTGGTGGCGCAAGTGAGGAGCGGGCAGGATTCGGAGTATTTGGCGCGGGTGAATTGGCCATTGTGCCGATTGTCTTGGACGAACCTGGGTATTGCGGGGCGACGAATTCGCTGGTGACGGCGGCGAGTGTTCCAGAAGGCGCAACGATTGAAACGTTGTCCGAGGCGGAGATTTTGGGGCGAATTGGGCGAGGTGAGGCGATTTCGGAGGAGCTGATGCGGGGGGAAGTGGTGGAATTGGTGTCCGGCAGTCCGGATTTCACTCCAGGAGCCGGTTTCACCGAGCGGTGAAAGTCTGATGCTGGCGCGCACCTTCGTTGAGTGCGCTTTGGGAGGCTTGATTTCACGGCACACGCGGCACCTCGCTTCGCACTCGCCCGTTGAGTGCGCTTCGGGAGGCTTGACTTCACGGCACACGCGGCACCCCGAACTCGCCCCTTCGGGGCTCAAACAGCGGGGCCCCACCGCGGCGCCGTGAAATCAAGCACTCCCAAAGCTTCGCGTCGAGTAAGGTGAGGAGTGTGTTGAAGTTTTACTCGCCGTTCTCCTGTGCTAGGGTCGCGTCGCGATGATGAAGCTCGAGCGGTTGCGAATTGACAAATTCCGGAACGTCAAGCCGGGGTCGGAAATCCGTTTTGCGGACGGATTTAATATTGTGCTCGGGCGAAATGGGACGGGAAAAACGACGCTGCTCGATTTGATTTCGCGGGTTGTACGGTGGGATTTTAGCGATTTGGAGCACGAGGAGTTCATTGTTGAGTTCATATTGAGATCGCATGATTCTCGAATTGAAGCAAGTCTGTCGAATGTTCATCGCGATAGGACAAACGTCGAGTCAACTGTTGTGCGCACGCTTGATTCTAATCGCGAGCGTTTTGCTGCAGAGATGCGGGTGAACGTTTTGACTGCGGAAAAGGTAAAGGTCTACGAATTTGTCAATGGTGAGATGTTGATCGATGGCGAAGTTCAAGACAACACGGGCGTCGTGTCGATTATTGAAAGTTTGCTATATCTGGCAGAAGTTTTCTATCATGCCGGTTTCATTTTTGCGCGTGCTTTGCCTAATCGCGCACGATTCGATGAATCACTAGAGTTGTTTCGAGCCGCGTGGAATGCAGGAGGTTTTCCTGGCACGCTTAGCATATGGCGCGCACTGTCAACAATAGGCACAACGTCAATTCCGTTGGGTATGCACGCGAAGCTTCGAGAAAGGATCTTGACCGAGCCCGGATTTGCCGACTTTACGATTAGCGGTGAAGGAATCGAATTTCTCCCCAAAGTATGTCAGTTGATGGGCTTCATTCGGTCAGAATTGCGCATAGATGTGCTGGATCGTATTTCATCAAAAGAAATTACGAAGATTAAACTCGGCAACATGATTGCTCGATTTTTTTTCGCTGATGGCGGATTCATTACCCAAGATCGCTTGAGCTACGGCCAAAAGCGCCTGCTCATGTTTTATTATTACCTCGCCGTGAACCCCGACATCGTTATCGCCGACGAACTCGTCAATGGCCTGCACCATCAATGGATCACCGCCTGCATCGACGAAATTGGCGAGCGTCAAGCTTTCCTCACCAGCCAAAACCCACTTCTTCTCGATTATTTGCCATTTTCGTCCGCGGAACACGTGCGCAAAAGCTTTGTCCTTTGCACCTCGGAACTCGACGAAAACCAAAAACCAATTTGGTCCTGGTCCAACATGTCCGAGGAAGCTTCCCACGAGTTTTACTCGGCATACGAAGTGGGAATCGAGCACGTCAGCGAAATTCTCCAATCGCAAGGGCTCTTCTGATGGAGCCCGCCGAGCACGCGGCGCGGATCTTCGTTTTGACCGAAGATACCAGCAAGAAAAACGATGCCCGGGCAACCGTCGAAGCCCTTGTCCGCAAAATGCTCCCGCTTGTTGTGACAAACTGCCGAGTTCACGATCGGGTCGCTTTTTTGCCCACGGATCCTCACGAACAAGAAGCGATGCACGGCTGTGTGTGGAAGGGTGACAAACCGCGCGATCACGACGCTCGTGTGCGACTTCAACGCTACATTGCGCGTAGGCTCCGCGAGCCGCGCACGTTCGTCGTCTTTCATGTCGACGGAGACGTTCCTTGGGAAAAACGTGCCGCGAGCGAAAACAAACAAAAATTCGAGGCGTTTGTTGTGCGTATCGCCCAAGCTGCCGGAGCTGGGCACCGAAATGTTCAAAAATCGCGGCGAGCTCCTCCGCAAGAATCGAATTTGCCCGTCGAACCGGACCTGGACAACCTCATTGTCTTGATGCCTTTTTACACGCTCGAATCTTGGCTTTATCAAAATCTCGATGGCGTTTTGGACATCTGTCGCCGGCACCATGACGGAAAACATGTAGAATCGGTCCGCGACTGGGAAAACAAGCGTCACCAACTAGACGAAATCGTCAAACCCGATGAACAGTTCTGTGTAGCCAAAATGCACAACCTCGAATTGGCTTCGCGTGGTTTTCCGGCGCAAAAAGTCTACGAGATCAAGATGTCGTTTTTCGAAAGTGTCGAGCACATGAAGGCGTGCACCAAACTCGTCGATGCATTGCTCTCCACCGTCGAGACGTGGGCCTAGTTCGAAGCGGTTTTACCCCGTCGTATACGTCACCTGCACAAAACCAAAATCATACGCGTGCGTCCGCACGAGCTTCAGCTTCACGTCGCGTTCCAGCGGGCCAAAGAGCGGACGCCCTTCGCCAAGCAGCACCGGAATCAACGTAATCGTCAGCTCGTCAATCAACCCCGCCCGCAAAAATCGCTGAATCGTGATTCCCCCGTCCACATATGCGTGCCGATACCCCTCCGCTTCCAACCGCCGCAGTAAAACCTCGGGCGCCTCCGACGAATGCGACACCGTCTTTTGCCATTCCGCCGGAATATCCACCGTTCGGCGGCTCAACACCACCACGCGTTTGTCCCCATAAGGCCACATATCGAACGTCCGCACCAAGTCGAACGTGTTGCGCCCCATCAGCATCACATCGGTCGAATCCGAAAACGCCTTGTATCCGCAATCTTCACCCTTGGTCACCAATTGATTCGCCTCGTTCAGCCAATCAATGCTCCCATCCTTGCGCGAAATGAATCCATCCAAACTCGTAGCAATGAAAACAGAAGCCCGAATGTTCATGTATTCACCGTTTTTTTAGGTTTTGTCGCCGCTCGGCCCCGCTTGCAACCTTCGCCGCTCTGCCGCCAAGATTTCTCGAGCTTCGGTTTCGTCCTTGGCAAACAGCACCGTTGCCATCCGCGGATACACGATTTTCGAGGCCTTGGTGATCATACCCATGAATACTCGCATTTGAAAACTAGCGCCAATACAAATCACGGTTTCGACGCGCTGCGTGCGTTTGTCGTCCATGATCCCTTTTCGTGCTCCGGCCGTAAATGCCCCAGCTTTCGACAGATCCTGCATGATGATCACCGGGCCTTGACCACCACCCACGAAATCCAGTACGTCCCGCATTCGCCGCAAACTATCCTCGGTCATGTCTCCTTCGACATGACAAACCAATGCGTATGGTTCTTCAATCCATACTCGATGCAGGTCAATGGTGACGATATCTCGCTCCCTCGTCATGTTTTTCTACTCCGTGTGCAAAAGCCTGAAGGTATATCGGACGAATTCGGGATTGCAAGGTGCGCGCGAACTCCGCTGCCTCGATACTCGAGCAGCATCTTTCGTAACCTAACGAATTCGATGCACCATCCGAGTTTCGCGATTATGCTTGCGTCGAGTTCAATGCTTGCTTCGCGAACCGAGGAACCCTGATGTTTGATTCTCGCGCCCGCGCTCGGCCATCGAACATCTCCAGCTGGATCTCGTTCGCACTCCTCACCACCCTGCTCCTCGCTTCCCGTCACGCCGGCGCCGATCTCACGGAAGACGTGGAACGATTGACCCGCGAATGGTCACAACGAGGCGCCCACACCGAACGTTTGTCCGCGGTATTTGCCGAACACGGTCAGAGTCGAATCATCGAGATCGCGCCCTCCCGAGAACACGACGCCAAACCCGGTTGCATCACGGCGGCATTCCTTGGTTCTCCAACGATTGACTTCGCCGTCGCACCATTGCGCGAGAACGTGATGCTCGAAATGTTGCCTCTTCCGGATAGCCATCCGGCCGTTTCGCTCGACGCGGACAGTGTGCGCAGCGTGCAGGGTTTGGTGACGCTCACGCGCTGTAACGATGATCGCTCGCAGCTGGCGCGTCTCGTCGTATCGATGCGCTCCCAACGTGGCGCGATCGACACCGTCGTTGCTCGTTCGTCAGCAACCATGGGTGAGGCGCAGGATGTTTTGTCCGAACGCATGATGGGAACCATCGCACCGCGAGGCAACCCGGGTCGGCCGATTGAACCAGGACCCCTTGCCGAGCGCGTCGTGCACGCCGAAGAGCGTGCGCGCAACGACGGAGCGCAGTTGTCTTCTCGCGTTTCGACCACCGCTTCCGGTGAGGGGACAGGACAAACCCGACTACGCCTCGTCGAAGGGTGTCATCGTTTGGCGGTAATGGCCGCTGTTCCAAGCGCGTTTCCACATCCAGTCACCGATGTCGATGCGGAAGTTCGTGATGACGAAGGCCATGTGCTCGCGCGCGATCGTGCCGAGACACCGGACGCACGCCTCGATTTTTGTCTTGGCGAAACGGCTCGCGTCACCGTCGCTTATGGTGGCGCGGCAGGCGTCGTGCCCGTCACGATCGTCGATGCGGTTTGGCCGATTGCAACCGCCATTCCGAATCATTGGGGAACACGCGTGCGCGGCGGGTTTGCCCGTGCATTTCGTCGGCGCAACGCCCCACCGCCAGCGGCATCTCCAAGTGTCGAAACGTTGGGTTCGTCAGGAATAACCATGGTTCCCGCCGCCCTCGAGCAAGGGCGATGTTACGTCGCAGCTGTTGCTATTTTTCGCGGTGAAGCTCGGGCCTTGCGTATCTCGGCGACCATCGGGGATCGCTACCTTCGCGATGACGTTTTCGAGATGCCCGAGGGGGTTGGGCTGACGTTTTGTTCCGACGCCGAAAGAACGATACGGTTCGACGTGGACACTCGAGGCAACAACGTTTTCTGGGTCTTCGGACTCTTTCCGCTGACCGGAGGGAACCCTTGAAAAGTTTGTCGAACAAGAACACAGCTCGCCTCGCGCTCGTTCTCGTGTCGCTACTTCAAGGTTGTGGGGGCATCGATTCCGTAAAACCCAAACGTTCGTCGAGTGAAACAGCTCTGCGGATTCTTCCGCAAAACGCTGATGCTGAAGCTTTGCTCGTGGCTGACGCCGCGCGAGCCCGCGAGGCAGGTGCCGGACCTCTGCTAGTTGCTTCATCGGCGTATCTTTCCGAAGGTGATCGCACCGGTTCGTTCATCGCGGTGCCCGAAGATGCATGTGCGTTGGTCACGGCGCGTGGTTCCGCCTCCGTCGTCGATGTTGACTTGTTTGCGTACGAAGATGACGGCGCGACGTTTGGCGTGGACGAATCCGGTGATGCGCATCCCGCGGTTTTGATATGTCCTCCGCACCCCAAACGACTGTTTGTTTCGGCACGTGTCGTTTCCGGAGGGGGTTTGGTCGGGATAGGCGTGCAGAGTTTGCCCACGTCCGCGAAGGCCGCGATTGAACAGGTTGCTGGTACTCAAGGGCGTTCAGGAGGTGAAACCGGAAGGCTCGAATCGTGGCCCGGGCTCGAAGCCAAGCTCCTCGAGCATCGTGCAGCCCTCGGTGGATCTTGGGAGGATGTGCGGCGTGCCGCATTGCCCGTCACCCCTCGGGCCGCAACACGAATGACCGTGCCCGTCGAAGCGGATCGATGTCTCGATGTTTTCGTTTCTCCTGGAGACGAAGTGGGTTCTCTCGAGGTCGTCGCGGAAGATTCGACAGGGCGCATCGTCGCGCGGGGCCGTGATCGGGGCCGTGATCGCGCGTTGGTGCTGTGTTCGTCGATGCCCGTAGAGTTGTCGATCGCGGTTCGTCCGCGCTCATCGACCGGCATGGTGGCGCTCGTGGCGAGTCGTTCACGTGTTGGCGCAGCGGCCATCATCGAGCCTGCGGCGCGAGCCGAATATGTGACGGAGACGCGAGAGCTTTCCGAGACGCGTGCGGACCTCGAAAAACGCTTGGTGAACAAAGGGTATGGCGTGGCAAAACCATTGACGTCGGCCCGAGCAACCCTGGGCGCCCGGTCGCCATTTCTCGTCGATTTGCCTGCCGGTTGCGCGCGCATTGACGTGATTGCGGGCAAACCGCTCGCCGACGTGGGTGCTGCATTATGGGACGATAAGGGATTTCTTTTGACGGAGGGCCGCGGAGGCGCTGGCGTAACGCTTTTTTCATGTGGACCAGGTGGCCCCGTACGAATTGACGTCGAAGCGTTTTCTCGTCCAGGGCCCTATGCTTTGGAATTACGTAAAGACAAACTCGCTCCGCCAGTTCTCGTGGCCCACCCTCGGGCTGCGAGTCGGCTTCTCGCCGTTCTCGATGCGGGAGGCGAACGTGTTTCGGCAGCTGCCGCCGAGGGCGCCGTGCTCATGTCGCTCGATGCCAATGTTCGTTCGAGCGTGCCGTTCGACATTCCCGCGAAAACCTGCGTCGACGTGATCGCGGTCCTCGATCGTGTGGGTACGG
This sequence comes from Polyangium sp. (in: bacteria), assembly GCA_035437985.1. GTDB lineage: Bacteria > Myxococcota_A > Polyangia > Polyangiales > Polyangiaceae > Polyangium. Next base: position 4,533 of record DAOMZH010000014.1, on the reverse strand, counting down.
GCATCGACATGCGGGTCGCCGATGTTTCCACCGGAGAAAATACCGTCAGTCGGGGTCAGTTTGTCGTGACCGATCGTCGGTGTGCTGGGGACGTCGCCGCCAAAGGCATTGCCGAATTTCGTTTGTCCTCGGGAAAAGCCGATGCTCTCGTGCTCACGCGTACGCTTGCAGTGCCAATCGCCGAGTCTCCCCGTTGAGATTCGACGCTGGCGTGCGTCGCCTCACGGCCAAATAAAGCTTTTCTCATCGAAAGTCCCCGCCTTGGCCTATTGAGCGCTATGCTGTTCTGTATGTGTCGGCCCATTCTACTTCTCACGATGCTGATGATTTTGGGTGGTTGCCATCAGGTCGAACAAGCCCCACCACCACGTTTGGCGCACGGGCATGCTCCTGATTCCGACTCGAAACCCGTCGATGTCGCGGTGCACGACGAACACGAGCATGCTGAGCATGCACATGCGCATGATCGCGCAACTCCTGCCGGCGCGCTCGTGCCGCGGGCGAGTGTCGAGACCGTCGAACCAGGGCAAGAGGCCTTGGCGGCAGCGATTTTGAGCGCATCAAAGTCATCGCTGGTCGAATGTCGCGGCAATTCAGGCGGCGGGACGTTACGCGTCAAAATCGTCAGCACCACGTCCGCCGAAAAAATTACCATCGATTCCGATTCGAAGATCGACGACAAGGTCCGTCATTGTGTACTCGAAGCGCTTTCGACACTCGATGTCCCCGATACACTTTCCAATTCGAGTCCTTCGTCGCGCCCTTCGCAGGGTTTTACGTCCATCATTGCCATCAACTGGTAATTGCTAAAAAGCGCTGGATTTCATGTCGATTACCCAATCGTCACTCGTGTGCATTCCCGATTTCGAGAAAGCCGCGCGCTCCGCGCTTTCTCGAATGACTTGGGATTATTATCGTTCCGGAGCCGATGCCGAACGCACCCTCCGAGAAAATGTGCGTGCTTATCGCCGGTGGGAGATCCATTATCGAGTTTTGGTGGACGTGGCTGAACGGCGACTCGAAACCGAAATCTTGGGCGTGCCCATTTCAATGCCCATATTGATTGCTCCCACTGCTTATCAACGTTTGGCACATCCCGACGGCGAACTGGCAACCGCCCGTGCAGCAGCCGAAGCAGGCACCATTTACACAATGTCGACATTGGCGACGACCTCGATCGAAGACGTCGCGCGTGTCTCCCAAGGTCCGCGCTGGTTTCAGCTCTATGTGCACAAAGACCGCGAACTCACCCAATCCCTCGTGGAACGCGCCGAAGCCGCCGGGTTTGGCGCGCTCGTTCTCACCGTCGATACACCCGTATTGGGACGACGCATTCGGGATGTGCGTAATGGCTTTGGTTTGCCCGCGGGGCTCGTCATGGCCAATCTCGTCGATGCTCCGGGAATGAAAGGCATGGAGTCGAGCTCCGCATTGGCCCGTTACATTGCCTCGCGACACGACGCGTCTCTATCATGGCACGACGTGGAATGGCTCCGAGGACTCACGCGCCTCCCTTTGCTTTTGAAAGGTGTGGTTCGTCCAGACGATGCTGTACGCGGTATTGATGCTGGAGCTGCGGGGATTGTCGTGTCAAACCATGGAGCGCGGCAGCTCGATGGTGCGCCGGCGACGCTCGAGGTGTTGCCGCGAATCGTTGATGCGGTAGCGGGACGGGTGCCCGTTCTTGTGGATGGCGGAATTCGTTGGGGCACCGACGTTCTCAAAGCACTCGCATTGGGCGCGCGGGCCGTGATGATTGGTCGTCCGGTGCTTTGGGGTTTGGCCGTGGGTGGTGCAGCTGGCGTACGTACGGTCTTGGATATTTTTCGCGAAGAGTTATCCACGGCGATGGCCCTCGCGGGCTGTTCGTCACTACAAACGATCGATCGTTCCCTGGTCGAACGACGCGCGCGTTGAGCGGTCGTACGCGGAGCGAAACATTATTTGTTGCAGGTCAAAATGCCTGTTGAATCCCCCGAAGACGAGCAGGTTTCGGAAACTTCGCAGTCGATATTTCCGTGGCAAACCTTTTTTGCCGAGACGGTGTTGCCGTAACGCGGATGGGGAAAACTGCCGCGGCATTCTTGGCGCGGCACGCAGACGGAGGCGATCACGGTTTTTCCGGGAACGAGGCAACATGCTTGGCCTTGTTCACAATCTTCGGGCCCATCGCACTCGTAGATCACCGCGTCGCCTTGTTCCGTGCGGCCGCAATCACGGGGATCTCGGGTGCACTTGGGCGGATCGAACGTGGCGCAACAGGCGACGTCGCATGTCGATGTTCCACAGCGAATTTGTTTTTGTCGGCGAGCTGGAGCCGCAGCTGGAGCAGCTGGTGGGGGAGCAGTGGGGGCGGGCGGCGCACAAATACAGGGCAAATAGCGAGCGCCGTCGACATCGCAGCTTTGCACGCCTTGCGCGCCTCCCGGGCATGCACACGCAACTTGTTGACCAGGCACGCACTCCTTCGACTTGCAGCTGCTCGTGAACATCATCGCCAGCGCGAGAATCATCACGATCTTAGGTCCAAGAAGTGGTTGGCGAGGAAGCATGACGCGGGCGAGATCACGTTCGAGCGTAGGTGTTTTCGATCATGAGGTCGATGGTTCTGCTCGTTGTGCAGGTGCCTTTTTCAACGTGCAGTTCACGACGCGGATCGGCTACGATGTAAATACCTAATCTGCACGCATTTGTGCACGAACGGGAGGAGAGGCGCATCGTGACCATCACAGAGGGCGCGATCATTGGCGGCAAGTTCAAGCTCGATCGGCCGCTGGCGCAGGGCGGGATGGGCTCCGTTTGGATTGCACGGCATCAGCTTCTCGACACGGACGTTGCCGTAAAATTCATGGAAAAGAGCATCGCGGAGAACGAATCTGCGCGGCAACGTTTCGAACGTGAAGCAAAAGCTGCGGCGCTCATCAAAAGCCCGCATGTCGTGCAAGTTCTCGACTACGGAATCGAAGACGGCGCGCCGTACATCGCGATGGAGTTGCTCGATGGAGAAGACCTCGATCATCGCCTGCGTCGTGGCGGTCCTCTCGATGTGCTCAAGTGTTTCCGGATCCTCGAACAATTCGGCAAAGCGCTGCGTCGCGCGCATGAACTCGGCATCGTTCACCGCGACTTGAAGCCCAGCAATATTTTTCTCGCCAAACATGGCGATGAAGAGATGGTCAAGATTCTCGACTTTGGAATCGCCAAGGACATCACGGCGACGAAGTCCGCATCGGCCACGAGCACGGGTGCGCTCATGGGCTCGCCTTCGTACATGAGTCCCGAGCAGATTCGCGAAACGAAGCTCGTGGATCATCGCAGCGATCTCTGGTCGATCGGCGTGATTTTGTACGAGATGCTCACGGGGCGTTTGCCCTTCGACGAATCGGAAAACATCGGCAAGCTGCTCGTCTCGATCTGCACGGATCCAGTTTTACCGCCGTCGATCCTGGTGCCTTCGCTGAGCATCGACGTGGATCGATTCTTTGAAAAAGCTTTGTCGCGAGACTTGAAGGGTCGATTTCAGAGCGTCGCGGAACTCGTTGATGCGTTTGGAACTTTGGCTGGCATTCGTCCTTCTCGAACGACGTTGCTCATTGGGAACGAGACGCGCGAGAGCGTCGATCGTGTGTCGGAGACGGACAAGACGCAGCCGCTCGATTTGGCGGTGGCCAAGAGTGTGGATCGAGCTGCGTCGACGCGACTCGATTCAGGGGAAGTGCGGGGCTCCTTGGCGCCGTCCGAGAGTGGTGACCATCGAGGTTCGTCCCGGAAGAAGTTTGTCCCGATCGTCCTGGTCAGTGTAGGGCTCGCGGCGGCCATTGGCGTCGCGGTGGTGATGCGTAATTCCCGCGAGGAAGTCGCCAAAACTCCAGTGGCCGAGGAGACGGCCAAGCCAGTTGCCGCGTCTGCTCCATCCGCGGGCGTGACGACGGGCGCGTTGATTCGCGAGGTAGCGATCACGATTGAACCGCCGGATGCAACGGTTGAAATTGCCAATCGAGTCGTCAACGTGAATGCTGGCGGAACGGTGTTGATCAGCGGCGAGATGGGCAGTGTGCATCCGGTGCGCATTTACAAAGACAAACTCGAGGCGCATGCGGATGTGATCATTACGGCGAAGGGACCTGTACCTGACAAACTCACGTTGCTGACGGCCAAACCGACGCCTTCGGCAGCTCCGGTCGTGACGACGACGGCGGTGGCGAAAACCAAGGATCCTGCGCCTCCAGTAACGGCAACTCAGACGACGACAGCAACGACGAAGACCACCAAGCCGCCGAATGGCGAGCAAGGGCCGTCTCGTAATTTTGACGATTGATGTTTCGACGTAGGTACGTGAATTCGATAACGGATAAACAGATGGCAAACTTTGCTTTTCGACGTGGTTGGGGCTCGAAAACGGCGCTTTGCGTCGTAGCGATGACGTTTGTCGCGACGCCCGCGATGGCTCAGCCCAAGGGATTTGGCAAGCCGAAGCCTCCGCCCGAGGCGCCGCCCCCGCCGCCTCCTCCTGAGCCTCCGCCGGATCCAGCG
>DAOMZH010000013.1:13933-39535 GCA_035437985.1 Polyangium sp. (in: bacteria) | reverse complement strand
TTCGTCGCCGTCGGTGACGGTGGCGTCATTCTCACGTCGCTAAACGGCGTCGAATTCAAGCAACGTTACAGCCCTACCGGCGTCGATCTCGTCCATGTCATCCACACCGGCGAGCAGTTTGTCGCGGTCGGTGGTGATTTCAACGTCGGTGCGGTCACGGTCACCTCGACCAACGGAATCGATTGGGAAAACATCGTCGCGCCGGGGTCGTACATGTTCCACGCCGTGGCGTACAAAGACACGACGCTCATTGCCGCAGCGTTCTCACGTTCGGATATGCAAACCCCGGCGCTTTTCACGGCGGTGCCCGGACAATCTTGGCAAGAAGACGTTGGTCCTGATTTTCGCGATAGCATTACGACGACCGAAGGGGTGTTTACTGTCGGTGGTTCCTCGGTGAACCATTTCGTCGATGGGCTCGGGTGGACAAGCCAAACGGTTTCTCCCAATGCCGCGGCGCACACGATGACCCACGGAGCAAACACGTTTGTTGTTGGTGGCGAAATGGGTGGTCTTTATTCTTCACCCGATGGCCTGGTATTCACGGATCACTCTTTGACCGGCGAAACTGGGTTTTTCCAAGGCGTCGTCCACAATGGAACGGATAGGTTCGTCGCGGTAGGCTCGGGTGGCATGATTGCGACATCGACGGACGCAGCGTCATGGACCAAGGCCACCACGCCGACGACGCTGGGTTTGAGCGACGTAGCTTATGGCGGGGTGCCGTGAATGAATGCCAAAACCATGCGCAACGTGTTTCTCTTTGCCGTCACCCTATGTGGCGCATGTATCCCCTTCCCTCACGACCAACAAGAATCCCCGAATATCCGCGGAACGCTCATCGCTGGCGGAATGCCGGCAGCGAATGTCACGGTGCACCTCGTCGTGAGTCCGTCGCGCACCAGCACCGGATGTCCGGCGGGATCACAAGAAACACGCACGGATGTCGATGGGTTTTTCTCGTTTGCCCGGACAAGCTATTTTTCGGCGTTCATCATCATGGGTGATCGTTACGATACTTGGCGCATCTGCTTCGACAAACCCGATGGCCAACAGGCCATTTGGGAAGGCTCTGGGTTTTGGGGGGGGCCTCCCCTTCAGAAAATCAAATGCGATCTAGATCCGAGCCCCAATTCCAAACAAGACATTTGCTCGGTCAAAAATGGTGAGCATTGAGAGCGTGTTGATCAGGTTTTCCCCATGGATCGAGACAGCCCTGGGAGTGGTTTGATTTTTTTGCGTTTGCGGTGGGGCCCCGCTGTTTGAGCCCCGAAGGGGCGAGTTCGGGGTGCCGCGACGCAAAAAAATCAAACCCTCCCGGGCGGACAAACCCAGATTTGGACGCCTACTCCTGATCAACACCCTCGAAGTCGCCATTCTCACGGCGGAAATGTCCCCGTGAGATCCACCAAAAACGTCCGCCCATTTTGCGGCATCGTCCGGCTCGAAAACGTCTCGGTCACGGGCACCGAATATCGACGATCCGCCACATTGTAAATGCCCACCACATACCGCAAACCGTAGGCTTTCAGCTCTCCAGACACCGTCACGTCCGCGACGACACCCAAAGGCGTCGATTGACCATCACCGTACAACCTGGGCGCTTCGACCGTCCCCCGCATACCCAACGACGCAACTGTCGGCAATACGGGAACGACAAACCTCATTCCGGCCAAATGCGCGGGCACATTGGGCGTCGGTACCGAATCCTTCCCGGGAACCAAGTACCGGACGCTCTGATATCCATACGTCGCCGAAAGCATCCAGCCTTTCCGCCACTCATGACGCAATTCGGTCTCGCCACCCAAAACCAAAATGCTCTCGTCTTGGTTGGCATAATGAACCGTGGTTTTTCCCGGTATCGGTTCCGTTTCGATGATATCGTCCGCCACGCTTGCGTGCACGGCTCCGAGCGCCACCCAGTCTTCCAAAAAACGATGCGAATATTCGATTTCTCCCGAGACGATTTTTTCGGCATCGAGCTTCAACGCTTTTTCTTGCGATTGTCCATTGTCGTTGTACAGCTGCTCGTAAATGCTCGGCGCTCGAAATGCTCGACCACCCATGATTTTCAAAATACCCCCACGCGAAGGCTTGATGATGATCGCCCCGCGCGGGACCACGACCGCACCGAACGTGCTGTACCCATCGATACGCACGCCTCCAGACAAACGCAGCCAGGGCCAAGGACTGCCTTCTGCAAGTGCGTAACCCGCACCGAAATAATACGGTCGACGTTCGTTCAAGTAGCGGTTATTCGGTTGTCCAGGCGCAACCTGAACAGCCGTCAAAGAAGCTTCCGGATGCCATTGACCTTCCCCACCCACGGTCAATCGAAATCGCGGGCTGGGGGAAAACACCATCCGCGCTTCGCCACCCATCCACGTTCCGGCAAAACTTTCACGATTGTCTGTATTTCCTGGAAATGCATACAGCCCCGTGTACGTGTACCGATTGGCATGAGCCCGCAGAAGAAGCTGCACCGAATTCGAGATTTTGGGCTCGAACCGCGCCTCGACCATCATGCGTGTATCGCCAAACGCACTGCGCCCATTGTTCAATTCTGTGGCATATGCACCCACGGGACTCGCTTGCGTCCGATGATGCAACAGCCATTGCACCGTCGCCGCGCCAATGAAAATCCGTCCCGCCGTCCCTCCGGCTTGAAATCGTTCCACATTCCGGACGAGCGTTGGTTGTGGATTTCCATTCACGGGGATTTCGAGGTCGAAACCATTCGATTGCGCGCCCCAGCCGCTCGCCCAAATACCTTTGTCCTGGCCAAACTTCCATTGCACGCCCCCACGACCGCGTAATACCGCATTGTCGTACGTGCCAATTCCTACGTGCACGCTATTCGGCGCCTCGCGCCCACGCGTCACCAAGTTCACGACGCCGGCAAACGCTCCTGCACCATAAAGAAGCGAGCCTGGTCCACGCACCACTTCAATACGCTCGATATCGCCCAAATCACTGCGCCCATCACTGCCGATGTAGGAACTGTTGAGCAAATTGTCATTTAATGCTTGGCCGTCGGAGAGCACGAGGACCCGGCTGCCATAATCGTTTGGCTGGCCAATCCCGCGCACGGACGCCGATGCGTACACGCGATCGTTCGCCAGCGCCATACCGCGCACGCCACGTAATGACTCGGCAATCGTCGGATACCCAAAAGCTGCAATCTCCCGCCCATCGATGACGGAGACCGAGCTTGGTGCATCATCGATGCGCTCGGCATAACGCGAAACCGCCGTGACCTCGCGTTGCGGCACCAAATCGATGACGCCGAGATCCACTTGACCTCCTTGACGCACGACGATCTCGCGCGTTTCCGTTGCATACCCCTTGCCACTGATCTGCACCTTGCGCGGCCCCACGGGTACGTCGCGAAGAACCGCCGGGGTAAAACCCGCAGGACGTCCATCAATCGTCACCAATGCCCCAGGTTCCGTCGAACCTACGACCACCACACCCGACGGCGGACGTAACGCCACACCAACCGTAATTTTCTGCCCCGCCACCACGTTGATGCTTTTCGGCGACGAGGCCACCCCATCGGCCGTGACAAACAGCTCGTGTTTTCCGACTGGCGCCGCGAATTCACAAGGCGCCGTGCACAACGGCGCGCTCGTTTCGTCGTCCAAACGCACCGCCGCATGCGCCGCACCCGTCAACGTCACCTCCACTTTGCCTTCGATCCGCTTCAATTTGATCGGCACTTTTTTCGTGCTGCCCAATTGAATCGTCAAGTCGTCACTCGACACCGACTCGTACCCCGCAAGCTCCACGATCACCTTGTATTTGCCGGGTGCAAGCGCCAAAGAACGCGGCGCACGACCTCGCGAGCCGAGGTCTTTGCGATCGATGTAGATCGTTGCCCCAGGCGGATCCGTGGCGACATCGAGCAGCGCGACGAACGGCGCGAGACGCTCGATCGCCGTTCGTGATGCCTCGATCGCCGTTTGGTTCGTCTCCCCATCGAGCGCTTCGACGTAATACCGATGCGCGTCCGGAAACCGCTTCATCTGCTCGAACGTGCGCGCAATGTTGAACACCACGCGCCGATTCGGAACCAGCCGATTCGACGCCATGTAGTGCTCGAGCGCCGCCGTAAACTCGCCTTTTTGGTACTCGTTCACTCCCAGCTGAAAGTGCAGCTCCGCTTCATCCGCCAATCCATCGCCCGTAGCTTGTCTCGAAAAACCCAGCAAGCAAATCGTAGCAATTCCCAGCGTGGTTATGAGTCGCGGGCGAACGGATCGGTTTTTCCTGGCCATCTTTATCGACCCAAATAGATTTCGCCCGGTGGCGGAGGTGGCGGTTTGGTGGGTTCAGACGTCCGTGAACCAAGCGTTCCTTTTTTGGTCGGTGGTGCTGCCGTAGCCGCGGTTTTTGCGCTGGGTTCGGGCGGAGCAACCTTCACTTGTGCGGGTATGGCTCCTTGTTCCGTCACGATGACATCTTGCGTCTCCGTGCGTCCCAGCGCCGATACCTGCACGACGTGCGAGCTGCCAAGCGTGCCTTCGATGACGAGCACCGCGTCTTTCACCGCAGCTGTACGCCCATCCAGAAACACTTCGGCATCGGGAGGATCGATCTTGACTCGAACCACACGTGTCGGGATGACTGCGATCGGCCCAGCTTGTGCGGGTTTTTCTGCCTCCCGTGGCGCCGACGCACCTCCAAAAAGCAACAGCGCCCCAACGCCCCCGAGCAACGCGAATCCAACCACCAGCGCCACCATGACCCCTCGATGCATGGGTTTGACCACGGAGGTTGTCGCGCCAACCGCCTGCATTCCAGTCGCGGTGAGCGGGCCGAGTTGCATGGGCGTAGGCGTTGTCGTGCCCGTACTTGCTCCGACCCAATGCGTGGTTGGTTGATCGGACATCGTCCGTCCCCCAATGCCCGCGCCGTCTTCACCCGCGTTTGTCCTGGATGCACTTGACAAAGCGATCCGCTCGGATTCGGGCATGGTCACGAGCATGCTGTCATCGACGGCGGTGCCCTGCGGCAAACACGAGAGCAACGCCTCGCGCATCTCGCTCATCGTTTGATATCGCCCCGAAGGATTGATCTCGAGCGCTCGATGCACCACATCGGCAATACGTTTGGGCACCCAAGGCGCCAACTTCTCGATCCGTTCTGCAGGCGAAGTACAAATGGCGATGATGAGTTCGCCCAAAGCATCCGTGAATGGATGTGGGGTTCGTCCGGTAAGCGCTTGATAAAGCACCACGCCGAGTGACCAAATATCGGCCCGTACATCGATGTTCTTGTACCCACGCGCTTGCTCGGGAGCCATGTAAAGCGGTGATCCGAGCATGCTTCCGGTCTCGGTCAAACTCGTCAATTCGGCTGATTGCCCAGTCTCTCCGGGTTCGGGCACGAGTTTGGCAATACCAAAATCGAGAATCTTGACGACACGTTGCCCAGGCACGGATGTTCTGGCGAGGAACAGGTTCGAGGGCTTGATGTCGCGGTGAACGATGCGTGCAGCGTGCGCTGTTTCGAGGCCTGCACAAGCTTGCGCTCCAATACGCAGGGCCAAGTCGGGGCGGATCGGGCGCAAACGTTTGATCGCGTGGGCCACGTCTTCGCCGTCGAGCACTTCCATCACGAAAAATGGCAGTTTCGAATAGGGATCGCGCCCCGCGTCGATCATGCGCACGACGTGCGGTGTTTCGAGCGCCCGGACCGCCCGCACTTCGCGTTCGAAACGACTGAGAAGCACTTCGTTTTCCGCAACTTGCGCGGCGACGACTTTGACGGCGACACGTCCGCCCGTGACCGTATCCTCGGCCGCGTACACGGTGCCCATTCCCCCCGCACCTAGTTTTTCCTCGGTGCGGTATCGTCCTCCGATGAGTTCCATGCGTCGTGCAGGAATCGACGCTACGGGATTTGGCGTGGCGTTGCAAGACGCACGTCACGCCGCCGTGAATGATGTCGCAGCGCCGTACCATCACGCATTTTTTCGTGGTATGTCGCGCCCATGCTCCTCACGCGCGCCGAATCCACTTCCTATCGCGAAACATCTCTGCACGCCGACGTGATGCAGTTCATCCGCGGACTCGACAGCCGAAATGATCCGCGTTTGCAAGTCCAAACCTTTGGCGTTTCGCCGCAAGGCCGTGAACTTCCGCTGCTCATTCTGTCCAAAGACAAAGTCCAATCCGCCGCGGACGCGCGCAAAACCAATCGCCCCGTCGTGCTCCTGATGGACGGCATTCACCCTGGCGAAGTCGAGGGCAAAGAAGCGACTTTGGCCCTCGTGCGCGATATGCTCGACGGCAAACAAGAAGATTTTCTCGATGCGCTCACCTTGGTCATCGTCCCGCTCTTTAATCCCGACGGCAATGACGCCCTCGATCCTGCCAACCGGCGCCTCGATTTGAAAAAATTGTCTGGACAAATTGGCCCAGTCGTCGGCACACGCACCCAGAGTCACGGGATCAACCTCAATCGCGATTACATGCGCCAGCGCGCTCCCGAAATGCGCCTGTTGCAGGATCACGTATGCGTCCCCTTCGCTCCGGATTTGACCATCGACAATCACGCCACCAATGGCAGCGTGCATCGATTTCAAATGACCGTCGACGTTCCCCATACCGTCGAATCAGGTCGCGCCGAACCCATTGAGTTGGCCCGCAAGCGCATGGTTCCCGAAGTTATCGCCGCCGTGCGCGCTCGCGGATTCGAAAGCGGCTGGTATGGCAATTTCGTCGAGGACGAACGCATTCTCGATGCCGACGGCGAAGTCGACCCTGAAGGTCACGTGGGTTTGGGTTGGATGACCTATCCGCATCATCCCCGATTCGGTTCCAATTACCGGGGACTGACTGGGCGGATGGATATTTTGCTCGAGTGTTATAGTTATTTGCCGTTCGAGGAGCGGGTGCAAACGGCTCGGGCGTGGCAAATCGAACTCTTGACGTGGGCGGCGAAAAACGCCGATGTCGTCAAACAAGTGGTCGAATCCAGCAAAACGCCCCCGAAGCGAGTTGCCGTGCGGTACAAATTGGAGGCATTCGACAAACCAATCTCCATCTTGACGCGATCGCCCCGCACCTTGGAAGGCGCCCCTTCGACGTGCACGATCCCTCATTTTGGGCGTTTCCAAGGCACGGTCGTCGTGGATCGTCCCCAGGCGTATTTGGTTCCCGCGCCTGTCGCGACGCACTTGCACAAACATGGTTTACAGGTAAAACCAGCGGAAGGTACGTACGACGTCGAGGTGGCCACGATCGAATCGCTTGGTACGGAAGACGGTCGAGCCATTCTGGAAGCCGCGAAAGTCGGGGAAGTCGCCGTGAAATGGCGTCAAGAAAAACGCACGTTGCCGCCAGGTTATGCCGAGGTGGATACGAATCAGCCCTTGGGAGCCATTGCGGTGTATTTATGCGAGCCCGAAAGCGACGATGGAGTTTTTGAAAACGAGCTCGTCCCGGTGCCCAAAGTCGGCGACGATCACAGCATCCTCCGGATTCGGTAATCGAGGCGGTCGACAATGAACTACCAGCTCGCCCAAGCCAATGTTGCGTATGCGTTGGTCCCGACAGACGATCCGCGCCTCGCGGATTACCTGGCGCGACTCGATGAAATGAATTCGCTCGCTGATCAAAGCCCGGGGTTTGTCTGGAGGTACCTCACGGATTCACGGGATCCCACGCAGCGCGAATTCGACGATCCGCTCGTCTTGTTCAACATGTCGGTATGGACGTCCATTGACGCGCTACATGCGTACACGTACCGCACGGCGCACTCGGAGGTATACGCGGCGCGACGACGTTGGTTTGCCGATGTCAATTCCGTCGTAGGTGGTCATGCCCTGGCGATGTGGTGGATTCCAGAAGGAACATTGCCCACCGTCGACGAGGCCAAACGGAGAATGAAGCTCATCACGGAAATGGGCCCGTCGCCGGAAGCATTTTCATTCAAGAAACGATTTCCGCCGCCTGAAATTGCGTGAATCCAGGCTGCATTGTAACCCAATTCCGCGTTTTCCCAAGAGACAGAAGACACACACACGTCAAGGACGACCGACCTCATCTGCGGAATGTTCCTGGTACACATGCGCGGTCGCTGGTGACTTGATGCACGATTCGCGTATAAAAAAGCAAAAAAAGTCATGCGTTAAGTTTGGAGTGACGTGTCGGGTTGTGGTACACGACGCGCACGATGATCGAGACCGTCACGTTCAAGAATTTCAAGAGCCTGCAAGATGTCACGCTGAATCTGGACCGCTTTACGGTGCTCGTGGGACCCAACGGCGGGGGAAAAAGCAGTGTCCTTCAAGCGATGCACTTGCTCTCGCAAACAGGTCTCGTCCGTAAAAACAACCGCCATGACAATTCGGACGCTGTTCATCCCTGGGCTCGGTTGGGCCGAACGTTTCACGACATTCCGGATCCACGGCGATTTACCAATCCGTTGCAATCGTCCGTCATTGAATTGTCGATGCGCGCGACGAGCGGCGAACAACTGCACCTGAAGGTTTCCGTGCCCGGTGCGGACGAGGACGAACAGGTCCCGGATACCGCGATCGAATTCAGGCTCCACATGTACGGGCCAAACGGCGAACACTTGGAAACCGTGGTCCCTTTCACAGGTGTGGCGCCTACGCCTGAAGCTCAGAAGGTGCTCGATGATCCACGCATTCGGCGTTTTGGTTCCTTGGCCTATCTTCACCTGGACGCCAACGAAATGACTCGACCGTCCATTCCGACGGGTGAAAAGTCGCAAATGCGTTTTAATGGTGCTGGGCTGCCGTCGGTTTTGGCCTGGATGAAAGGCGCCGCCGAAGAAGAAGTGGAAAAACTCACCCAGGATCTCGCGCGCGTGGTTTCAGGCGTCAAACGTATTCGCACCAAAAAAATTCGCATGTTTACAAGAGACGTGGAGCCTTTGTCGGTCGAGGGTCAACAAGTGTGGCGGGCGGTGCAAAAAGACGAAAAAGCGGACCGGTTCGAAATCGAATTCGAACATGGCGGATCCATTCCCGCGGATTTGCTGAGCGAAGGCACCGTACTCGCCTTGGGTCTCTTGACGAAATTGCGTGAACCGGGGCGCCCGAAAGTCATTTTGCTGGATGATGTCGACCGGGGATTGCACATTGATGCGCAAGCAAAATTCGTTGGAGTATTGCGCGATTTGCTCGAGATGGACCCCGAGCTGCAAATTGTCTGTACGACCCATTCACCTTATTTGTTGGATCTTTTCGAGCCCAGCGAAATCCGAGTATTGGCGCTCGACGAAAAACGACAAACTCGCGCCAAGAAATTGACCGACCATGTAGAATTCGAAAAGTGGCGCTACGGTCTGCAAACGGGTGAACTTTACGCTTCATTGGGTGATGCTTGGGTATCCGGACCCGAGGAGCCCGCGGTATGACGATCATTTTGGGCATTTGTTGTGAAGACAAAGGTCACTATACAGCCGTGACCAAGGTCGTCGATGAGCACGTCACCGAGCACGTCGATTGGGTCGTGGATATCCTCGATCATTGTCGAAAATGGCAGGGACGCCATGAAGACGAGCCTTACTACAAATACCACAAAGGCGACTATCGTGGTCCTAAGCTTCACGGATGGATCAAGGGGAAGCGAAAGGTACATGACGCAGATCAGTGGCGGGAAACTCTCCTGCTGTTCGTCCAAGCGAACCCGCGACCCGATATCGTCGTGCTGGTGCGTGACGTCGACCGCGATGAGTGTCGCCTCGAGGGGATACAGCAAGCACGCGAATCTTCCGAATGGCCATTTCAAATTGTCTACGCTGCGGCGCACCCCGAGGTAGAAGCATGGCGAATCTCGGGATTCGTACCGCAAAACGAACGTGAAGAGCGGCTGCTCGAAGCTCTCACGAAAGAATTGAAGTTTGACCCGATCAAGCAACAGGACAAGCTGACCTCGAAGCCAAACGACGCCCCTACCGATACGAAAATCATCTTGGCCCGATTGTGCGGCAAAAACGAAGAACGAAGCGATCGATGTTTGGATGATCGATCTCTCTTGCGTGAGCGAGGCCAGGCGAATGGCTTTGCTGCTTTCCTTGACCAGGTCGAAAAGCACATCCTTCCGATTTTTCAAAATGGAAAACCTGGTTCGCTTACCTTGAACGCGCCTTGCGGAATCGTGAAATAACCTATGCCCTCGAGACGACTCGCATCCTTGATTTCTTTGGCCATCGGCGGTTTGTCGGTGCTGCGCATCGTCCAAGTTTGGGACCAACTCCCCGAACGTATGGCCTCGCATTATGGCCCCTCGGGACAGCCCAATGGATTCATGTCGCGGGATGAATTTTTCATTTTTTATTTCGTCGTTTTCGGCCTTGTCGTGCTCCTCTTTTCGACCATGCCCGCCCTGTTGGCTCGAATTCCGCGCGAGCTCGTCAACATTCCCCATCGCGAGTATTGGCTAACCGACGAACGTTGGCCCGAAGCATTGGAGAGAATGGGCGATTGGATGTCCTGGTTTGGCACGGCCATGGCCACCCTTGCCGCCGCCGTGCTGCACCTCGTTTTGCGGTCCAACCTCGCCCGCGCACCTCTCGACAATACGGCGATGCTCGTCATCCTCGGATCGTTTTTCGCCTTCACCGGAATCTGGCTCATCAGGTTGTACCGGGCTTTTCGACCGCCGACGTAACGGCTCCTTTCTGAGGCGGCTTTTACCAGGGATTCACCGCTGATCATACGAGCCCTGGGAGCGGTTTGATTTTGCGGCGTTTGCGGCGGGGACCCCGCTGTTTGAGCCCGCGCAGCGGGCGAGTTCGGGGTGCCGCGACGCCGCAAAATCAAACCCTCCCGGGGCGGACAAACCCAGATTTGGCTGGATATTCTGAGAGACTCCCTCTTTTCACTTCCAATACACCGCCACTTGCCCCATCACCGTCCGTGGCCAGCCCGGCGTATAATGAATCCCCGTGACCGGCGCCGGCTCGTACGCCATGCGCGATTCCGTCGCAAATTGCACCTCGCGCCACGTGGCACCCAAAAGGTTTTGCACATCCACGCCAACCTCCAGGTTTTTCCAGCGCAACCCGGCATTCGCATCGACAATGGTAAAACCATCCGCCACAAGCGCTCTGTCCTCCGTTGCTGGTCGATCCCCGATCGACTTGATTCGCACAGCCGCATACGGCGTAAATACCCCAAACGTCGGACGAGCCGCCACCCCCGCCGAAAATGTCGCCGTTGGCGCCAACGGAATGGCCCCTCCAGACCCACGGTATTCCCCATGCGTCCACGTCACATCTGCGTCCGCGAAAAACCAATTTGCCATTCGATATCGGGCACTCGCCTCCAGACCGTAACGCCGCGTTTGTCCTGAAGCTTCCGTCGTTCCTTCATCACCCACCCACACCAGCTCTGACGCAAGGTCCAACAAAAACCCCGTTGCACTCAGGCTCAGATTTTTTAATGGTTTGACTCGAAAACCCACTTCGTATCCATTCGCTGGAGTCATGAGTGATACTGTCTCCTGCCCGCGGACGACCGCACGCGCATCGTTCGAATGAAAGCCTCGACCATAGGCGGCATACAAATCGACCTCCGGAATCGGCGTAATCGCCGCCCGAAACTTCGGCAGAAACAACGTTCCGCCTTGGGTTCCACTCGATGAACCCCCTGACGTTTTCTCCAAACGGTCCTGCACCTGCACATCCAGGCGTTGCACACGTGCTCCCGCGACAAACCGAAGCCACTTTCGCACCCGCGCATCTTCTTCCACATACACCCCCAGTTGGCTCTCGCCCACGTTCGCATCGACGCGCGTTTGCAGCCGTTCCCGCGCCTGGTCGTGATACAACCCATTGTCGATTCCATCGATCCGCACCTGCGTTCCCAGCGACGTCGTAAAAGTGGCGCCGCGATAATTCGTTTGGCGCCGCAAACGCATGTCGATTCCTCCCATCGTCCGCTGGTCGGTTTGCTCGATTTGATCGCCATGAACCGGATCGTCCCGAAAAAACGTGAAGTTCGAGTACAAACCAAATTGGTACCGCACGAAGTACGCCATCACCTCGAGATCCGCACCTTCCCACGCCGTCGAGAAGGCCAGTTGCGCCATATGCCGTTGCGTAGCTCCTCCTTCGGTCGGATCCACCGCGCCAAACCGATTCAGACACGGCTGACCAAAAGAGGAAGGGTCAGCGATTCCCACTTCACCTTCACCACACACCGCCCGCGCTGGAATTTGCCCCGATGCATTCCACGTCGAGCCATACGACATCCACGTAAAACTCACTTTCGACCGGTGACTGAGGTCATGGGTCGCCCGCAAAAACAAATTGAGCCGCTGCAGCTCTTGCGAATTCAAAAAAGGACCGTCATCCCGATGGTATTCTGCAGCGACCACCGCTCGCCAGTGATCCCCCAAATCCGGCGACTCCATCACGAGTCCTCGAAAAATGCCAAATTGCCCCAAACGAATTTGGGCGTAACTTTCTTGCAGCTTCTCCACAAGCCGCAAATTCACGGCCCCCGCTGTCGCAAAATCGCCAAACTGCGCATCGTGCGGGCCCTTGTACCCATCGAGCGACACCACGAGCTCGGGAATGAGGAAATGGAAATCCGTATACCCTTGACCGTGTCCGTGACTCACTTTGTTCACGGGCACTCCATCGACGAAAAACGCCACGTCCGTCCCGTGATCGGCATCGAAACCGCGCAAAAAATATTGATTCGCTTTTCCACCACCCGCGTGCTGCACCGCAAATAGCCCCGGAACCGCCTCCAAAATATCCGCAGGACGAAGCCGCGGGCGCAAATCCAACTCCCGACGCCCCACGACCACGCGCGACGCTGCTTCGGCCCCTGGTTTTTCCGCACGAACCGTCACCTCGATTCGTTCGGTTTCGCGTACCTCCGGCGCGCTATTCTCGACTTGCGCCTCTTCCGCCGCTTCCTTCGGCGCTTCATGCACCGCCAGCGCCTTTTCCTTGGACCTCGGCTCGTGGGCCCACGCGCTCGATCCTTGCAAAACACCTATTCCGCACAAAACCCGAAGAACGCCAAAGTGCTTACCCGTCCGCATCGTGACACAGTAGCACGAACTTGATGGATCGTGCTACCACCCAGCTCATTTTAGGCGAGACTCAATCCCAATCGGCGGAGGGGCGTTTGTATTCGCTGCCTGGGGTCGAGATTTCTTCGACATCGAGTTGGTGAATGGACCACGTGGTCTTGCCTCCACTTTCTTTTGCGTTCCACAGGAGGCCGACGACGGCAACGCATTCGAGAACCTTCGTTGGATCGACGGGAGATTTGCCCGGCCCCGCGTCGGCTTTGGCGGCTACGCTTTTTGCCGGATATCGTTCAACTGGCGTTCCCTGAATCGAATAATTTCCCACGGGATTTTTCTTGATGACCAGACTAGTGAGTTCCCGGGTATCGACGCCACAAATGCGTTTACGGAGTTCTTTGTCGGTCGTGATGCGTTCTTTGACGAGCCGTTCGCCTTCTGCCGCTTCGGGTCCCTTGATTTCTTTGGCAATATCGGATACGGCGCCACATGCTTTGCAGCAGCCGGTCGAAGGAAACGCGGCCAACGCAAGAGCAAAAACAAGAGCCCGGGTCTTCATGTGGGCATTGTACAGCAAGACGGGCTCGTGAGGCTAGGAAAACTGTAGCGCAGCAATGGTTTTCCTAGGTACGACGTCAACGCCGAGCGCAGATTGATTTTGGGCGCTCTCAGGCTCGGCCGGGTCGTTCTTGCGCCTTTTTCAGCGCCACGGCAAGGGCGGCCAGGGACACTGGCTTTTGGAGATAATCATCCATGCCTGCTTGAAAACACTCATCGCGGTCCGACGTCATTGCGTGAGCGGTCATGCCAATGATGTACGGACGTTCGCCACGTGCATATTGACTGCAAATGTGCCGCGTCGCTTCGAGACCATCCATGCGCGGCATTTGTACATCCATCAAGATTGCGTCATACCGCTGCCTACGCACAGCCAAAATGGCTTCTTCTCCATCCCCCACGACGTCCGCGGTCAAACCGAGTTTATCCAAGAAGAGAATCGCGATACGCTGATTGATTTGATTGTCTTCCACGAGCAAAACACGCAACCCCCGATCCAACTTGGCGACCTGGGTGGGCGCTGCTTTGGGTATGATTTGGCGGTCACGCTGCTGCACAGCGGCGACCATTTGTTCCAATAGTTGCGATTCGCGAATCGGCTTCAGAAGACGCGAAACGAACAACTTGGAATCCTTTTCGGCCAGCGGGACACCTATCGAACTGAGAATCAGAAATGGTGTTTCTTGGCGCTGAGTCATCATTTCTCGAGCCAATTCGACGCCATTCATTCCCGGCATGTCGTAGTCGAGAAGCACAAGGTCGAATGGTTCGTTGCGATAAAGGCTCAGGGCCTCCGCGGGCCGCTCGACCGCGATGCTCCGAATTCCCCACATCTCACAATAACCAGTAAGAATTCGACGGCTCACCGCGTTGTCGTCCACGATGAGAATGCGTTTGTCTTGGAGTATCTGGGCATCGGTCGAGATGGGTGTTGCGCCCGCACGACCAACACACTCGAGAACGATGTTGAACGAAAATGTACTGCCTCGTCCGACGGTACTTTCCACCTCGAGCGTTCCGCCCATACGCTCGACGAGTTGCTTCGAAATCACGAGCCCGAGCCCCGTTCCGCCATATCGACGGGTCGAGGAAGCATCGACTTGGCCAAACGGCTTGAACAGCCGGGCCATGCGGTCTTGCGGTATCCCAATTCCCGTGTCTTGCACCGAAATTTGGATGTCAACATGCGTGTTATCGCTCGCGGGTTTGGTGCCCACGGTCACGACCACTTCCCCTTTCTCCGTGAACTTGACCGCATTGTTCACCAGATTCACGAGCACTTGGCGCAAGCGCCCCGCATCGCCCTTGACTTGACTTGGTACCTCGCGACGAATGTCCAGCAACAATTCGATACCCTTTTTCGAGGCCGCGGTGATGGTGAGTTCCATAGCCTCCTCGACGCATTTTCTCAGGTCGAAATCATAATGTTCAAATTCGAGTGCTCCCGCGTCGATTTTAGAAAAATCCAAAATGTCATTGATGATCGTCAACAAGTGAGAACCCGAAGAACGAATCGTCTCGACGAATTCTCGCTGTTCGTTATTGAGCGGCGTATCACCGAGCAGCCCAGTCATACCAATGACGGCATTCATGGGCGTACGGATCTCGTGGCTCATATTGGCAAGAAATTCGCTTCGAGTACGCGCAACAGCCACCGCTGTGTCCCGGGCGACGCGCAAGGCTTCGGTGCGTAGTTTGTCCGAGATATCTTCGATGGCCAGCACAGCGCCATCCCGCATGCATGTGTACGATCCCGAGACGGGAATGCTCTGCCCGGAATTCAATATGGCCCGCACGCCTTCGGGAAGAACCTCCGGTCGACCATAACGTCGGGCCGCCGCAACGATGTTCGCGATCGACTCGTCCTCACGCGAAAAGATCAAGGTAATAAGATCGAATACCTTCGTTTTTTTGGCAACTTCTGCGTCCAAGCCCAACAATTCACGCGCCGCCGCATTGAAATACGTAACCGATTCTTCCGTATCGACCGTGAGTACGGCGTCACGCCGACTATCCAGCGTTGCCCGCAATTGGGACGCTTCTTCACGAAGCGCCATTTCCGCTGCGTCGAGAGCTTGGTTTGACCTGACCAACTTGGTCACCATTTCGCGCAAACGTTCGGCAAACTGCACGATGAGCACGATGGCGATGCAAAACACGGGCACCAGCACCACGGACACCATCGCCCGGTGTTCAATAGGTTTACCCGGATGTGGAAGCGGCAACCACAGGCACGCCAACGGCATCAAAATGCCAAATGGCATTGCAAATCGCAAAAACCGCTTCAACTCCTCGCCTTGAACATACGGCAAAACCACGATGATCGACAGGATGACGACCAGCTCGAATGCCGGAAATTGATCGGGAAAGACCAGCGCATTCAAACTACACGCAACGATGGCCGTGCGGGAAAACAAGAGCATCGCCGGCGCAATTCGCCCTTCCCTCACCCAGCGCATCCCCACCAACATCACAAATGCAGGAATACCTGGAAAGGCACTGGCGACGATATAATTCCACTGCCCGCTCTTCAAACCAATCACGAGATTGCCAATGGCCGCAAGGGCGGCAGCAGGGCTTCCAATACGAAGAAACGTCAGCGCTCGGGCTTGTTCACGTGCTGCGGTGTCATCTCGTCGATGATCCGACGTTTCCAATGTTAATCCAATAGGATCAGGCATGCTCCTTCGATATGCGTAAGTGTTGACGGTGGCAAGACAAAACTGCCGCATCCGCAAAACTTGGCAACGCCTTCGGCAGAGCGCGCGACCTGGGAGTGCCGATAACATGTTAATGCAGATACGGTTCCCACACACTTTTTGACAGGTTTTGCCCGAGGAGAAAGCCCCATTTCATGGCGCCACGACACGGCCGAAGTTATTACACGCGTATGCCCCCCGCCTCCATCGATTCCTGCCCTTTGTGCGAACGGCCCAACATGCACCCGTCCGATCATCATCTCGTCCCGCGCAGCCGCGGCGGTAAAGTCACGCTCGCCATTTGTCGCGATTGTCATCACGCCGTGCACGCCATTTTCACGAACAAAGAGCTCGAAACGAAATACAACTCCGTCACCGAGCTCCTCGGGCACCCTAATTTTGCAAAAATGGTTGCATTCATTGCCCGCCAGGACCCGGGTGGCAAAGTTCGTGTGCGACGCACGAAAACGCGAGGAAAACGGCCTTAGCCGGAAGAATTCGCCCCAATTCGATGATCCCGCGTTTGGGGAGTTCGGGGGATCAAATCGCGCCGGGGCCAGATTCGGGGTTTGCCATGACCCTCATGGTCTTGAGTCTTACTGGAGAAAATTGCCCCTCCACGCCGTCGTATTGGAACACTTCGCCCGTTTCCATCTTGTAAACCCAGCCATACAGCGACAATTCATTCCGCGCAATGCGCGAACGCACGGCTGGATGCGTGCGCAAGTTTTCGAGCTGCGTGAGCACATTCTCTTCAATCGCCGCAGTCAGGAGCTCATTACCCGTCAAGTGGCTGTAATTCTCTTCCATGACTCGCTTGGTCCCCTCGGCATGTTCGAGCCACGCTTTTACTGCGGGCATTTTTTCGAGGATCTGCCCATTGAGCAACCCCTTCATTGCCCCGCATAACGTATGACCACAAACGACGATGTGTTTTACGCCAAGACCTGCCAAAGCAAACTCGATCGTCCCTGCCTCGCCACTGTTGCTGCTCGAGGGGCCATAGGTGGGAATGAGATTTCCGGCATTGCGCAGAATGAACAGATCCCCAGGCAATGTCTGCGTGATCAAATTCGGACTGATGCGGCTGTCCGAACAAGTAATGAACAAGGTTTCCGGTTCCTGACCCTTCGACAAAGCTTCGAAGAGCTCTTGGTGCGTGTGAAAAATCTCGGACTGGAATTTATGCAGTCCATCGACGAGCTTTTGCATGGGACGTCCTCGCTGCGGCGCGAAATCATCGCGCTCGGGTACAACCGTAGAGCCAATGGAAAACGACTGTCGGGATTCAACCCAGCACCGCGTCACGTCAACACCGTGACCAGCGCGCGTCCCTCAACTCAAAAGCCGTACAAAACGAGGATGAACATAAGGCGGCGCAAACAATCGTTTCGGTTTGATGCGCCGAACATCCACGACCAGGGAGAAACGAGACCGCAACGAAACTTCGAAGCTTCGTAGCTGCGCCTGTTCATCATGATTCGTCGAGCGGCGCACGCGCAAACGCGCATGCGAACCAAGCCGAATGTCCTCCGAACACTCTTCCCACTCGGCGTCGTCGCCGAACGACTCGTCCGTTTCTGCCGTGCGACTCGACGAGTCTTCGAACACGAAGCTCCAAATCGGCACGCGCGCCCAAAGAAAAGCCGGCGCGACGAACAGCAACGTCGTCAGCAGCAGCCGGTAGAGCAGTCTTTTCAAGAAACGCACGCGACTCGGCATCGTGTTGCAGCGCTATTGTACTCGCCTTGGCGACACCACTTCAAGAGCCAAATGGAAGTCCTTTGAGTTCAAAGTGTCGACGTCACTTCCGTCGCGGTCGTTTCTGCTTTTGGCGCTGGCTCTTCCAGACCTGCGGCATCTTCTGGCGCTGAGCCATACACACCCTCCCATTTCGCAATGACCACGGACGCGAGGGCATTGCCGATCACGTTGATCATCGTTCGGGCCATATCCATCAATTCGTCGACCGCCAGGAGCATCGCAATCCCCGCTTCCCCGGGCAAACCAAAACTCGCACACGTCCCGGCGATGATCACGAGCGACGCGCGCGGAACGCCCGCGACCCCTTTCGAGCTCAACATGAAGGCCAGCAACATCGTGATTTGTTGCGACAACGAAAGCTCGATTTTAGCCGCCTGGGCAATCGTGAGCGACGCGAGCACCAAATACAGCGTCGAACCATCCAGGTTGAACGAGTATCCCGTTGGAATCACGAAACTCGCAATTCGGCGCGGCACGCCAAAAAGCACCATTTCTTCCAAAAGTCGCGGCAACGCAGCTTCGCTCGAGGCCGTCGAAAATGCGGTCAATGCCGGCTCACGCACCGCCCGCAAAAAGCCCAGCACCTTGGTTTTCGTAACGATCATGATCGGTACGAAAACGAAGCAAAACAGCACGATCAGCGCGAAATACAAACTCCCGACGAGCAGCGCGTATTGCTTCATCAAATGCAACACGGCCGGCCATCCGCGCACCACGACCCCATTAACCGTGTGCTCGGCCGCCATGTGACTCACGTTGTACCCCATGGCGCCAAAGACACCAATCGGCGTCAATTTCATCACCATGTCCGTATACTTGAACATCACCTCGGACGTACCTTTGAAAAAATCGAGAATGAGTTTTCCTTTTTCGCCAATTCGCGTCAAACTAATCCCGAAAAGAGACGCGAACACGACCACGGGCAAAATGTCCCCATCCGCGGCGTGTTTGATCAAATTCGACGGAAATAGATGCAGCGCCGTCTCCCAACCCGTCTGCGGTTTGGCCAGCGCCGGCCCGGACATGCTCAAATCGATCGGCAAATGTTCCCCGGGCTTCCACCAATTCGCAATTCCCAAGCCGATCATCAGCGCCAAGGTCGTCACGACCTCGAAATACAAAATCGACTTCGCCCCCAGGCGCCCGACAGCTCGTAAATCCCCCGTTTGGGCAATGCCCACGACGATGGTCGAGATGAGCAGCGGAACGATGAGCCCCTTGATCAGCGAAATGAAGGCTTTCGACATGAAGCGAAAAAGCTCGTAAGCGACCGGATGCTGGTCTTGCGGGAAAAACCCACCCAGCACCACACCCAGAGCCAGACCGACGAAAATCCAAAACGTGCTCGACTCATACCAAACGCTCGCCTTGGCGCTCATCGCTATACGACCTTTCCGCAGGGGTACGTCACTCGCATATCAGTAGCGACCCCTGCATGGCAACTCATTTGACTCGTCGGCGAAAAACGTTTCGAGCACCCCTCGTTGCTCTCATGTACCGATACTACGCCTCGGAATCGAGGTACGAGATCGAAATCCCCAGCCGTTCGAGGAGCCCTTCGAGTTGCGGGATGACTTCTTTGGGGACTTGCCCTGATTTCAACCAATCCGCCACCAGCGCGCGCAACCGGCGAGTGTCTGCCATGAGGGCATCATCGGCCACGAAATCCGTCTCGAAAAACCCACCACGAACGACCTCGAACGCGCGCTCCAGGTCGTCGAGCTCGGCTGCGCATTGTGGAGGCGGCGATTCGTTCGCTTTGGCGGTCTTGCGTAAACTCACCCAACAATTCATTCCCCCTGAAATGGCGTTTGCGAGGCCCCGAGCACGGTCATGAACATCGTCGTGGTCACTCATTTTCCACCCTCGTAACCGCACATGACTGGTCCGCCGGGCCTCACAAAATGGCAGGTATCGCTATTGGCAAATCTGTAGCTGCAGGTATAGAACGGCCTGGATCCGCCCTTACATCTATATAACGTACCCACCCCACCCTCGACTCTTTTCGGATGCAAAACGAATTGTGAGCAAGTTGCTCCAATAGCGAGACATCGCTCAATACATTCAATGCTGCCGGGAACGATGCAGCGCGCCTCCGTGTAGGCAGGCTCCATATCCTCGGAACTCATATCCTCCGGGGTCATGCCCTCCAGAATGAGTTCCCCTGGATCACCATCCGCGTGGGCCTGAGCGACTCCTGAGATCATGCCAAACGATCCGTAGAGCAATGCGCCGAAAACACCCAAAAGCTTCCGTTTCACGCAAAACCTCCTGTATCCCGGCAGGCTACCACTGTCGTCGGGGCGGGCCAAGAGTTCTGCAAACTCGGCTCGCGACGGCGTGTCGAACAGGTTCCACTTTGGACAAACCCGCCCATGCAGCCTGTTCAACACGCTCGAATCACCGGGTGATTACCCGAAACAAGGCCGCGTGGGTATTACTTGCCAAACCCTTGGCGGAGGTACGCAAGAGCCGCCTTGGTCGTATATTCGACGCGCCAATTCTTTTGCGATTGCTGACGCACTTCGGCCATGTACGCATCGAACGTCGCTGTTTTCCCGAGCGATTGATGATATTCCGCGAGCCGTCGCGCGGTATCCATGTACGTCACCGCCGTGTTCGTCGCCCCCTGCTCGCTGCTCGTCATGACCCATTGATCGAATGCTTGCGAATTCGCCCCAATCGTGAACCAGCTCCCGGGATTGGCAATCGAGAACCAATGATTGCCCGCATAAGTGGTTTCTACCGAATACGAGGTTCCGTAATAATTCACCACCTCGCTGGCGCGAACGGGTTGCTGAACGTCGTTGTTTTGGATGGATACCGCCATGAGGGCGCTCGTGCCAAACCGAATTCCTCCGCGCCAATCATACACGATGTTGTTGCGAATCATCAGGTTTTGGACTTTTTCGTCGGCCACCAAGGGGTTTGTCTTGCGTCGAATATCGAGCGCAATGCTGGCAGTGCTCGCCGAAGCGTCATGAGCCAAGATGTTGTCTTCGATCGTTGCCGACTGGATATTGCCAATTTGCAGGCCGATTCCACCCGTGTTGATCGCATCGACGTCGCCTGAATCCGCAATGAAGTTGCCTTGGACTGTGCCAACGATGCCGCCAATCTTTGGATCCCATGTATCGGAAACGAGCCCGAACGAAATGCCCACGGGATTGTCGAGCACCAAGTTGCCACTCACCTCGCCCCCAGCTCGCGCCTGCACTCCGTGACTCGAGGAACGGGTGCTCAAGTTGCCCCGAATCGTGACTTCGTCGCAGTTGGACTGCACATAAAGATTGTGGTTGGAAATCGTAGGGTTGGCCATGCTCATGAGGTTGGCAGTCGTGTTCCAGCCGTTGTGATCGAACACGTTTTCTTCGATGAGCAGACCCTTGATGCTTTCGGCATACAAGCCCTGTGATTCACCACTCGTATTGTACGAATCGACGAGGATCGATCGGCGCACCCGAATGTTAGCCATGTTGGCTTTCAGGTAGAGGTTACCGGACGAGTAGGACTCGATCAGCAGGTCTTCGAAAAGAATATCAAGAGATGGTGCAAGCCATTGAATGCCAGGGGCGCCAGTTGCACTCATGAACTGAGCATCTGGGTCGCGCGTATGAGCATACAAATGAAAGCCAACGAACGCAATGTGTTGAAGGGGGCCGGTAGTGGTTGAAATTCCGATTTTTGCACCTGTTTTTAGGATGGGCCGGGTCAGTTCGTCACCATACGAACTCACGAGCATGGGTTCGGTTTCGCTCCGGCCTGATTTGGTCCACTCACCGAGCGATTCGAGGCAGACATTTCCGCGTTTCAGCAACATCCAATCTGGCATTCCATCACGCAGAAGCGAAATACCTTTGGCGATTGTTTTTACGGCTTTTTCGGGTACCGAGCCATCATTGGCATCGTCACCGTCGCTGCTGCTGACATACACCTTTTGGGTATCGGGGCTTTCTTTGAATTCGGTCCACTCGACCGCGGGGGTCGACGAACCGCCCGAGCCTCCTTCGCCACCAAATCCGCCGCCACCTTGGCCTCCGGTCGAGTTATTGGGTTTTGGAGCCTCGGTGCAGCCCGCTGCAACCGCCATCGCCCCAACGATTCCAACGACCCCCCATTTTACTCGATTGAAAAAAACTCGTGTCGCAGTTGATAGCATGTTTCCTCCGGTATCTCGTATGTCGCACATCCATCGAAAACGATACTTCAAAAGGCGCGACAGGATCAACTTGACAACGACCGAGGGTTCCGCCATGCAATGTCTTCGCATGCTTAGCGCAACGATTCAGAACATGCCGTATCGCTCGTCGAGGTGCGCATGATCATCTGGATAATGTTTGTCGCCTTGGTGCTGATAATGTCGTGGGGCGCCGACATGACCTCGTCCGCTGGATTTGCGCTCGTCGTGCTGGTTGCTATTCCGACTGCATTTTTGTTGCGCCATGTCTATCGCCGCGAGCATGTTCCTAGTTTTACGATGATGATGATTTTTCTCGGCGCGTACTGCCCGAATATGCTCAAATCGATCGAGCAGGGTTTTACGTTTCCACTGCCTGCTTCCGGCGATAGCGTGAGTCTTGCGTTATTGGCGCTCGTATTTTTTTTGATCATTGCGGTTCTTGGCGGTCAATTTGCAACGTTGCTCTTCAAGCGGACGGCGAAATCCATTGAAGACCTCGTTACGGCGGGGCGTCCGGAGTTTGGGGCGATTGCCATCGGCATATCGGCGGCGATTTCGACGGTATCGGGATTTTCTTCGGGGTTGTGGAGCCACTATGCGGAAACGGTACATACCGAAAGTGGCGGCATTCGTCTAGAGCTTCTTTACTTCCCTTTGTTGTTTGGTTTTTCCGCGGCAATGGGTCGCGCTACGCTGAAAGAAGTCATTGGAGAAAAACTCCAAACTTCGCGGGCGGCGTGGATGGGTTGCCTTTGGATTGGAACAATCGCGCTTTTGTTCATTGCCCAATCGCGCCGGATGATGCTTGGTTCATTGATTTTGTCCGTCTTTAGCGCCTGGCTCGAGACGACCAAAGTTTCGGTCGTGCGGACGAGTTTCGCAGCTGCGGGCATGGCATTTCTTGGGAGTATTCTCCTCATTGGTAGTTATTTGTGGCGACTCGAGGGTCCGACGACGAACGCTGTCGACCACATGAAAGTCATTTCGGGCCGGTCGGTCGACCTTGCCGCCGCGTCGCAAAATTTTTCCGAGCGTCTCACCTATTTGTGGATTGATGCGACGAGCATCGACCATTTCGATGCGCTCGAAGGTCGTTACGATTTATGGGATTCTTTCAGCACGAGCGTGATCAAAGCGACGCCGGGCATCGTCATGCCCGACAAATACCTCACGGAAAAGGTCGTGTGCGAGATGCCTTATGAGCTCTTGGGCATAACGACGGATTTGCCTTGCACGCCGATCACGGAGGGGTTGCTTTTCGGGGGAATCTTTGGACTCGCCTTCACGGCTGCGTTTTTTGGAATCACGCTGGGAATCATCACGGCTATGTATCGCCGCGGTTCGTTCGTCATGACGACGCTTGCAGGCGTTGCTTTGTCGAATTGTTTGCAAATTGAATGCTCGGCATTTCCCATCATCGACGCAACGCGTTTGCTCCTGCTCACGATTAGCTTGTCGGCAGTATTCGCCTGGACGCTGCGCCTGATAAACCGCTCCCGGACGAACACGACCATCATTCACGCGCACACGCGACGGCACCCCCGCGCCGTGTATCCCCGCGCGATCACGTACGAAAAATAATGGTTTGTCTAATGAAACGAGGCGGGTTGGTGGTGTAAGGAGTCAGGCTTGCAATTCGTCGAGCAGCGCTTCGATCGCGCGGGCGACGAATTCATTTGGACGGGTGCGGGCTTTGACGCAATGAATCTGCATTCTTTCGGCCAAGGCAACAGGTAACACGATTCCTACTTTGCGCGTTGGCAGATTGTCGCGTTTACGTACATAGGGGTTTTCCAGCGTTCCCACGCGAACCGACGGGACCATTTTGACTTTGGGCTCGGGAGGTGGCGGGGCTGGTGGTTTTTTGCGAGCCTTCCGCCCGAATTCTTCCTGCGCAACAGGGACCACGATGACCCGCGCTTCCTCGTAGCGCAGTTCGGGCTCTGCTGCTTTGGCTCGAGCCTCGGGCGCTTCTTGCGCTTCGACGACTGGGGCCTCGAATCGCACGAGCGGCTCGGCGGAAATGGCGACCGCACGCATCGGCTCGGGCTCGGACGCAGGTGCGTCCGGTGCGGGCGCGGAGCTTGCCGAAGCCACTGTTTCCGCAGCTTCGGGGGCCGCGGGTTCTTCGCGCAATCCGCCTCCGAGGATTGCCCGCAGGCCGGTTTTGAGTTGCTGACGATTCTTGTTCATGCCGCGGCCACTCCTCTTTTGACGAGTTCTTTTGCGACGCTGTCGTACGCTTTCAGCACGGGGTTTTTCGGATCGAACGCATGCATGGGTTTTCGTGCGGTGTATGATTGCGCGATTTTTGTGGCCCGTTTGATCGATTGGGCAAACACCAGATCCCCAAAGTTTTCCCGGAGCGCTGCTTCGACCTCGATCGAAAGACTATCGCGTGTGGTCGTCATGCACGGCAAGACGCCGACGATGCGGAGCGTTGCGTTGACTCCGCGCACCTCCTCGATGTTTTCGCACAGGCGCGCGAGCCCTTCAGCGGCCATCGCTTCGGCTTGCACGGGAATGAGCACTTCAGCGGCGGCAACGAGCGCCGACGCCGTAGCGGTGCCGAGATTCGGCGGGCAATCGATGAGCGCGAAATCCCAGCGATTTTTGGCGGCGTCGAGGTGCTTTTTCAAGAGGAGCGGCCCTGTCGAGCCTTTGGCCATGTAGAGAACGACGTCGAGTCCTTCGAGTTGCGGGCCGCCGGCGAGCACATCCACGCCGAACAGTGTCGATTGTACAGCATCGTCGAGGGAGCGTTTTCCGAGGAGCAATTCGAGCAAGGCATCGCCGCTTTTTTGGAGTCCGAGGTAGGTGGTGGCGTTGCCTTGTCCATCAAGGTCGACAAGCAGTACGCGTTTGCGCATCTTGGCGAGGGAGACGGCGAGGTGGACGGCGGTGGTGGTTTTGCCGGCTCCGCCTTTTTGGTTGACGATGGCGATCCTTCTCATGGGCCGCTCGTTATCACGAGTTCGCACAGCTGGCAAGTTTCTACTCATCGTTGCCTCTCATCCTCCCTAAAAGCTAGTTGGCAAGCTTCCAACCTTGCTTGCTTACCTATCACGAAGCATCGCTGGTCCGCCCCTGCTCTACTGCTCTATTCGCTTGCTTCGTAAATTCGGAGTTGCCTTACTTCGGCAACTCGCTACTCCGCCGTTACGCCGCTTCGTGACTACGCTTCTCCGGAGCTAGCCCGCCTCGTTATAACGTTGCTTGCTTGTTTCGCACTATCGCCGTTTATCTACAACCACGACTCGCAACAGCGCTGCTTCGTGCTGTCGCGACTTCGCTACGTCGCCACGTCGCTACGTCGCTACGTCGCTACGTCGCCACGTCGCAACTTCGCTACGTCGTAGCTTCATAGCTCCTCAGT
>DAOMZH010000013.1:0-13833 GCA_035437985.1 Polyangium sp. (in: bacteria) | reverse complement strand
TCGCTACGTCGCCACGTCGCAACTTCGCTACGTCGTAGCTTCATAGCTCCTCAGTTCCTCAGCTCCATAGCTGCTCTCCAACCTCACTTCGCATCATCCTTGCTTCTCAACGTCGCTACATCGTCACTCCCTTACTGCGACTTTCCGCAGCTGCGCAATGTCTCCGTTGCGCAATAGCGACGTCGCGCTGTTGCGCAACTACGTAGCGGCTCAGATACGCATCTGCTTATCTACGCGACTTCGTTGCTGCCGTGCGACGTACGTACGCAGCAGCTCGGCTTCGTCGTATGCTTGCATCGTCGCTTCCTTGCAAACAAACGTCGCACATGCGCGCCTTCGTTGTTTCTATAAACCTACGCATCCCTGCTCGCGCGTTGGCTTGCTACGCTGTTTCTATGTTACGTTGTTTCTATGTTACTCTACTTCACCACTACGAATGAATGACACTGCGTAATTCGCCACCTACGTTTCTAGCTAACTACGCAGCACCGTCGCGGCACTACTCCGTTGTTTCGCTTTTGCGTCACTGCGCTTGGCGCTTACGCGCTTGCGCGCTTGCTACGAAGCTTCGTTGCATATTCGAACCGCAGCATCTCTTCTTCGTGTTCACGAACTCGTCTTGGCTACTCGTCCTGCCAACTCGTCCCACCTCGTTACTCCACCAAGGGCCAACAGCAAACGGCTCCTTGCCGTCTTTGAGCGCTTGTGTCGCCATGACGAAGCGTCGTTGCTTCGTAGCTTCGTCTATATGAAATTGCGCTTTTTTCAATGCTGACCATGATCTCGTTCACGGCGAGCCGACACGGAACTCCTCCCTAGGATCATGTCGCCACTCATTGCCACTCCTTCTCCTCATCCTCGCCAAACGACCCGCGACTGCTTCGTAGCTAGCTTGTTGCGTCGTCGCGCATCGGCGTTGCATTGCCACTGCAAAGAAAACTGCTCCTTGGCGCCACGCAAAAGAAATGTTGCCATCGCCGTAGGGACCTCCTCCAACCGTGCGTCAGTAGCATCGAGTCTCGTGACAACAATGCGAGGCCTTGGAGAAACCGACCATGCTCAGCAACAGCTTCAAATTCTTCGCGTCTGCCCTTTTCGCCGCCTCGCTCGCCATTGGTGGTTGCGCTTCTGCAGGCCCGGCTATCGAAGCCGACGAAAATGTCGCCTCGAATCCCGAAGCCGTCAGCGGCGCCGACTCGAATGCCAAACACGAAATGCGCGGCATGCATGGCCATCCACTCATCGGCGCAGCTCTGAAGGAACTCGATCTCTCCGCTGAACAACGCAAGACCATCGAAGCGTCCGTCGAGAACATGCACACGGGTCAACACGAGCAAATGAAAGCCTTCCACAAGGCGCTCGCGGATCAGGTGCGCGCCGGCAAGATCGATGAAGCCGCCCTCAAGACGCAAGCAGGGGACATGGAGAAGGCCAAAACGGAACATCGCGCTGCCGTTGTCAAGGCTGTCGAAACCCTCCATGCGACCCTCACACCTGCGCAACGCGCGCAA
The DNA here is from genome assembly GCA_035437985.1 of Polyangium sp. (in: bacteria). Classification (GTDB taxonomy): domain Bacteria; phylum Myxococcota_A; class Polyangia; order Polyangiales; family Polyangiaceae; genus Polyangium. The sequence continues at coordinate 12,322 of DAOMZH010000013.1, read as the reverse complement.
CTCGTGACGTTCGTCAAGGACCGCATGGCTGACAAAGAAGCGCACATGAAGGACCGGCCCGAGCACGGCAAGAAGCATGGCAAGGAGGGCAAAGATGGTGAGCATCATGCGCGACGTGGTGGTCCCATGATGTTCATGCTTCACGGAATCGACTTGCGCGACGATCAGAAGAAAGCCATCGAAGCTGCAATGCCGCCCAAGCCGGAGCAGGATGCTGCCGACCATCAAGCGAAGTTCGCCGAGCACAAAGCGCGTATGGATGCGGCCCTCGAAGCCTTCAAGTCGGACAAGTTCGATGCCGCGACCGTATTGCCCGAGCACGACGGCAAACACCCGATGGCCGAGCATTTCGTCAAGATGCTCGAAACCGTCGTACCGATCCTGGATGCCGACCAACGCGCCGAGCTTGCCAAGCGTGTCGAAGAAGGACCGAAAATGGGTCATCACGGCAAGGGCAAGCATGGTAAGCATGGCAAGCAGGGTCATGGCCCTGGCCATCAAGATGACGCAGCCGAGTAACCCTTCACGATACGCATGAACGTCGATCTGAGACTTGTGGCAACGCGCGTGGCAGGCGGGGATGTAGCCGCCTTTCGACCCATCGTCGATCACACGCGCGCCCCACTGTATCGTCTTGCGGCCCGTCTCGTCGGAAACCTCGCCGATGCCGAGGACGTGTTGCAAGATGCGTATGCAAGCGCATTTCGAGCTTTGCTGGCTGGTCAATACGACGGTCGTTCCAAAGTCGAAACGTGGCTCTACCGCATCGTCGCCAACGCGTGTGTCGACCTCTTACGAAAACGGCGAGAAAAACAGACGGACGACACACGCGAGCCTCGATTCGATGGCCTCGTCCACGCCGAAGCTCGCGTCGCCCTCCGCGAACTCGACAAGCTCCTCGATACCCTTCAACCGCTCGATCGGGCTGCTTTGGTCCTCGTTGCGGTTGAAGGTCTGTCGGCGAAAGATGCTGCCGAAGCGCTCGGCGCCACGGAAGGGGCCATCGAACAACGACTCGTACGCGCTCGAGCTGCGCTACGTATGAAAACGGAACAACCTGAGGTGAAACATGGCCGCGCGTGAAAAAGAAGATCTCGATCGTCTCGAAACGCTGGCGCGTGGCACCGAAGACCTCCGTCCGGCGGATGAATTTACCGCCGCGTTGATGGCGAAAATCCAAGATTCGTCGGCCGCGAGTATTCTCGAGAATGCTCGGCGACAAACAGCGGAGCTGACTCCGAATGACGATTTCGTAGCGGCGGTCATGCATACGGTGGGGCAGGGGAGTGGCTTGCGATTACGTCCTGAATCCGATTGGAATGCGCGTATCGTCCGTCATTCTCGTTTTGCCTTGATGGGAGCAGCCGTAGCTGCAGCATTTTGTTTATGGCTTTCGAGCCAAGCGCAATCACGATTCGACGCTACGATTCTCGAGGATGTGGCTGAACTCGAGGTGGACGAATGAAATCGAGTTTTTGGGCTGCTGCTGTGTTTGTCGGCGTATTCGCATTGGGAGCCGTGGCGGGCGCAGGCGGCACGCGCGCTTATATGCTCAAAGAATTCGCTTCGCCTTTCGAGGGTCCGCCGCGGGAAGCGCGCACGAAATTCCGCATTGAATCCATGCGCCGGCAACTCGATTTGACCCCCGAACAAGTGCAAAAGATTCAAGCAATCCTGCACGAAACGGACGACGAATTCGACAATGCCACAAAGCCTTGTCGGGAGACGATGGACGAGCTGCATAAACGCATCAATGACCGCATCATCGAAACGCTCACCCCCGCACAAGTCGTAAAGTTCAAAGACTTTTCCGAAAAAAGGCACAAGCGCCGCGGACATCCCCCATTTCCGCATCCCCGCCCCGGCGGCGAACCTCCTCCGCCTCCGCCGTGAAACCCTCGTTCCCAGCGTTTGCCCAACGCCGGCTCGACGAACGGTTGTCCCCCTGTAACCCAACGTTCATGCGGTAACCCGAGTTTCCGGGGGTGGGGGTCTGGGTACGTCCCGACCACGCCCGATGTTCGGCAGTCTGTAACAATTCGGTTGTCTTTCCCAGAACGTGATGATATCCGCCCATCATGCCTCGAAGACTTGAACCTGATGCCTATGCCACCAAGGTCGGCACGCGCCTTCGCGAACTCCGTGCCGAACGTAACATGTCCCTTGCCGACCTCGCTGACGCCAGCGAGTTGTCGAAAGGCCATCTCTCGAGCGTCGAGCACGGCCTCGCCGCCATCACCACGCAAACGATCACGCGCCTTGCCAAGGGCCTCGACGTTCCCCCGCTCTACCTGCTCACGTTCCCCAGTGACGATGATCGTGATCAGGTCGTCGAGTTGCTCCGCAAATTGCAGGCTCGTGATTTGACCAAGCTCCGCAAGGAATTGGAAAAGACCGTCAAAGCCAACGCGAAAGCGTCGGCGGCGAAAGCCAAGACGGCTTCCAAGTCCTGATTCTTCGTCGTGGCGCGTCGGTTTGGCGCTCCACAACAATGCGGACAAACCCTCAGCGGCGCTTCGGTACACCCCGGAGTGCCGCTGAACGTTTTTGTTCGATCGCTGCAATCGCCCGATCGGCATCTTCTCGATACCGCACTCCCGCCAAAATCCGCGCCTTACGGATGAGTTTTACCGCGTCATCTGGCGCATGACCCAGCGCCCGCAACACCGCGTACGTCATCGATGGACTTCGCGATACTCCAAGCATGCAATGAACGAGCACCTTGGACTTCGGAATCGCGAGTGCTGTCAGGACAAACCCGATGCCCTTCTTGAACCACTCTTCCGGTTTGGGTTTGCCATCGTCGGCCGTTGGATTCGCGAGGTAACGAATCGTCGTTCCTTCGTAGAGTTTTTCCCCGCCCTCCGCCAAACGACAATCGAGCACATGCGTGATTCCATCCGCGATGAGCGCTTGCACATGTTCGCCATTGACCACGGCGCTTCCGAGCGCGATGCGTGGGGTAACCCAATGGTGATCGTGCCCCTTCAACATCACTCGAAACTAGCACCTCAAAACATCTCCCCGACGTAAAACTCGTGCTCACAGCAAACGCATGCACGTTTCTCGCGCCGCAGATGACGCGCGTGTAGCATCCAGCCACTCGAACGATGCGCGTCATGCGCATTGGAGGATGTATGGATTCTGCGGAACGCGAGATCCTCGCACTGGTGAGCACCATGAGCTCACTCGTGCATTTTCTCATCGCCGTCGCGGTGCTCGTGCTTGGACTCATTGTCGTGCGGCCACTGAACAAGGTCGCAGGCGTCGCGTATGCAGGTGCAGGAGTCGGGCGAATGATCGGCATTGGACTGAGTGCTCTCATCAACGCGATGCGCCCCAAAGGACTCGATATGAACATGGTCCTCGCCTACAGCGGCATCACCACCCTGATCTGGCTAGTCACTGCGCTGATTTTCTTCGGGGGCGTGATCTTCGGCTCGATCAAACTCGCTGAAACTCGGCCCGAACCGCAGCGAGGTGCATGGTGAATGAATCGATTCTCTTCAGCATGCTGGGCGTTGCTTCGACGGGTTTGACCACGCTCCTCGGAGTAGGCATGGCCGTCGTTGGTCTCACCTACGTGCGCCAAGTCAACACGATGGCGGGACTCTGTTTCGTGGGAGCAGGAGCGCTCGGCGCAATCGGTTCCGTGATCCAACGCTTCGCCGGACTCGCCAACTCCTTCGCGCACAACAGCGCCGTCCTCGTCGTGAGCCAACTTCTCACGGCACTTCTTTCGATGCTCGCAGGCGCTCTCATTCCCGTCGGCATTTTTCTCCTCGCCAACACGATCAAACAAAAGACTCCCCCACAATCCTGATCGTTTGGATTCGTAACAATTTGCCGTTCCGCGCCGAGTTCTGATCGACAAACGTTACGCAATTCGTCTCCACGACCCCCTCGTGCGTGCGACACGTGACGATGCACCTGCACGTGCGCGTGATCCCTTCGGCAACTGCGTGGCGACCCACAGGTGCGTCTCGACAACCTCGCCTGTCGCGCTGCCAGATCTTGGACCTCGTCATCCGCAGCGACGACGACGAAATGGTGCGTTCTGTCCTTGCACATCAAACGAACTCATGGCGGACAGATCGCTGTCGCGAGCGACACTCGGATCATGTTCGATTGGCCGGACGAACCCCGTGCGGGAAGGCGAACGCGCGACTTGGAATCTGTGGGTCGAGCGCGGTCGATCCTCATCTCGTGACGACGAAACACAGATCGACCACGCGTGAGGGAGGGGAAGGGGTCATTTCGGCGGCAGGGTCACGCACCGATTGGCGATGCATTCGGACCCTGCGTTGCAGCAATTGGCGGACGTTTGGCAAGACTCACCCTCTTGCGCACATTCGTTCGACGGTGGGGTGATGCAAACGAGCTCGGTCACACCATCTCCGTCGACATCGGAAGGACGGCAGACGTTCCCATTGCAGCACGAAGCCGCAGACTCGCAGGTTTGGCCCAGGTTCTTGCACGGTTCGAGCGCCGCGAACGCGCGCATGTTTCCTGCTTCGAGTTCCTGACCGGGGAGGTAAAACGCCGGATGGCTCGGGTCCGCTTTGCCTTGCCAATCGATATCGATCGCGGCGACCCAAATCTTCTTCCGCGGGCTGGGAATTTCGTTGCCATTGACGAATTGCCCCCATTTGTTGTCACCATTGGCCACGGTACCTCCGGGGGAAACCGTATTCCCATACGCCCGACGGCTCGTGAAAAACACCCAGTAATACCCGCCCACGGCCACCGGCAAAATTGTGGGCTCGTAATTGAGGTGTTCTTCTTCGGCCGCGCCGTAGGGCAAGGAGAATTGACCATTGGCGTCGTATCCATTCAAGGACGCGAGCTTGACGAGCGTCTTGTTGATGACGTCGACCATGTGCACTTCGCCATACGAAGGCGTGGCCCCATATCCGGCCGTATCGAAGCGATCTCCTTCGTGGAACAAAAGCGCATTGCCATCCGGTGTGAAACTCGGCCATGCAGCCACACCCGTTGGCGCCGTGTAAATTACGTTTGGCCCGGTGAATGCCGGCGGCGATTGCATGAGATCGACGTCCATGACCGCAATGGTTTGCCCTGGGCTATTATCGTACCAGGAAAACCCAAGATGTTTTCCGTCCGGCGAAAATGCCGGAGTCAACGCATATTTGACGACACTTGTAAACGATGGAGCCCCCACGTTGGCCCCGGTCTTCGTGTCGAGCAGTTGCGAAGGATAATCACCCCCGAGACCGCGCACAGGCGAGCCTGCGGCCGGCACACCATTGGTGATCATCCACGTTCCATCGGGCGTGAGGCCGCCGAATGCATATTTTCGCCCATCATCATCGAGGGCCCTTTGCGACGCCATTCCATCTTGCGTCAAATCGTACGTCGCGCTGTCGAGCGGATTGCCATTCGTCCAGCTCACGCCCGCCGCGAGCACATTGCCTTGCGCGCTCACGGAATGGCAAACATTGCAGCCTGCGAGCAAAACTTCGGCATTTTGCCCCGGCTTGATGCGCATCACGGCTCCGCCTTGGGCCAACTGCGAAACATACGTGTTGTAGTAAATGATGCCCGTCAAGTTGCCCTGAGCAATGCGCCAAGATTCATTGGCCGGTCCCGTCGCTGCGCCACCAGCGAGTTTCGTAGCGCTGACGATGACGTCCTGACCTGCAGCTGCGCTTCTCGTCACACCTTTCCAAACGTCCGGCGGAATATCCACCCGCGCCGGATTCGAGGCTCCGAAATAACCCTCGTAATCGAAATCTCCCACGGTGATTTTGATGCGCAATGCATCCGTGGCTCCGGGGAATTGCAAGGTCGGCGCAGCCAAACCACGCGGGAAAATCGTCCTGTCGTAGGGATACAGCCATTTGAATCCCGGATCGGCCATTCCTCCCGTCGTCAATTTGCCGATGTCGTCCATAGAAATGCCCGCGCCATTGTCGACGATCTTGACGCGCACCGTAATGGTCGTCGAAGCCTCGAGCATTCCAGATTTGGCCGTGACTTTTGCTTTGCCCGCAATGAATCCACCCGACGTGAATACCCCATCATTCGCAATCGTTCCGACCGTCACGTCATCGAGATACCAAAGCACCGACGCAGGTGTCGAGCCATCGCTGAATTTCGCCGTGAAGGGTTGCGTAGCTGGTTGACCCGCCACATCGAGAATGGGATCGAGCGGCGAGATGACGAGTTTTTGTTCACCACCACCCGTAATGACAAACCCGCCCCCGTCGCCTCCCGCGCCGCCTTGACCACCTGTCGCGCCCCCGTCTTGGTCTTGCCCGCCAGTCGTATTGCCCGTTGGTCGCTCGCCCGTCCCGCTACACGCAGCCATGCCCGCAGCGCTCGCCACAGCACCCGCCAACAAGATAAGCCATTTGCTTCGGTGTTTCATGAAAAGAACCTCCACGCCGATGAATGACCCAAGATACCATTTGCCCGGACCCACTCGGGAAGATTCTTCGCAAAATCGATGTGGTCCGCGACTTACGCGTCCTCGTCTTCCTCGATTGCGTCAGGCTCTTCGACCTCGAAAGGAGGATCCAAATCAATACCTCCTTCGTGATCATACGAGCCGTAGGAAAGCGACCCATCGTCGACATAGGTATGCAATTGGGGCTTTTTCTTGTGTTTGATCCGAATGAGCTGCCCTGGTAGCAAAAGCGGAGGTTCGAGGGCCGGAAGTTGCGCCGATATTTCAATCCACGACAATTCGAGTTTCATCTTGTCGAGGATATCGATGTCTTCGTCGCACCAATCGTCGTCTTCGCCTTCTTCTTCCTCGTCTGGCTGCACTTCGCGCGCTTGGCGGACGAGTTTCAAACAACCGTCTCGATCCGAAACAGGAATGGGACCGAGATCCCCCAAGCTCGCTTTGATGTACGGATGCAAATCAATGCATTGCACGACCTGGCTTTTTTGTACGACCCAAAGCGCCAAGGTCGCCCCGTACCAGATCGCGTGATAGGCGCTCATTCCCTCATTCTTGCAAAATTCTTCGAGCCACGCGCGAATGTGTTCGAGCCTCGAATACACGTGCACTTCGGCCCAGCGCGAGCCTCCAGGGGCCACGGACAATTCGAGTATGTAGGCACTGCGGTCCGGAATTTTGGGCATGTTTTCCCCTGGGTTGGTCAAAGCAAACCAGCGAGCGTATTGACGCGAAATGCTTCCGTTTCGCGAATGTATTCACGAACTTGGTCGAGCCGTTTGTGGTTCGTCACGGTCGCGATCTCCGCCAAACCCACGCCAGCTTTTGCCGCCGTCGTGACATGTCCGCTGCGAAAGGAATGCCCCGCCAAACGCTTTACGTGCTCTGGATCCAATCCTGCCCGCACTGCCGCGCGTTTCAAGAGCCGCGCCACGGTACCTGGATCCAAACGAGTATCCCCAACATGGCCCCAGCGGTCGACTTTTCGGAAAAGATAGCCCTTGTGAATATGCGCCGCCTGCAGCCAAGCATCGAGCGCCGCAATGGGACACAGTTGCGTACCCCGATGCACCGCAATCATATGCCCGCGGCCTTCTTGATCCGTTTTACTATGACGAACATGGACCAGCAGTCCGTCGTCTTTTCGACCGAGGTCCTCGAGCCGCAAATCAACGACGTTCACCCGACGCAAGGCGGTGGAAAATGCCAAGAGAAAGAGCGCCCGATCCCGCAATCCAGCCAGCGTTTTGGGCAATGCCGCCGTCAAACGTCGCAATTCCGCAGGCGTGAGCGCCGCCTTGCGATGCTTTGGAGCTTTACCGACCGTGCGATGCAATCCGCGCAAAAACAAATTGATCTTGGGATCTCGCGGACTCTCCACCCCCGCCTTGCGATGCTGCGCCACGATCGCCGCCAACGCCAAACGTAAGGACGCGGGCAAGAGCCCCTCGGCATGCAGATGTCCCAGGTACGAAACGACAACAGAGGGCGATGTAGGCAAAGATGGTACACCCTGCTCCCTCGTCCAGGACTCGAACGCCGCCCATGCTCCGCGATACTTCCGCTGCGTCTCCGGGGCGCGCGAGTTGGCCAGCATCGTGGCGGCAATGAGGGCGCCTTCGACGAACGCCTCTCCGGTGGGAAAACGTGCGGAAAGATCGGGCGGAAGAGTACGAGCGAGGACCATAGGCTGGAGCCTAGCGTACCCGAGGATCCATGGAAATGCCTAAAAAGTGGCGAAGATCGAGGGGGAGGGCCCGGGAGGGGCCCGGGGAGGGGTGTTCGTGCAAGAAAAATCGGCGGGGATCTTGTCACTGGGTCGCAAGCAGGCTATGCTCGATTTTACTCACGAACGTCACTGGCCCTACGACACGACGCTTTCCCTGTTCCATCGCCGGGACCGGCGGCTCGCACGCATGACTGGAAGACGCATTTGTGTGTTTGTCTGGGATCAACTCCAGACAGCACGACTCCATTCGATACGTTACGGCTTCATCGGATGGCAGGTACGAGGGGCGCATTTTGCGCAAACAGAAGCCGTGAAAGCAACGTGATACATGGGTAATCGTCTTTACGTGGGAAATCTCTCCTTCAGCACCAACCGCGAATCGCTCCAGGCGATGTTTGCGACGGCCGGCGAAGTTCGCGAAATCGCGATGCCGACGGATCGCGAAACGGGCCAACCGCGCGGGTTTGCCTTCGTGACGATGGGTGATGCGGCGCAAGCTGCTGCAGCCATCGAGCGCTTCAACAACGTCAAGCTCGACGGACGTGCGCTCAAGGTGAACGAAGCGCAAGAGCGCGCGCCTGGTGGCGGCGGCGGTGGTGGCCGTGGGTTTGGCGGCGGCGGTGGTGGCGGCGGACGTGGCGGTGGCGGCGGCTTCGGCGGCGGTGGCGGCGGCGGACGTGGCGGTTATGGCGGCGGCGGACGCGATGGCGGCGGCGGCGGACGTGGCGGCTACGGCGGCGGCGGACGTGATCGTTACTGATCGCAACTAGTCCGTTTTTGCCTACAAAAGGCGTGGTTTTCGGACCACGACTTTTTTCATTTCCAAGCGTCACAATGGTGCGTCGCAAGATACCATTGGGACCTTCCTCGAGGCGCCTTCCGGCCCTCATTCGCCGCCATCTACGTGCACCCGGACGCGCACCGACGCGCCTGATTTCATCTCCGCGCACAAAGGTGTCTTGGTAGAATACGCTCGTCTACGGAGCGAGTCTTCGAGTCATGACCCAACAAGCTGCCCGCGTTGGTGACCCTCATTCGTGCCCGATGCTGACGCCTGCACCGCACATCGGAGGGCCGATCCTGCCTGCGGGTTGTCCGACCGTGGTCATTGGCGGACAACCTGCCGCGCGGATCGGGGACATGTGTCAGTGCACGGGACCGACGGACATGATCCGCACGGGTGCACCGACAGTGCTCATCGGTGGTGAACCTGCGGCACGCATGGGTGATCTCACGCGTCACGGAGGGGTCATCGTGATGGGTTTGTCCACGGTGCTCATCGGCCCTCTCGCCCCAGGTGATGCTGTCGCGCAGCTCTTCACCGACGCGTACATGCGCTCGCTCGTAGGAAAAGATTTTCAAGGCGCGAACAGCAAAGAGCTCGAGGACGCCATGAACACGCTCTGGGAACATCGGCACGATCCGAATCATCCAGACGTTGCTGCAGCGCTGCAAAAACTCGCCGATGCCCGAGGTCGGCCCCTCAGCGAAATCCAGGGCGAATGGGGCAAGTTTCAAGCAGCTCTCGCCGAACAAGAACGGATCGCTGCAGCCAAAGGATTGGATCCTTCGCCAGGGCTCAACTGGATGCATCCGAATTTCATGGGCAGCACATCGCAACTCCGTTCGGGGCAAGTCGTTGGTGATGCGTTTGGCATGGACCCCGCGTTTGGCGCGCTGCTCAATCCGAGCGGAGGCCTGGTTGGTCCGGGCAACAATGCGTTCGACGGCGACGACTCTGCGCTCGGTTATCACGGCGCGGTGCACGATGCGGCGGGCTACTTGTACAACTACCACGACCAAGGCCCAGGGTATGACTACTTGGGTTTGGAAGGACGCGACACGAGCAGTCCACTTTCGGGACAACGTGCAGGCATTTCGTACTGGCGCGACATCGTGCCCGATCGCAGCGTCGGTCAGAAGATCACCGATGCGGCAGGTGACGGCATCATCGAAGGCGTCGTCGATGGCATCGACGGTGTTTCGAATGCGTACGACAAGGCCAAAGACGTCGTCTCGAGTGGCTACGACAAAGCCAAAGACGTGGCGACCGGCATCTGGAACAGATTCACGAAGTAACGGAGAGACGCGTACTCATGGCCTCGTTCACGCTCGACATCGATGAATTCGCCGCCATGGTCGGCTTTCTGAACGCGAAGAAAATCGTGGGCATGGATGAGCGTTTGTTCGCTTCATTTTCCGAAGCAAACCTGCCGAGCATCATGGACAAACTCCATCGGCATGGTTGGATGGAGCCCGCCGATCGTCCAAATACGTGGCACACCAACGAAGATCTGGTCGAGACTCTCGCGGTCGTCGTTGCGCCACACTTCGCTATCCTCGGACGCGCAAAAGAGGAACCAAAATCAATTCTGTTTTACGTGGCCGACAAGGACTTCGTGCAAGTCGTCGTCACGAACGATCAGGTCATCGTGACGAACATCGCGGACGAACGCGCCCTCGGTGCATGTCTCGCAACGTTTCTCGATGCCGCGTTTCCTGCAGAGATCGTCGTGGCTCGCGTCCGCGGCGAAACCTTCGATGCTGGACGCGTAGCGCTCATCGACGAACGCGGCGTCGTGCACACGAGCATTCGAGGCCTTGGACCCGATGCGGAATTCCCTTGGAACGAAGGCACAATCGCCGAGTTTGTCCAGGGAGCCATGGGCGAACTCGTCCGAACGTAAACGATTTTCCCGTCCGCACGCCGTTTGCCCCAAGGACCGACCCTGACAACCTCATTTTTTCTGCCCGCCACGCCGATCAGGTAAGCCAAGATCCAGACTGGATCCAGGCTGAAGCCGCACAAATGGGCTTCTGGAAGCCTGCGCAGGGAAAAACAAACGTTCAGACCCTGGATCTCGCAAAAAATCTCTGGATCCATGAACCAATGGATGGTTGATCTGAACGTGCGTTCGGAGCGGGCTGGCCCGCGACAACGCTAACCTACAAAAAACCAACGCGCCGACTGCAAGACGGTTGAGGGACCAGGCGCAGTCGACGCGCAGGGAGTGTTCTGATGCTAGCACGTCATGCTACTCGTGCGGGATTTTCTCGCGCGAGTTTCGTGGGTGGAGTGTCTCCACCGTCGGCAAAAGTCGTAGAGATTACAAACCAAAACCCGAGTGATCATCAAATAGCTGCACAAAACGATGGTTTGACCCCACCAGGTCGCCCCGCGTGGAAGTACGCGTATGAAGATCTCCTCTGGTCCAAACAAACTTTGCCCCTGAACCTGCGTGCGGTACTGCAGGTGTTGCTCCGCTTGTCCGACCACCTCGGACGCGTTTGGTGGAGCCAAAGAGCCATAGCCGAACAAGCTGGATGCACGGTGCGCACGCTGCGACGGCTCTTGCCAGCGCTGGAAGCGAGTGGCTACGCGCGCGTCGAGCCGATGACGTTCCGACAACTGTCGGTGACGCAAGCGGCGCTCGGATTGCCGCTTCCGGGCCGTTGTGATGATGGTCGAGCTCCTGATCTCATCACGCTGCTCGTTGCGGGCAAACCCGCGACGGATTTACGCCCGTTGTCTCGGCGCCGAGCCCCGAGCCCCGGTCAAACTTTCCTCGCCCCGCGGACGATTTCGTCGTTCGTGACCCCGGAAAACCCTGTAGATCCCGGGGACATTTCGTCCGACGATCCAAGGGATCTTTCCGGAGATCTTGATCAAATAGGGGGGATCCACCCCGCCCCATGTTTGAAAGTTCGAAACGTATCCGGGCCAAACACGGAGGCGCGCGGCGACGAACACGCATGGGAAGTGCTTCGAGCCACCTATGACGCGCACTACAAGCGCGTTTATCACGCAAGGCCAACGGACAAACCACTGGCGCATGAATCGCGGATGCTCATGGCTGGGCATCTTGCCGACATGGCTACGCTCCTACGGGCCAAGTTTGTCGAACGAAACGTAGAACTTTCGTCGTTGGAAAAGTCCCCTGTTGAATTGCTTGCCGATGAAGCATTACGCGTGTGGTTCGCATCGAGTGGAACGAACGACTACTTGCGTCGGGTGAGTCATCGGATGAGCGCGTTGTCGGCGGACTTGCCATATCGCGTGCGCAAAGCGCTCGACACGTTGGTGGAACGTTTGGCGCCCAAGCCTGAACCTCGGCTCGCCATGCCTTCCATCGCGACGTCTGCGCAATCCGTGGGTCGGTCAATAC
>DAOMZH010000012.1:0-39661 GCA_035437985.1 Polyangium sp. (in: bacteria) | reverse complement strand
CGTGGTAACGAGAATGGTTTGTGCTGCTCAAGCAACTGCAACAATGCTTGGGCGGAGTAACTCTCTTTACCCGCTTCAATGCACGCAAGCAGGGCCTGCGTGGCAAACGAGATTCCACGGAAAACGTTTGGTCCTACGAGTGTTGCGCGCCAGAAGAACCTTCGCAAAAGAATTTTGTTTCGTTGTGAAGGTTGAGGGAAAAGTGCAAAAAATCGCGAAAGTACGATAAGAAGGTACCTATACGAAAGGAAACCAACGTGTGGAACACCGACATCTTCTTGAACGAACCGAATCGCTTCCACCAATGCGCGCTGTCCATTATGATATGCCGCCGCCGCACCTTCGCCAGCAAAATCGCTACGCTCATCGTTCTCCTTAAATTCACCTCGAATCTCGCGCATCACCTTTTCACTCCGTCGCGCCAACACTGCCTTGAGCACAGTATCGTCGTCAAGCCTTCCAAATCGAGTGTCGTCATTGACAGCTTCTGCAATATCCGAGAAATGCAAATTGGGACCATCCTGCACCGTCCCACCATGCAATGCAGAAAATACCTCCGCACGACTTAATCTTCTTCCGTAGTTATTCATGCGGTCAAAAATATCACGCAACACCTTTTCGTCTTCCTGTTTTACTATGTATGCAGGAATCGCGTATTGTCGAATGGTTTTGGTCAGTCTTGTCGCGCGGCCAAACCATTCTTTTTTATGGTGGGGCCGCTGTGAAAACCAAAGAAGCACTTGCTCTAAATCAAAAATTACGTGTAGCGGAACAAGATGCGGCGGATCACCGGACTCAGGCTTTTGAAACGCCTCGTTTTCTAAATTGAACACAAGGTCAAATCGAGGATCACCTGCCCCCCCATCCGTGAGTGCGTTCGCCAAACTCGTCACTCGTTGCTGACCATCAACAACATAAAGCGCGGTTCCCGCTGAAGCCTCGATTTCAAGAGCGCCTAATTGAATAATACCCGCCTCTGCCTTGCGCTCCCAAAGCAATAAGTTACCAATCGGATACCCCTTGGCAATGCTGTCGAAGAGTCGCCTCACATCGTCCCATTGCCACCGAAACTTTCGCTGAAACGACGGCACTCTGACACGCCCACCGAGCACTTCGGTCACGATCTCTTCAGGAGTAAAAGTCTTCGCGTTGGGTTGGGAGAATGTGGATGATGTCATCGTCCATCCCATACCAAAGCTGTTGCCCGTATGCAAGCAACCACCGTCGTCAACGCAAACAACGCCAAACGAAATCTCGGCGCAGCCACGCCCAACCCATGCTCAACTCCCGTTCGTCGGAGTCAATCATGCCCACAACGGTCAAATCGTCAAAAAAATCCGTTTCACCTCAAAAGAAAAACCCGGACGCGAAAATCGTCGTCGAAAATGTCAACGTTCCGGGACACACCAATCGCCTCGATGCTGGCAAATACAACGCCATGAAGGTGGCGCTATTAAAAATCCTCCCCGCCAAAGCCCCTGGAATCACGCAAAAGCAAATGATGTCCGGCGTCGTCCCGCACCTGCCCCAAGATCTTTTCCCAGGTGGCGCAAAATCCGGTTGGTGGATGAAATCCGTTCAACTCGATCTGGAAGCCAAGGGCGTTGTCGTCCGCGACGCCACCAAACCACTTACGTGGCGGAAGGCGTAGCAAGCGCCCAATCTCTACTGAAATGGCCACAACCAACGCGCATGTGCGATGGCGGGAAAGCGCAGGTACCCTGCATCGGCGCACTCAACCATGCGTGCTTGTCGAAAAGTCTTGACCCAGGGACAAACCCAGATTGAGGCGTACGCAATTGCGAGTACGGACGCGCCCAGAGACCGTTTCGCCGCACTTCCTGAACGTACTCGAAAAAACTTCCCGGATGGCCAGCGCAAGCACCGACCGCATGGTGAGCGCAAACAGCCGGATGCATCGAGCTTGAACTACTTTGTCTTCAAAGCAAATCTGACGTTCGTGAAAACAAACCCACCCATAGACGGATCGGGGACACTTGTGCGCTGTGTGGGGAATGCTCGGGACATCGACACTGGAGGAACGAGCACGAAGAAAGCTTGACACAGGAGGTCCGTTGCCATATCAAGAGGGTGATCGCCTCGTTGCACTCGTGCAACTCGCGGGGTCCGGTCCTGGTCATTCGGGCACCGGAGTCGTTGCCAAAGCAACGTCGAAATTTACGTGCGCACAAAAAAAGTTGATACAGTCGGCCGAGTTGCTCAATCGCAACCTCGGCCGCTACTGTTTTGTCCGTCGTAGGAGTCGACCAATGTCAAGCGAAGAGATTGCCGTTGCACGCGATTTGATCGTCAGCTTGTTGCGAAAAGCTCCCGCTCGTCGTTTGTCGGGTGCCGACTTGGGCAACTTGCTCCGTGAAAGGATGAAGCACTCCATCAAGGACCTCGGCGCGACGAGCTTGAGTGCGTTTGTCCAGCAGCATCTGCACGACTCGGTCGGAATGGATATCACAGGGTTGATAACGACGTTTTACCTGACCGACCAAGTGCCCGAAAGCCTTGCTACGGAAGTGAACCAATCAGATCCGCCCGCTGTACCAACGCCGCATCCTTCACAGCCTGCGGTTGCTGCGGCGACAGCTGGAGACTTGCTCCGTCTTCTCAAGAGCCCCAATGCATCGTACAGGTTTTCCGTACGAAAAAGTGACGGTGCGACACGTTCGATAAGCCCCATCATGCAGCCCGACGACGACGAAGTTGCAATACCTGTACCCTCGGCCGATCATCATAAACAAATTGCGACCAAATTCATTAACGAGCTTATTCCGGATCAACACCGCGAAGCGTTTCGCGGGAAACTCGAGACGCCTTCATGGTGGGAAGAATGGAACGTTTTGTTTGGTCAGCTTCTGCCTGCCAACGCACGGTTGCAATGGCTGAATTTTCGCGAAAATGGCCTGCTCGATATTGTGGATGAAGAATTGGCGCGCCAGGGTGTCTCTGACGAAGCACGAAAAACCGCTCGTGTAGCCATCCAGCGTTCTCGCATTCCCCATCCAATCGTTCGCACCCCGGCGATGACGGAAAGCAACCCCGCACGCAATCCTCTGTTGCGAGAACAACCCCTGCGAGAAATCGTCCGTTCGGTTGTCGAACACATGTCCGACGACGAACTCCGTCGGATTTGGCTGCCCGTAGGAGCCCTTGTTGATGCAATACGGCGCAATCGCTGAGGATTTCCGATGCCAGTCCTCCAACGTTATGGCAAGCGACAGCCCAACGCACGCATTGTGGTATTCATCAGCCGCAATTTGAAGATTGATGAGTTGTCTCGATTGTACAAGGACATCGACGGCCTCGCACAGAATGCCAATGCATGCCCCATTGTCATTCCATGTGACGAACTCGGTGTTTGTCCCCAATACAAGCCTCTACTTCGCGACGTTCGTGGCCTACCAGGATACTTTTTTGGTATTCGCCTCACGCTCAAACGCGCAATCACGGCGGCTTATGGCTGCACGCCCATAGAGCAGCCGTCGAATACTCCGCTCAACGCCTCATTCGAATCGTTGCAATTCGTGGAGGAGCGGCTCTTGATGGCCGAACGCATGCTGCAGGCGTGCGAATCCGCGCTCACCGATGTTGCGGAGAGTAGTGAACGGCTGAAAGAGTGCCAATCCATCGTGCATGAGGCTCGCGCTGACTATGCATCTGCTTTGTCAACGTATTACGAGACTTGGGCAATCTATCGAGGCCTGAAATTGGGTAATCGTGACACATGACACACGTACTCAAAGCAAAGACACACCCATTTCGTGAAAAAATACCCCGCATTCATGCACCATTTTCGAATCGTGGCCAATTGAAATATCCGGCGTTCAAAGAATGCCTCCGCTGGGAATTTGGTTTTACATGTGCGATATGCCTCCTGCACGAAGTGCACCTGGTTCTTCCTGGCACAGGCGCGGGCAAAACAGGGCAAATGACCATTGAACACGTGGTCCTCAAAAGCACGCCCGATGGCGCAATCCTCCGAGACACGTATAGCAACTGCCTGCTTGTCTGCAAATTCTGCAACAATGCCCGAGGTGATCGTCATTCTCATCAAAATGCCGGGGGAACGCGTCTCCTGAATCCTGTAGACGACGTATGGGCAAACCATTTTGACCTTGTCGACGATCGCCTTGATCCTCGCTCCGGAGATTCGAATGCGATGTATACGCACCATGCGTACAAAATGAGCGACTCCATTCGTACTTTGCGGCGTCAGAAGCTACGCGAAAAGATCGATGGCCTATTGACCACCTTGACTGAGGAAAATAAGGCAATTCTCGAGATCGACGCTCGCCTGGCATCGCCAAGCATTGATGATAACGAACGACAACGATTACGCAGCGATCGCGGTCGATGTTCCAAGAGAATCGATGGAGACCGACGGATATTGCTTGATTTGGCCGGCGTCCCCAAAGATGCACCGGCTGTTTGTCGCTGCTCGACACCCCATGCCCCGCCCAAACCTGTATCGGATAATTGGCAATTGCCCCCCCTCGCGCCGCAAACAAATCCATCTTCACCGCAAGGCAGAAGATTCCGCATCTAAGATGCTGTAATGAAGCCCGCACGTCGTCCGCGACGCCACCAAACCACTTACGTGGCGGAAGGCTTGAGCGCTGAATCAACCACCCCTATGTCGTCTTAAATCTTTTCAAGTTCGAACCAAGCGAGTACGGTGCGCCCCGACGAGCGATTCCCAACGGGATTTGAAGCGATGGGCGCCATAGGCAACCCAAAACTTCAGTTTTTGAACCTGGGACGCTGCGGAGGATACGGATGGCCACACGACTTCCCGTCTTGAATGAACAAGCACCAATCGGGGGGCACGAAAAAGGGTTTGCCAAGACGCTACGCACCGACAACTGGTGGATCGGACCTTTGGTCACGCTCCTCGGATTCAGTGCGTTCATCGTCTATACGACTTGGGCCGGTCTCCAAGGCCAGTTCTATTATGCCGAACCCTATCTGAGCCCGCTGTATTCGCCGGTGCTCTTCACCAACTATGGCATGGCCGGCATTCAAGGTGCCGCACCGCTCAAACACGCGCTGTTCGGTGGTTGGCCCTCGTGGCTCCCGTCGTTTGTCCCGACATCCCCAGCCATCTTCATCTTGGCGTTCCCTGGAGCCTTCCGTTTCACCTGTTACTACTACCGCAAAGCCTATTACCGCGCTTTCGCCGGTTCGCCTCCAGGTTGCGCCGTAGGACCCGTCGCCCAAACACGCACCTACCACGGCGAGCGCCTGTTCATGGTGTTCCAAAATCTGCACCGCTACGCGCTCTACTTCGCCCTGCTCTTCGTCGTGATCCTCAGCTACGACGCCGTGCTCTCGTACTTCAAAGACGGCAAGTTCGGCATCGGCGTGGGCTCGATTGTCCTGACAATCAACCCGATCCTCATCGCGAGCTACACGCTGGGTTGTCACTCGCTTCGGCACCTCATTGGCGGTCATGACGACTGTATGTCGTGCGGCCAAGCGACGTTGAAATACGGCGCCTGGAAGAAGGCTTCGTGGCTGAATGCTCGGCACATGCAGTTTGCCTGGGCCAGCCTCATCTGGGTTGGGCTCACGGATCTCTACGTGCGTCTCGTGGCCATGGGCGTGATCAAGGATCTCAACACCTGGGGCTGAGCCTCACGAGGACACAATGCTGGACGTTTCTGAACTTCAAACCATCGATCACGACGTTCTCGTCATCGGTGCCGGTGGAGCTGGTTTGCGCGCCGCAATTGCTTGCAGTGCAAACAATATGAACACCGGAGTCGTCTCGAAAAGCCTTCTCGGCAAGGCGCATACGGTCATGGCCGAAGGCGGCATGGCTGCAGCCATGGGCAACGTCGATTCGCGCGACAACTGGAAAGTGCACTTCCGCGACACGATGCGTGGCGGCAAGTTCCTCAACGTGTGGCGCATGGCCGAACTGCACGCGAAACAAGCCCCCGATCGCGTTCGCGAGCTCGAAGAATGGGGCGCGGTGTTTGACCGGACAAAAGAAGGTCTGATCAGCCAACGCAACTTCGGTGGTCATCGATATCCACGTCTCGCTCACGTCGGAGATCGCACGGGCCTCGAGTTGATCCGATCGCTGCAAGATCACGGCATTCATCAAGGCATTCACTTTCACATGGAGTGCACGGCGCTCGGCCTCCTCAAAGATGGCGAACGTATTGCCGGAGCCGTGTGTTATTGGCGGGAAACGGGACGGTTTGTCCTGTTCCGCGCACCGGCCGTCATTCTCGCAACCGGTGGTGCAGGCAAGGCTTGGCGCATCACGAGCAACTCCTGGGAATACACAGGCGATGGCCTCGCGATGGCGTATGAAGCTGGCGCTGAATTGATGGACGTGGAGTTCACGCAGTTCCATCCGACAGGCATGGTTTGGCCTCCGTCCGTGCGTGGAACATTGGTGACCGAAGGCGTTCGCGGCGACGGTGGCATCTTGAAGAACAAGGACGGCAAGCGGTTCATGTTCGACAACATTCCACCAAAATTCGCTGCGGAAACGGCCGATTCGATCGAAGAAGCAAACCGCTGGCTCGAAGGTGACAAGACCGCACGACGTCCGCCGGAACTTTTGACGCGTGATGAAGTCGCGCGCGCGATCAACAAAGAAGTGAAAGAAGGCCGAGGATCTCCACATGGCGGCGTGTTCCTCGACATCGCGTCGCGTCGTCCACCGGACTTCATCAAGAAGAAACTTCCGTCGATGTACCACCAATTCAAGGAACTCGCGGAAGTCGACATCACGAAGGAACCCATGGAAGTCGGCCCCACGCTGCACTACTTCATGGGCGGCGTTCGTGTCGATGCCGAGTCGCAAATGACGCGTGTTCCAGGCCTATTTGCCTGCGGCGAAGCAGGCGCAGGTCTGCACGGCGCCAACCGTCTCGGCGGTAACTCCCTCTCCGATCTCATCGTGTTCGGCAAGCTCGCCGGCGATGGAGCTGCCGCGTACGTGAAAGGTTTGTCCGCGAAACCCAAACCCGTGAAGGACCAAGTCGAGCAAATCGTTCGAGCTGCAACGGCTCCGCTCAACCGCGAATCCGGCGAGAATCCGTATGTTCTTCAGGACGAACTGCAAGACATGATGGGTCGTTGCGTGGGTATCGTGCGCATCGAGGAGGAGCTGAAGGAAGCGATTGACGCCCTCGACAAACTCAAGACGCGGGCGAAGAACGTCAAGGCGCATGGGGCGAGTCAGTACAATCCGGGCTGGCATGCGGCGATCGACATTGGCAATTTGTTGTTGTCGTCGGAGATCGTGACGAAGGCGGCGCTGATGCGCCAGGAGAGCCGCGGGGCGCACACGCGATTGGATTATCCGGGCGAGCGAGAAGAATGGCTGAAGTACAACGTGGTCATTCGCAAGTCGGCGAGTGGAGAGATGGAAGTGGAGAAGGTCGAGCGACCTGCGGCGCCTCCAGTTCTCAAAGCCATTGCCGAGTCCAAGATTGAGGATCTCGAGTCTGGCAAAGTCGGCGCCGAGGAGGGCAAATGAGCAAGCGAACGTTCCGGATTTGGCGTGGCGACAAAGACGGCGGCAAGTTTGTCGATTACCAGGAAGAAGTGAGCGAGGGCATGGTGGTCCTCGACATGGTGCATCGCATTCAGAGCAAGCAAGCCAATGACCTGGCGTGTCGTTGGAATTGCAAGGCCGGGAAATGCGGTTCGTGCAGCATGGAGATCAACGGCAAGCCACGTTTGGCGTGCATGACGCGCATGAACGTATTCGGGCCGGACGAGACGATTACGCTTCAGCCGCTCAAGACGTTTCCGATCATCAAGGATTTGGTGACGGACGTTTCGTGGAATTACAAGCAGAACAAGCGGATTCCGCGGTTCAAGCCGAAGCCGAAGAATGCGGACGGGACGCATCGCATGTACCAAGAAGACGTCGATCGCGTGCAGGAGTTCCGCAAGTGCATCGAATGTTTCTTGTGCCAAGACGTTTGTCACGTCATTCGCGACCGGGATCAGAAAAACGGGTTTGTCGGGCCAAGGTTCATGGTTCGCCTGGCGAGCTTGGAAATGCATCCGCTCGACGATGATGATCGGGTTCCGGAGATCAAAAAGGAATTCGGTTCGGGGTTTTGCAACATCACGCGCTGCTGCACGGAAGTTTGTCCCGAGCATATTGGGATTACCGACAACGCGATCATTCCGTTGAAGGAGCGGGTGGTGGATCGGTATTACGATCCGATCGTTTGGGTTGGTCGTCTTTTGACGGGCAAGAAAGTCCGGACGAAGACGCGGGCCGAGGAAGCTGGCGAGAAACCGCAAAACGACGAATGACGTTCGTGGGATTTGGGGCTGGGGGATAACGACCCGCAGCCCCAAATGTTCAACGAGGGGTTTGGGGCGAAGAGCGCCGCAGGCGACTCGAAGTCCCAAATGTTCAACGAGGACAAACCGATGGCCGACAAACTCACGCTGAAAAAGATCTCCGCGGAAAGCATTTCCAAAGCCTTGGAATTGGCAGACCATTACCGGCTTTTGAACGAGCCGGCGCAAGCGGAGAGTATTTGCCGCGATATTTTGGCGGCGGATCCGGGGCATGTAGGAGCGAAAAAAACGCTTTTGCTGGCTCTGAGCGATCAGCTGATTGGTGGAGCGTCGCCGGATGTGGTGCGCGCGGCGCTCGAATTGGCCAAAGGTTTGCCCGACGAATACGAGCGGGTGTATTATACGGGCGTGGTGCACGAGCGTGAGGGGCGGGCGCACGTGCATGGCGAGGGCACGTTTGCGTATAGCAAATTGCGGCAGGCGGCGGAGTTGTTCGAAAAGGCGGAGCGAATCAGGCCCGTGGGAAACGACGCGGCGATTTTGCGCTACAATGCGTGTGTGCGGGCGATTGAAACGCATCACTTGAAGCCGCCCGTGGACGCGCACGATGGGTTTTTGGAATAATACGGGGTTCAACCCGTAGGCCACGAGCGCTAGCCCCACTTTGGGCATTGCCACATTGTTTGGCCTAGGAGCTTCCCGGGACAAACTCCTTCCCACGCAACGCGTACGTTTGCCCGGGTTTTCCTAGATGTCGAGCTGTTCATACAGCCGCTGACGGCGCAAACTGTGCTCGTCGAAGGGGATACCTTTACACCTAGAAAAACACGCCGCAATAGGCTACTCAATAGGTGGCCATGAACAACGAATCGCGCGACCCGAAGCCTGAGCCCTACGAAATTTTCCTGCGCATCCATCGAAACGAAGGGGGCGCATATGACTATCTGCAGGAAACGCCGAATAAAACCATCGAATACTACAACGAAGACAAGAACGACGCGAAGGTTTCGGATTCGCCATGCCCCTTCGAGTGGAATCACGCCGAGGTCACAAATAGCTTCCAAAAATTGCGCGAAAATATCCAGACAAACACGCTCGACGAGGCTCTCGGCAAAAGACAACGCACACTGCTCGAGGGGTTTGGAGTCAAATTCAAGGATCTGAACGATGCTGTCCGGGATAAACGCCCAATTCAGATAACGATCCGCCCTGCTGCCTCGGAATTGTACGCGTTGCCGTGGGAATTGACGCAGCTCCACGATCCGCGAGAACCGACGACATCGTTCGACAAACTATGTGCTCGGCTTGGTCGACTTCCTCGAAAAATGTTTCGTTTTTCATCGCCCCACGACGAACCAGCGCCTCGAGACCGGCTGCTCTTTGCTTGGGCCAACGGACAAGAATTGGACGTTCCTCAGGACGAACATCGAAATGCCATTCGAGAGGTATTCACGCAATGGGATGAACTCGCGCACGCATCCCCAGCAGCGCTCGAGGCAAAACTAAAAAAGGCCAGCAAAGATGAAGGCTGGCCGTATACCATGGTTCACCTCCTTTGTTGCGCGGACAAACAACCCAAGGATGAAGTTTGCTTCGTACTCACGGACGAAGACGATGACGTGCTCGAGGGCATGGCGCGTGATGGCGACTCGACGACGACCATGGAGCGCATGGATCGGGAGGCCAATCTCGACACAACAAAGGTCCCGCTGAAGACACTCGAAGACATCTTGGCAAACGTGGGGCCAACCAAACCGCAAATGGTCATTAGCGCATTCGGCAGTGAATTCGGAATCGTTCCGGACGGGCTTTTGGGATTGCTCCCCGAATGCACGATTCGCTACACGTGGACGGGGGAACGGACAGTAGACAAAGTGCCTGACGAGGGGCGGCTTTTGTTTGCTTGGTCCCACGGCAAAAAAGGCAATGACGTTCCTCATGACAAACATCGCGCGGCCATCGAAGCGGCATACGCAGGCATCAAGGGAAACGACATTTGTCCCGCCTTCTCGTGGGATGAGCTTCCGCATGCATCGATCGACGCGCTCGAGGAAAAACTCGAGACGGCTCACGCAAAGCTCAAGCCGTATACGATCGTTCATATCCTTTGCCACGGTGACAAGGTTTCCGATGACGAAGATTCCGATACGAAGGGGTTTGGCTTGGTACTCACGGATGAGAAACGCCTTGGCAACAAGGACCGGGAGGATCCGAAGAATTTGGAATTGGCGAAGAAGAATTTGGAATTGGCGAAGACGACGGCCAGCCCAGGGGATTTGGCCGCGTTGTTCACGAAATACACCATGCCGCGGCTCGTCGTGCTTTGTGCCTGTCACGGCTCGGACGTGAATCCGGGAAGCCCAATTGGAAGCGTTGCGCAGAAGTTGCACGAAGGAAACGGCCTGCGAGGCATCGAATCGGTCATTGCCTCGCGTTTTCCGTTGTCGAAAAATGGTTCGGTGACGCTGACGGAAACGCTTTATGAATCGCTTTTGAACCCCATCAAACCGACCTCGCTCGAAGAGGCCGTTCGTCTTTCTCGAATGGCTTTGCGCGACAAGCATCCGACGGTTTTGGATTGCGTGTCGGTTCAGCTTCATCAGAATACGACGAGGTGGGATACGCGACCCGTGACGTTTCGGCCTTATCGAGGGCTAGGGCATTACGACGAAAGACACGCGCCGCTTTTTTTTGGTAGGACCAAAGAGATCGAGGAAGCATGCTCCGACTTGAACACGTTGATTCAATTTAACAAACCGAGATTCTACGTCGTGAGGGGTGCTTCGGGCACGGGTAAATCGTCGCTCGTATTTGCGGGAATCGTTCCGGCATTGCAGAAGAACCGAAAGGATGCCCGAATGGACCCGTGGTGCGTCGTAAGAAACCATGCGAGTGACGGCGTGCAAGCGATCGGCAATGCTTGCGCTCGGGCAAGGAGCGAAAACAAGGATTTGTTGCTCATCGTCGACCAATTCGAGGAGATCTTCACGGACCTCGAGGGCAGTGATGACCTCGAAAAGAAAAAAAAGCGCAATGAATACGTCCAAGAGTTGTGGGCGGTTGCTTGCAAGAACGATTCGCGAGCGACCGTGATTGTAACGTTGCGGAGCGATTTTCTGGGACGTTGTGGCGAAGTGAAAATCGACGAGGAGATGAACTTGGCCGAAGTGGCCAATGGCAAGGAGCACCTGGAACATCAACTCTTCGTCAATTTGATGAAATCCGACGGTTTTCGTAAAGTCATCGAAGGTCCGGCTCAATGGGCGGGTCTCGAGGTGGATGAAAAATTGGTGACGAAACCGATGTTGCGTGATGCTGGCGACGAACCTGGGGCGTTGCCGCTCATTCAAGTTGCACTCGAAGAAATTTGGAAAAAACGCGCTGACGGTCATGTGTTGAAGGAATACGTGAATCTGACGGAGGCTTTGACCGAGAACGCGGACAAGATCATCAAGGAATTTGGCAATGAAGTCCAAAAAGTCGCGGCGAAACGTATCTTGGTGCAGCTCGTGGATCTGGGGCGTAATGCCAGTCCCTATACGCGACGGCGGGTGCGGATGGACGACCTGCGAAAAGGGAACATCGACAAACAGGTTTTTCTGAACGTCCTCAAGGCGTTGACGGAGTCGTGTTTGGTGGTGCAAAGCAAGGAGGAAGGCAGCGGCCAGGCCATTGTGGAACTTGCCCACGAGCAAATCGTACGAAGTTGGAAAACGCTGCAAAGGTGGTTGGACGAGGAAAAAGAGCGGCTCGTGGATATGGGTCGATTCGATGCGTGGATTGCGAAATGGGAAGACGCAAAAAAGAAAGAGCAATCCTTCTTCTTGCGTGATGGCGAACTCGCAATGGCGATCGATTTGCGCAAAAAGTACCTGGGCGAATTGCGACAGGACGAACTGGACCTCGTAGCAAGGAGCGAGGAGGCAGAGCGCAAACGGCAGGAGGCGCTGCGCGATGCGTTTTTGGTGGTGCTTGCGGGTTCACTTGTCGCGAAAAACCAAACCGTATGGGCTTCCAAAGTGTTGCTCGAAGTGCGCGCCCCAGCGCAAGTTAGTGGTTGGTTCAATGCAAGCCTGGACGTGCGTCGCAAGCTTCGTCTGTGGTCGCTGATTAAAGACGAGTCGGCAAGTGACGTGCGGGCGATCATTCTCAGTTGTCAGGACAAATTCGAGCAACGACCTGACGGTCGGTTTGTCTTGGTCGAAAACAACGTGGGAGCGCTGTTATGGTCGGCCACAACGAACCCAACGGACGAAACGCTGGCCAGCGAAGACGCATCGGACCATGAAAAAGATCAAGAAGACACGCCTATGCGGCCAACTCCGTACGCCGACGATGGGAGCCTTTTCTGGGCCCCTCGAGGCAAGGGAAAACCAAAAGAAATCGCGACTTACGTGAAGCTTCTCGACCGCAGTCCAGACGGTCAGCATCTTCTTTTTTCGGTAGAAAACCAAGTGGCGCTTTGGAACGCCAAACAGCCAACGAAGATTCCTTTCTTTGGCGACGAAGAAGCATCTCCAGTCATGGCGGACCACGGAGGGTTCGAGCGTGACGGTCGGAGCATTTGGGTCCATACCACTCCAATTGAGAATGGTTATGGGATTGACCTTTTCACTACCTACACATTGGAGGGTTCGGTGATCGACACCTGCCAGCCGTACAGCAGCGTGGATCGCAGTGATCATTTCGTACGTGACGGGAGCGGTTTGGTGCGTATTGCCATCGACAGGCGCTACGTCGTGGCGATAGGGCAGGATGACCTTGATGACCTAGAGGAAAGCGCACCCGACGCTGAGCAGCAATTGAGTGAGGGGTATATTTGGCGGCTTGACCCGTGGACCGATTTGCTTTTCCTAGGTTCGGGGAAGAAGGCGAAATTCACAGCCGACAGCGCATATGTCGAAATCGTTGAAGAGAATGCCTCACGTACGGTCGCCATTCATGCATTGAGAGCGACGGTCGAGGGCGAGCGGCAACTCGTGCCTCGCAAGGGTTTTCCAAGCAATCCTGTCGCCGAATCGCACACGATGGATGGCAAACGCTCAGCGGCGATACGACAGCACTTGTTCAACGACCCTGAAGTGCGCCAATTGGTCACGAGACTTTACGTACGGAGCGAGGTCCCTTCGGAACTACCCGTGGAATTACGCGGCCCCGTCGTCGACGTGCCAATTGATGAATCGCATGACATTCCGGCGCCTGAAGTCGCATTCAGCCCAGATGGTCGGTGCGTGCTCATGGTTCAGCTTGGAAAGGTCTGGGTTTGGCCCGTCGTGACGGCTTCTGCCATGGTGGAGGAACTTCGCTCTGCCAACCGCGATGTGCTTCCCGCGGACAAACGACAAGAATACCTTGGCGAAACGCCCGAAGACGCAAAGCGAATCCATAAAGAAAATTTCGATGCGCGACCAGCGCTCGATGTCTCATTGGCCGCACCATTGAGACAATAAAGGTCGGCCGACCGATTTGATCAAGCCTGCGTTTGCACGCTGTCGCTTGCGATTGACCCCAATTGAATGGCGGGATCCCCAAGAACCAAGTTGGCCATCGGTATCGCCAGCTTCGCATCTTCATCGAATTCCAAGCTTATGCTCTTCCCCGAACGATTGGTCGACCACCACTCCCCAATGCGGCGTTTTTCCTTCGGCGCAAGAGCTTTGCGAAATGACCTGGGCAAAAGATTCTTGTCATCGTCCTTCTCCAAATCGAGAATGCTCCAATCAAGATGGTTGGCGTGTAAGTCCGCAGGCAACGGCGTGCGTTTGAGCCATTGCAGCGGCACACGGGCAAGGATTGGGAGGGGGCAGCGCTCGCCGGCGAGCGCCCGCTGAATCAATTGCATCGGGTGAATGTTGTCTTTGTTGCTTGGCCAGGTGGTAAAGGGGCTCTGTTGTAACGGTGTGAAGTTTTTATGGTAAAACCTGATACTTTTCTTCGGATCCGTCACGACCACGCAACCCACGTCCGAATCCGCGCGCTCCCATTGCACGACTTTGTTCGCATAGGTCTCATAACCTTTTACGTCAGGAAAAACGAGGCGCCCTACACGCTTGCCACGACGCACCAACTCTCGCTGCACTTCAAAGGGAATCTCGTCGACGCCGCCGAGAAGCAACAGATACTCTGGCGATTCCTTGCAGAATTTGTCGATTTGCTGTAGGTCGGGCATAACAAACTTGGCGCCGGTGATATCCTTCACTTCACTGCCAACCCTACGAACGACCAGCGGTTTGAGGGCGTCGAAAAGGTCCTCCCCCCGGTTGGAAATCACCACGCCCCAGCTTAATTTATCGTCGTCGCCGCCCCCTAGATTCTTGCCGCGACCACCTGTCCCGCCACCTGATGTTGCATCCACGATGGTATTGTCCGACATGCTATTCTCCTCAATGCATTCAATTTCGATTGTCCATGCGTCCCGGAACATTACGTCGATTACGGGACTCTTGCGCAGCGCACCCCGAAGATCGGGTCATCGCGCTTATTCAAAGCGTACGTGTTGCGAAAATGCGAAGTCATATAAATGTTATTCGTGGTCCATCCTCCTCCCCGGGGGATACCCCAAGCCGCATGATCTATGTTTGCGCAATCATTGCACGGGGCGCGATACGTATCGCCTTCATCGAGAACCCACTCGTAGATGCTGCCGCTGAGGTCCGCTTGACCCCACTTGCCGTCGCCCTTCGGGGATTTCGATCCCACCGCCAATAGGTCGTTAGCGTCGCATACACGCGAATCGCCCCCGCCCATACAATTGTATACGGCGTACGTTTCGTCGGGGTTCTGAGCCGTGGGAGGAACTGACCACGGATAGGCTCGTTGTTCCCGGCCCCCGGCAGCCGCGTAGTTCCATTCGGCTTCCGTCGGCAAACGTCCGCCATCCCAAGCGCAAAAGGCGAATGCCTCGTACCAAGTAAGGCAATTCATCGGCCGATCTTCTTGTGCACCGGGTTTGTCCGTCCACATAATAGGGTCGTCGCATTTCTTTACCACGGCTCGAAGTTTCTCCGCGCTCGCCGGTAATTCCTTGTCCCAAACAGCATTCCAACCACTTTTATCAATGCGCGGGTGCGCACCTGCACCTGCCCTAGGCTTGCTTTGGGGATATGCCTCGACGAACTCTCGAAACCGACCGACCGTGACCTCGAAACGATCCAATCGAAAATCGCTCACCGTCGCGGGAAAATCCGTATTGTTGCTGCGGCTGAACGTCCCACCCCACACCACGGGGCTCAGGCAACAATTCTCATTTTTTCCTGGACCACATGTCTCGGGCAATCCTTCGCAACTCGGTCCCGGGCACGAACCAGCATTACATACACTGGCACACGCGCTCATTGTTTTCCATTGCCCTGCCGCGTCACAGACTTCGGGAACCTTGGGATCCGATGCCGAACATCGCGTTTCACCGAGCGCACAAATACCCTGGCAAGCCCCATCGACGCACGTGCTTTTTTCACACGCTTTGGCTATTTCAAAGTTGCCATTCACGTCGCAGGTATAAGGTGAATTCCCAAAACACCCAATGTCCACACCTGGCGCGCACGAGACCACACAAACACCACCCTGGCAATGTTTTGGCGATCCACACCCCGGCTGACTTTCCCATGCCCCAGTCGCACTGCAAGTTTGCGGTGTATCGTTCGCGCACCGTTTGTCCCCGGCTTTGCATACGCCAACACATGTTCCCGCCACACACGTGCGCGCTTCGCATGGCTCCCTGTCCCGCCATAGTCCCTCGAAACACTTTTGTGGTGCGTTGTCCTTGCAACGTAGTACTTGCTCGGGGCACCGAGCTGCCCTTTCGAGTTTCTGCTTTTCCCAAGCGGTCTCCACCCAGGCCCACGCCGCAATCGCCGCCATCACGGCGGCAATGGCCGCAATTAACGTCACCAAACGTCGCTGCTTTTCGGCTCGCACAAATGCCGCCGTTTGCTCATCGTCGCGCTTGCGTTGCGCTTCGTCCCGCGCACTCTGTTCTTTGCGGTCGAAAACACGTTTGGCAAGCCAATCATGCCCCAATTCGAAATAACGACTGCCCTGATGCGCCTCGGCATGCAGAATGGCCGCGCGCTCCAACGCTTCGAGGATCGGCCCGAGTTTTTCGGCCGAGAAAACCCGCAAAAGCTCTTTCTCCGTGCGTAACGTGCGACTCCCGTCCAGCGTCACGAGGTGATTTTCGAGCAATTCGCGAGCGTCGTTTCCGAGGGGACCAAGATCGTCGAGCGTCGTTTCGAGGTACCTTTGCAGGATCAATTCTGCATTGACTTCCCCGTCCATTTTGCCTAGTGCCCGCGATTGAAACAAGGCCCGACAAACGACCTGCGCATACGCCGCTTGGACCTCGGCATTGTCGGATGCGGATTCGCCAGGCACTCGCACTTCGCGCATCAGCCCACGTAATTGCTCAGCGTCCCAAGTTTGTGGAGGTTGGCCATCCGTTGCGGTTCGACAAACAGCTTTCACCATTTCGTCGACCGTGAGTGGACCGACGCGAAAACCGTGCGCCAAGAGTTCCTTGCGATCCCGTGCGCGATCGCGAAAACGGCCGAGGTAATCCTCACGCAGTGACAACGCGATATGTAATGCAGGTCGTTGCACCCGCGCCAATCGATTCACACCAGCGAGCAGCGATTCTGCTTCGTCCTCGGGGCGGTCTGAAAACAGAAGCTGTTCGAGTTGGTCCAAATAAAACAATATCGGTTGCTCGCTACGTTCGTCGGCGAGCACCATGGCTTGGTCCAGTGCTTCCAATGCGGGTTTGTCCACGGGAGCTGTACCCAAGTCAAGGTCGGTAAAAATGGTGCGCACGAGCCATGAAAGCGGCGCTTCATGTGGCGGCCAAGCGTCGACACGGACGACTCGAAAGTCGAGCGTTTCTTCGAGAAATGGAATCACGCCTGCTTGCATCAACGACGATTTACCCGCACCCGAGGGTCCGAAAATCGTCGTGCAGGGGCGCGCAAGAAGCTGATTGGCGAGCTTTTGGACGAGCGCTTCGCGACCATGAAATCGACGACGATCAGCGCTGCGATAAGGCTGCGGACCAGGAAATGGATTTTTCATGGGCTCTGGTTCACTCATCTTTGTCCGCCGCACTTTCGAGGGCCGTCCCCAAGTCCTCCAAAGACAACTCGATCACCGCCACGCCTTCATCTTTCCCTGGCAAACCCAGGCCTTTTTCCCATAAACTGCGTTCCCCGTCTTCCGAATCGATGATGGCAAGACTCCCCCGTGGAATCCCGCGCGGAAAGATGCGATGCAATAGCAATCGGTGGTGCGCGGTATGAATCGCCAAACCCATGATCAACGCCGACCGGTAGCTGAGCTTCGTAAGGACGGCATTTACCACGTCGCGCGGCAACGCGTCCTCGAGCACGCTCATGCCTAGCGCATAATCATCTTCGGTGAGCAGTGGGCGCGCAAAAACCTGTTCCGGAGTATACCCGCCATACGGTCGCAAAATGACGACTTCGTTGTCCAAATCGACGTCATTGGGCAGTTTGTCGAGTTCCTCCCAATCTTCCCCATTTGCCTCGCGCCGCAGGATCATGACGCCTTGTTCATTGGGCTGAATCGCATAAATGGTTCGTTGCGGCTGTTTTTCCGCAATGGCCAATTCGAGCCAAGGAAGGCGGAGCAGAGTGGTATGCACACCAGGACCGACAATCCCCGCCAGTGTTTCCAGGTAGGGCGCAGGAGCTACGCCGGCGCGGAAGGCTTTTTGAAACTCGGCGCTCAATTTCGCAGCCCCGCGGTGCAATGCAAAACGTTGTGTTAACGCGCCCATCGAAAGCGCGGGAGAAACCGGTGCGGCGGATTTGACGAGTTCTTTGGATAGTTTGTCGCGAAATCCGGCAATGGCCGTGCGCTGATCACGGAACCGATCTCCCAACAAAAGCGAAAATGGCTTTGCCAACAATCGTTCGAGGGCCGGATCGAGGCCGCTGGGCTCTCGTCTTGCCACCACTCGTCGACCAACCGGCTCGATTTTGCGCCCCTTGAAATCGAAAAGACCACTCTCCGTGCCCCGCAAATAAAGAATCGGCGAAAAGGCTTCGGCACTGCTGTCGAAACCGCCAAGAATCGCGCGTCGACCTTCATTCATTGCGATACCAATGTCCCCCGCATGACGATCCGCCCCTGCCAGGGATCGATAAAGCTGGCGCGAAAACACACTCGCTACGTCGGCTCTGACGGGCCAAAGATGGGCCACGACCGCGCTTGCCCCGGCACGGGCAAGGATTTCTCCTGCCGAGGCAAACGCCAAAGGACGCGCACCTTCACACGCTTCGAGAACAATCAATCGGAGAAAACCGCGAAAATTTGCTTTGAGGTGCTGCGCGAACAATTCGACTGGCAGCCACGTCTCCTCGCCGTCACTGGAATCGGCGAGCCGGAGAACAGCAACTCCATTTTCATGACTGCCATGGCCGAGAAAATGAAGCACGTGCGGGATTGGCTCGCGTCGGAGACGATCGAATAGATACGGGACGCTGGTCGCATTTCCCACAATGGGCTCGAGCCACTCGATTTCACCAGAATCGATACGACCTTGCAATGCGCTTTGGAGTACGCCGAGGCTCGTGGAGTCGTTCGGCGCAATGGCGAGAACCCGCAAAGCGCTGCGCACAGCACGGGGTTGCCAAGGTTCGCTCGTGACAATGCCGCGAACTGGGAAAACGTCAGGGGAGCTCGCCCAAAACCCCAGAGCTTCTTCAGGCTTGCAAAGCGCTTCCCACGGAACTGCTTGCAAGTCGGCATTATGAAGATTGAGGCGCAACATGATGGGGGCTCCGCCAGCTTCGGCGAGACGAACGCGTAGAGCTTCATTTTCCGGGTTGAAAACGGCACGATACAACGCTCGAGCTTCGGCCATCACGGGAGCGCCGAGCGGTCTTCGATACATCGCGGCAGAACGCACAGCTGCTGCAAACCTACCCAATGCTTCCATATCGTGGTCGACGCCGAGCGGCGAGGCCTGGGTCTGTTCTCCACGGCAACCGCGGGCAAAAAGGGTCACGACTTCGCCTTGGGATGTCAGGTCAAACTCGATCCACACGTATTTCGTCGTCCCTATCGATTGGCATTATCAACCAACGATACACCGCCATCACCATGCAGGAAACTTTTTTATTTTCTTGACCCGCTTTCATCACGCGGGCGCATGTTGGGGCAAACGCGACGAGCACGTCAAACCATCCGTGCCCCTGCCCGCCTGATACGACAATTCCATGCGCCCACGCAAATTCATGATATCGTGCGCCCGTGCGCACGCACGATCACCGCTCGAACCTAGCGCAAAACACCTTGGATCTCGCTTCGGATACGTCCGTCCTCACAGACGCGGACGATGCGCGCATGCATAGCTCGGGAGTCGTTACCCAACAAGGCAGACCGCTGCTGTTCGAACCTCCACAAAGCGGCAACATCAAACACTATGAGATAATCCGTCCGCTAGGCAGTGGAGGTATGGGCAACCTCCTGCTCGCGCGCGACACGAAACTCGGGCGGCTCGTCGCCATCAAGTTTCTTCGACATACGGGTACGCAATCAGCACCGCGCCTTTTATCGGAAGCGCAAGCAACTGCACGTGCCAGTCACGAAAATATCGTCGTCATTTTTGAAATAGGAACATTCGAGGAACATCCCTATCTCGTCCTCGAATACTTGAATGGCCGCACCTTGCGCCAAGCCATATTGGACAACGCGCAAAGCCAACGACAACCTTTGCCGCGCGGTTTGTCACTCGAAATCATCATGGCCGTCGTTCGAGCCCTGGTTGCAGCCCATCAAAATGGCGTCGTGCACCTGGATTTGAAGCCCGAAAACATCATGTTGCTCGACTCCGGGCAAGTCAAAGTCCTCGATTTCGGCGTGGCGAGTTTCGTGGGCCAGGAAGCGCGACTACGCGCAGGTACACGGGCCTACATGTCGCCCGAGCAATGGTTTGACGAGGAAATCGACGAGCGTAGTGATTTATGGGCGGTGGGCATCATCTTGTTTGAATTGCTTGCCGGAGCGCATCCTTTGGCGCCTTTGTCGATCGAACGCTTGGCGACCGTCCGAGACCTCGATAAGTCCATGCCGAACCTCGCCGATGCCCATCCAGAATTGGCGGGCCTTGCGAGCATCGTCGCGCGATGTTTGCAAAAAGACCCTGCCAAACGATTTTCTTCGGCGGAAGAATTACGCGCGGCACTCGAGCCCTGGATCGCCCGCGAAAAAGCGCGATCTTTGGGGGAAAACGATTCCCCGTTCACGGGGCTGGGGGCATTTCAAGAAACCGACGCCAATCGATTTTTTGGTCGCGATCACGATGTCTTGGCCGTGCTCGGAAGGTTTGGCCGACAGGCGCTCGTGGCCGTAGCTGGCCCGTCGGGCGCTGGAAAGTCGTCGTTTGTCCGGGCAGGTGTCGTTCCAGCATTGCGGCGAAGTGGTGAAACTTGGCAAGTCCTTGTGGTTCGTCCGGGTCGCACACCCTTGGCGGGTCTCGCCGATGCGCTGGAGGGTGAAGTTTCTCAAGACGAACTAATCACGCAACCGGCGCTTTTCGGCACGCTTTTACGCATGCGGTGTCGACAACGAGATTCCATGTCGAGGTTGCTGGTTTTCATTGATCAATTCGAGGAATTGTATACGCTTGGAGCCAATGCCGCGGAGCGAACGGCTTTTTTGGCTTGTTTGCTTGGAGCCGCGGATGATCCTTCTTCGCCATTGCGAGTCATCGCTTCCATTCGCTCGGATTTTCTCGATCGGCTGAGTGAAGACCGTCCCTTTTTGACCCAACTCAGCGCGGGATTGTATTTGTTGCCGCCGGTGAGCCAAGAAGGATTACGGGAAGCATTGACCGAGCCTGTCTTGGCTGCAGGATATGCATTCGAGGATGAATCGATCCTCGATGCGATGTTGCTTGAACTCGAACACACGAAAAATCCCTTGCCGTTATTGCAGTTCTCGGCGGGTGCCTGGTGGGAAGCTCGCGATAAAGAGCGAAAACTCCTCACGCGCGCGGCGTATGAAGCAATTGGGGGCGTCGGAGGGGCCTTGGCGCGGCATGCGGATGCGACGGTCGCGAGTATGTCGGTGTCGGAGCAACGTTTGTGTCGGGCCATTTTTTTGCGGCTCGTCACGCCCGAACGGACGCGGGCCATTGCGACATTACGAGACCTCGTGACGCTGGGCAAAGAACCGGCGGCTGTCGAATCCGTAATTGATCGGCTGGCTTTGGCGCGATTGATTCTTGTCGATACAGCAGCCAATGAAGAAAGCGCGGCTGTGGAATTGGTGCATGAGTCGCTCATCGCGCGCTGGCCAATGTTGGGGCGATGGCTCGATCAAAGTGTCGGTGATGCGGAATTTTTCTTGCGTTTGCGTACCGCCGCAAAACAATGGCAAGTGGATGGTGAAACAACGGGGCTTTTGTGGCGGGATCATGCGGCCGAAGATGCACGGGTGTTTTACGAACGATATCGGACAGAATCAGGCAAACCCGATGGTGAATTGCTGGGGGCGCTCGAAGCGCGATATTTGCAAGCCGTCATTACATTGGCCGATCGCACGCGCCGGCAGCAAAAATGGCGAGTTGCCACAGCATTTGCAATCGTTTGTATCGTCGCCGTGATCGTGTCGTGGCTGGCTCTCGACGCACGCAAAGAAGCTCGTCGCGCGGACGATGAAGCTGCTCGAGTCCGCAATCAAAACACAGAGCTTGCAATGCAAGCGTTGCGGGGACGTAATGCGACGCGAATCATGCTCGCCCGAAAACTCGAAAAAGATCCGACCACGGTCATTTCTCTGCTCCGCGAAATCGAGCCGCCCGACTTGCCCAAAGATTGGCCAGAACTCGTGAGCATGGCCATGATTCGCGGTGTGGCGACCGACGTCTGGCGAACATCACCCGATCGTTGTGGTTATTCCGCAATCCCGAGCCCCGATGGTCAGCGTATTGCCGTGACCTTGGATGACGGAACCACTCGAATCGTAGGGCGGGATCTCGTCGAGCAAGCAATTCTTCGGGGGCATAGGGGAATGGTTTGGACTGTCATTTGGACAAACGACAACCAACGGGTCATTACCAGTGGCGAAGATGGTACGGCGCGGATTTGGCGAGCAGATGGTTTGGGCGAACCAATGGTTTTACGCGGCCATACCAGTATGGTGGGCAGTGTAGCTCTGAGTCCTGATGGAAAAAACCTTGTCACGGGCTCGGACGACAGGACCGCGCGAGTTTGGGATTTCGAAACTGGTCGCGAACGATTTCGTTTGGCCCATGATACGGAAGTCGAAAGTGTAGATTGGAGTCCCGATGGGTCGTTGATTGCAACCGCGAGTGACGATGGAATCATTCGGTTATGGAACGCCGATGGGCGGGGCGAACCGCGACTTTTGCGTGGACATAGCGACGTCGTCATGGCGGTGGACTTTCGTCCCGATGGCAAACAAATCGCTTCGGCCAGTCGCGATCGCACCGTACGCGTGTGGAACGTACGCGACGGGAGCGAATTGCGCGTATTTCGTGGGCATGAAGAAAAGGTTTTGAGTGTCGCGTGGAGCCCCGACGGCAAACGACTCGCTTCCGCAGCAAAAGACCAAACAGCTCGAGTCTGGGACGCAGACGACGTCGCCGAACCACTCGTTCTGAGTGGGCATACCCATTGGGTTTATACGGCCGCCTGGAGCCCCGACAATCAAGAAATCCTCACAACCTCGCTCGATGGTACCCAGCGGCGATGGAATTTGAACAATATCGTGAATCGCACCGTGCTTCGAGGACATGCAGATACGGTTCGAGGTCTCGATTTCAGCCCTGATGGTCAGCGCATGGCCACAGGTTCGCTCGACAAAACCATTCGGATTTGGAACATCAATGGATTGGGAGAACCCCTGGTTCTGTCCGGACATACCCAACCGATCGAAACCGTTCGTTGGAGCCCAAACGGTAGTCGATTCATCTCGCTGGCCAAGGACGGAACCGCACGAATCTGGCCCGCCAATGGCCAAGAAGAGCCCGTCGTCATAAACGCTCGAGACAGCCTTTTCCTGGATGTGGAATGGAACCAAGACGGGGAGCGGTTCGTCACGACCGCGAAGGATGGTTGGATTCGATTGTGGCATCACGATGGTCATGAAATTGCGCAAGTGCAAAAAGAAACGTCGACCGAATACAAAACGATCACTGCCAAATTCGACGCGTCGGGCAATCGTATCCTCATTCGCGACTCGCTCGATGCTCGTATTTACATCTGGAACCTCGATACTCCAGACAAACTCGTCGTGTTGGGTGAGCATGAATCTCCCTTGCGCTGGGACGCAAATTGGAGCCCCGATGGTCGACAGATACTTACGATCACCCGCGATGGTATCGCGCGCATCTGGGACACGAGCGGACAATCAAAACCCATTGAAATTCGTGGCCCGACAAAATTACGCAATGGATTGTGGAGCTTGGACGGTCGGGACCTCATTCTCGCGCTGGAAGACGGCACCTTGCGACGTTGGCAAAATGGCGTATTGGGCGAATTCATCAATGCCGAAGTTTTCGAGGGAGCCAATATGCATCTAGCCTGGAATCGCGATGGCAGCCGAATTCTTGCAACGGCGACCGACGGCCGCTTGCGGGTGTATCACGCCAATGGTTCAGGCGCGCCTTTTGTTTTTCCCGGCTCGGTCTACCTTCCGCGCACCGTGATTTGGAGCCCGAGTGCCAATCGTATCGCTGTGCATTCCGAAGACAAACTCGCCTGGATATGGCCGGATGTGCGTCCGTGGGATGGCCTCGATGACCAGCGCCTCTGGACCTCGACTTCGTATTGTTTGTCTGAATCCTTGCGCATGGAGCTGTTTGGTGCGTCAGAAGCCCAAGCTCGAAACGAAGTAGAAACATGTCGACAAAAGCTAGTGCGCATGCGATCCGTCGAGGGACGATGAAGTAGAGACCATCATGAACGAGATTTTCACGACGACCGAAGACGTCCCGCGCGAAAACGAACTAGGGCGATTGCTCCACATCCCGTTTCTTTTCGTGGTCTTGCACGGCGACAAACCCATCCTTGGTGGGGCGCGGTATTCTTTGGCTGGTTTCGATGAAGTGACGATCGGCCGAGGTCCCATACGTGAAATTCTGCGAGTCGACGAACGACGGCTCGAATTGCGCCTCCCGTCGTCAACCGTGTCCAAAACGCACGCGCGTTTCGTACGCCGAAGCGATACGTGGTTCCTCGACGATCTCGGCTCCAGAAATGGCTGTGCCATTCAAGGCGAGCGGATCACGAGCGCCCGCGTGCAGGATGGAGACTTCATCGAAATTGGTTCGGTATTTTTACGCTTTCGGGCCTCAGTGCCGACATTGCCCGAACACTCTCACAATCTCGAGTATCCAGGATCCATTCCCACACAGACAGGTTATTCGAGCCTCGTGCCGACCATTGCCGCTCGGCTCGAAGCACTCGCCCGAATTGCACATCTGCCCATTACGACATTGCTGCTAGGCAGTACGGGCACCGGCAAAGAAGTTTTGGCCACCGGACTTCATGCTCTGTCACGCCGCCCTGGTCCGTTTGTCGCGGTCAATTGTGGAGGGCTCACGTCGTCGCTTGTCGAAAGCCAACTGTTCGGCCATATCAAAGGCGCATTTACCGGCGCTTTACGCGACGAACTCGGCTTCATTCGCAGCGCTGATACGGGCACGTTATTTTTGGACGAAATCGGTGACTTGCCGCTTCCGGCCCAAGCAACGCTTTTGCGAATGCTTCAAGAACGCGAGGTTTTTCCCGTCGGAGGATCGCGCCCCACGCGCGTGGATGTACGCGTCGTGGCCGCGACGAACAAGCCTTTGGATGCCTTGTGCATCGAGGGTGCTTTCCGTTCCGATTTGCTGGCTCGTCTGGCCGGTTATCGTCACACCTTGCCCCTCATGAACGAACGAATCGAAGATATCGGTCTTTTCCTGAGCGATATCGTGAAACGGAGTCGAGTTGCCGGGGCCGCAGATGCTCGTTTGAGCACCCGTGTTGCGCGACGCCTGTTGACGTATTCGTGGCCCTTGAATATCCGCGAACTCGAAAACTTACTCACGGTCTCGCTGGCCCTCGCAAGTCAAGGGGTCGTGGAATGGGCGCATCTGCCCGAAAGCCTGACGACCGTGCACGAACCCCTGGAAGCAGCAGACCTGGGCTCGGATTTGGGCAATGCAGAAAATCAACGGGAACGCCTCGAATCACTGCTACGGCAACATCAAGGGAACGTGAGCGCAGTGGCGCGCGAAATGGGCCGCTCACGAATGCAGGTGCATCGGTGGCTGCAACGATTTGGAATTGATTTGGGGCAGTTTCGTTGATGCCGAAGGCCGAGCACCACCATTCGATCAGCGAACGCTCGACACTCATTTCGGCAGTTTGGCGGGAGCCGATTGGCAATAACGACGCAAATTCGACCACGGCGGCGTCTCGGGGCATGCATTCGGCCCACGTCGATGCTGATCGAGAATCGCCAAGCATTCAGCGCGTTCTTCAATTTGCCAGAGCGCCATTGCCTGACTAAATGCATTGTCGCAGCGATTGGCCTCTGAAACCACCATGGGGGCAGGCGGTTTGGAAGAAACGACTGGCTCGTTTGGTAGGATAGGTTCGTCTTGGCGTTCCAATGCCTGAGGTCTCGCGGCAGTGCGTGCGGCAGCGTCGGGCACTACGGGGTTTGTCTCGGGCCGCGCTGCGTCCATATGCGCACTTGTCGTATTCATCGACACCCATGGTCGAACAACACCTTCCCAGCTCGGCACGACCAATTCTTCCCGACTCGGTGGCTCTACCTCTGGGCCGTGCGGAAACTCGACACCATCACTCGGAATGAACGCCAATCCGGCGACGCTCGCAACGCTCGGCACCATCGCTTGGCCAAGCTTCACCACCTTCGCAAACCACGACCGCAGTTTGACCGCGACTTGATCCTTCGACGAGCGGAAAAACCCAAAGTCCACGCAGAACCAACGCAAACTCCGTGAACGCGTTTTTCGCTGCTTACCGTTCAAAACCATCCGCAATTTCTGCAGAGAACGCGTAATTCGTGATCCGGCAGTGCGTTCGTTCATCCCGAATATGCGTGCGAGTTCCGGCACGGTAAAATCGTCGACGCAATGACCCCACACGAGGTGCTGATCGAGTTGGTCCAAAGCGCACAATGCACGTTCCAGGGCGAACCTGTCGAGGACAAACTCGGCACGTTTATCCAAGACAAACTTCGAGGTCTCGGTCTCCAGGTCTTGTTCCTGGGACATACGCGCCAACCATCGCTGTCGATTACGCCAGAACTCGCGCGCTCTCAGCCACACCAAATGCAGAAGCAAAGCTCGCATCTCGTTCGAATCAATCGGCGGACG
Organism: Polyangium sp. (in: bacteria); assembly: GCA_035437985.1. Lineage (GTDB taxonomy): Bacteria > Myxococcota_A > Polyangia > Polyangiales > Polyangiaceae > Polyangium. The sequence goes on along the minus strand of DAOMZH010000012.1, from coordinate 12,993 downwards.
TTGTCGTTCGGAAGCAAATGCATCCAAAATTGCTGTGATTACGATATCTTCGGCGTCGGCGTCACCTACGAGCCTACGCGCGTACGGCAGCATCGCTACATAATGCTCTTTCCAGACTTGTGCGTTTTTGGTTTCCTCACGCTTTGTTGGAATGTCCAGTCTTTGATCACCGTGACCCATCGTCGTCCTCCAAGAACCAGTTCGTCCCGACCTCGATGGTAAAGATCCCGCATTCCGACTTTCCACGCATTGAAGGAACGCACAAATGACGATTTGGAGACGGCAGGAATGATGTTCATCCTACACTCTTGGCGCCGGGTGGTATTTGCATTGACCACTGGATTGTTCGGGATTGTATTCGACGCCCGGGTCGCGAGCGCTGATCCCAATGACTATGAGGTGAATTTACGCGTGCCCGAGGGTCTCATTGCTTGCAATGATCGGCCATTCTTCAAGACGCAATATGCGTTCGCCCGTGGCAAGCGACGTTTTGCAAGTCATACGTTGATCGACGTCTTGATCAAACCCGATGGCTCCAATGGCTTCGATCTCGACGTCGCCTTCAAATCAGCTGCCCAAGGTGCTCTTCCTATGGCGCGGAATCGGAAGTACCCGAGCACCGTGGAATGCTCGCGAATCGTCTCCGATGCGGCCGAAATCGCTGCAGAAATGATGGCCCCCACCGCTGAATCTCCTCATACGCCAATAACGCCGGATCATCGTTTCGTCATCGAGGTACCGCCGGAATTAGAAGCTTGCAATGACGTGGAATTCCTCGAGAAATGGTTCGAGCGGGCCCGAGGTTCTTTACGATTCCAGCAAGGATGGCCCAAGTTGATTCATATAAAGAATCGCGGAACCATGAACACGCGGGTATGGGCGGATGTCGTTCTGCGAAGCCCTTCAGGGCGAATCGTACACGACGTCAATGGCCGGCCCATCGACGACATATCGTACGATTTCAACGGTCCAACCGAATGCGCCAAGGTGATGAGTTACGTCGCCCAAAAGCTACCCATGGCCTTTTGGCCACCACCCGAGCCCAAACGGTCCTATCCGATAATCCCTGTGCCCCTCCAGCCACCCAAACTCCATTCGCTTGCTTGGGGGTGGATTTATCAACGCGATCTGGTGACCGACGTCGAAGGGTCGGGAATGCAGTTTACCTACGTTCGCACAGTGCATCCGCTCTTGCGACTTCGCGCCGATACGCGGCTTTTTATGCGTCTGCCATTTCAAACAGGCAGCGAAGGGCTCACCCGAGTCCGGTTGGATTACTTGGGCACCATTTCACTCGGGGCATGTGCCGTCTGGAAGGTGTTTCATGCGTGCGCACTAGGTGCTGTCGGCCGCGCACAAGTGGAGGCAATCAACTTCCAAAGCGCCAAAATATCGCCGTTCTCCGTCGCCCATGGAGGTGCGTTGTTCTCCGCGGAAACTCCGCCCGTTTCCAACTTTTTCTTGCGTGCCGAGGCGGGCATGTACCTCAACGCCCCCCGCGGATACAAATTGACCTATCCACGCAGCGTTGAGATGCAATTTGTTGAACCATCTCCTTTTGGCTGGACCTGGAGTATCGTCGGAGGCCTCCACCTGTGATCAAGATGCCCCCCAACAACAACAGTTGAACTGTATCGCTTGTCATTGTATTTTGCATTACTGTATTCTTCATTACTACGCACTTTTGCGAATAGCAACGACGTCGAATTTATGATTGGCGCGATGATTTTGCGCGAGGGGCACACTCGCATGCCTTGATGAAGCATCGGCCCTTGCGTGACGCATACGGGCACACCTGCGCGAGTCGATGACTTGGGCCTCATCCACCTTCAGTCCCTCCATCCAGGCACGATGGCGGCAGTGCTGCAGGTCCGTCTGGACAAAGATCCGGCGCCGGACAAACGCAACACTCTCCCTCCACACCAGGTGGACAATCCGAACCGAGATCGACCCATATTTCCCCGCACGCAGAAATCATCGCGACAAACCCAATGGCCAGCACCAATACGACAAACCACTTTGTTCCTTGACGAACTTTCATGGCCGAGACAAACAACACGACGTTCGTTTCGACGCAAGACAAAAGTTGCGTCGAGACGAACCACACACTACAAATGCGTTTTTCACGCAGAATCGCGCCCCTGTTGGACTGACAAACGTAACGTCCCTCGAGCATCGAGCGCTGTTCCTTTGCGCCCAAACAAATTCGAAGCATTCTTCGTTCGCGCAAGACCCAACAGCTGCGTCAATCACGCGATGCGCTATCCCGCTTGCAACCGTCGACGAAGACTCGGCGTGCTGCTCAAACGTGCCTTCAACCGCTTTCCCAAGGTGCCTCGACCTGCGCAAACCAGTTTCAACCGTCGTCAACAGCTTCCCGCACGCAGATTTTTGTATTTTGACTACCTAAATGAGGCGGCTGAACATCGCTCGATGCTGGTTACACTCGCCGAGAGAGGTCGCTTGATGTTCGACAAGCGGTTTGAGGTGCTTTTGCAAGGTGCTTGCATGTTGCGCAAGAGGTTTGGAGCGCTCGAATCAGCCCGAAGAATCTGACGACGGAGCTGGCGCAGGGTCGGGCGTGGTGCTGCTTTTGGGATTGCGGCGAGCTGCAGCTTCGCGGTAAGCATCGAGGGGCCGCAAAGCATCGCGCGCACTGGTGATCGTGTCCGGTTCGTCCTCGTCGACGGTGGCAAGAACCTTCGTTGCATAATCGACGATGGCGCGACCCATGGATCGAACATGATCGTTGAGGTTGACCGTCGTCGATTCGTCGCGACGCATCAAAGCCTGGACCATGTTGCCGTAGACCGCGTGATGTTGGCGCACGTGGGCCAAAAATGCCGGACCTGCAAGGTGATCGATGTCTTTTTGCAAGCCGTCTTGATCGATGCGCCGCAAAATCGTGTCCGCTGTCGCCCATTGCTCGGCATAGGTGAGTTTGAGCCAGGACAATCCTTCTTGACCAAAGAGCGTCATCAGCAATTCCGCGGCGCGTTTGGAATCAGGATTCGATGCTGGAAGCATGGAACACGCTTCGATGCGCATACGCAACGCTCCCCAGGAACCATCGCCCGCTTGATCGATGACGCGCGCATCGTCGTCCGAAACTTTGACCAATTCTTTTTGGCGCAACGCAAGCGCGTTTTGGGCAGCATCGGCTACGGCGCCAAGCTTGGTGGCCGCCTTTTTTACCGAATTCGGCACGGACTTCGACTTGGCAGCAACCAACGTGCGACAAAGCGCAATCCCTGCCTCCACCGACATGAGCGGTGCGCGAGCATAAAGAGATGGATCCGGTAGATCTGTTGTCATGGGCGAACACGATACGTAAATGGTCGGAACGATGCAAGCTTGCACCAAGCAATGTCGAGACGAAACGAAGCCAGCATCGACGCTGATGGATCGTGGGCTGCCCGAGATGGGTCTTGGGTGTCGAGAGCCGCGGACGAAAACAATTTCCAGGGCGGAAAAAGAGGTGCGCTGCGGCGAAGAAATGGCACAATGGGCATAACGAACCGGTGAACAAAACAAGGCGTCAACTATGCTGCATTTCGAGATGAGTCCCGACCCTGAGGATCGTGAAGTCAGGTTTTACAAAGGTCCGCTCGGCACGAGCGTGCTCGTGGTCGGTGATTTCCTAGGGCGACCGGATCCACGTCCAATCGAAGACCGCAACCCCGAGACGGTAAATCACGATAATTTCGACAAGGTCCGGGCGCGGCAAAAGTCGACGGCCAACATTTGGGAGGCATTACGATTGCTCGTCGAAAACAGCCCTGCCCCGGCCCGCATTGAATGTATGAATGCATCGACCGAGGACCTCATTGCCGATTTCGAGGACTCGCCGACGCTCGGCAAGTCGGGATTTTACAAGCTAGCCAATCCTTATAACCATCAAGGGATGCGGCCGTATTCGGTCATGGTGATTGCCGAACACATCGATGGGTATTTGTTGCAGCAATTGAGCGCCGTAAGTCGAATCAAAAACCTGCCCATTCTCGTCGAGGGAGCGGGGGCGATGGACAAGGCCAAACCAGAATCACGGTACGTCGTTCCTTGTCCGGCGGGAGCATTGCTGACAGCGGGCCGGATCCTTCACGGCTTTCTGCACGATGAACCACCGCCGAATCTCGTGACGTGCGGCGGAACTCCCCTATCGGCGCTGCTGCTCTTGACGCGATTTGCGCAACAAGTTTTGCATATCGATTATCACCGAGAATGCCCGTCGCGCACCCGCGATGCGCACGCGATGATGGAAATCTTGAATGGCGGCCTGGCGGCACGTCTCCGCCATTTGCCAGATGTTTTGGTGCGTTTATCCGAATTCGATTGGATAAACCGACCCCTGGCGGAAACGACGCTTTCGGTGACGACTCCAGACATTTCCGTCGAAGACAGGATCCTGCTACACTTCGAATACGCTTGACGGAAAGGTTTGGCTCAACCGCTGCCCAAGGTCCCAACCACTTCCAGGCAACGTAGCAAGTACCACAAATCAACGCATCGGCGGAATTCCGTCGTTGCTGGCGAGCATATTTCTATCCCCAGTGCTATTCGTCTGCCGCCGTGGACATGCTCGAGACTGAAGGCCCTGTAAAATTTCCCCCCGAATTGCCGATCACTGCGCATGTGCAGGCGATCGCGCGCGCCATTCAAGACCATCCGGTGATTGTGATCGCCGGAGAAACCGGGTCGGGCAAGACCACCCAGCTACCCAAGATTGCCCTGGCGATGGGACGCGGTTTGTCGGCGCGCATCGGGGTGACGCAGCCTCGGCGTATCGCCGCCACGAGCGTCGCGCAACGCGTGGCCAAAGAACTCGACGTCCAGCTCGGTAAAGAAGTCGGCTACAAAATTCGCTTTTCAGACCGAACCAGTCCGTCGACGTACGTGAAATTCATGACGGACGGCATTTTGCTCGCTGAAATCCAAGGCGATCCCTTGCTCCGCGCCTACGATACGCTCATTATCGATGAAGCGCACGAGCGCAGTTTGAATATTGATTTTCTTTTGGGTTATGTCGCGCGACTCGTCAAAAAACGCAAAGATTTGCGGGTGGTCATCAGCTCAGCGACGCTGGAAACCGAACGGTTTTCCGAATTTTTTGGGGGTGCACCCATTATCGAAGTCTCGGGCCGGGCGTACCCCGTCGAGGTGATTTTCCGCGAAGCGCAAAAAAACGAGACCGATGTGGTCGATATGGTGGCCAATTGCATTGAAGAGATCACCGAAATCGACCCTCGCGAAGACATTTTGGTTTTTCTGCCTGGCGAACGCGAAATTCGTGAAACCATGGATGAATTGAGCTCGCACGGTTTGCCACGAACGACCATTTTGCCCTTGTACGGTCGTCTTCCTCAGGCCGAACAACAACGCGTTTTCGCTCCGCTGCCGGAGAGGCGAATCGTGCTCGCGACGAACGTGGCCGAAACGTCGCTCACGATTCCGGGGATCGTCTATGTCGTCGATACAGGTTTGGCGCGGGTGAATCGATATCATCCACGTACGGGCGTGACCAGCCTCCAAATCGAATCGATTTCGCGGGCAAGTGCGGAGCAACGTAAAGGTCGCGCAGGGCGTGTGCGCAGCGGCGTGTGTTTTCGGCTCTTCGAGCAAAAAGATTTCGAGTCCCGCCCAGCTTATACGGATCCCGAAATATTACGCGTGGGTTTGGCGGGCGTCATTCTGCAAATGAAGTCGCTGGGCATAGGCGATATTCGCGAATTCCCATTTCTCGACCCGCCACCCAAAAAAGCCGTCGAAGAAGGGTATCGGGTTCTCGAGGAATTATCAGCCATCGACGAGCAAGGCGAATTGACGGAGATTGGTACGCAACTCGCGCGATTGCCTCTGGATCCACGGCTGGGGCGAATGATTCTGGCCGCCCAACACGAAGGCAGTTTGGCGGAAATTTTGGTCATTGCCTCGGCCCTCGGCGTCCAAGATCCGCGTGAGCGGCCACTCAATTTGCAAAAGAAGGCGGACGACGCGCATCGCAAGTTCCAAGACGAAGCGAGCGATTTTGCCAGCTTACTCAAGATTTGGAAAGCCTACCACGAGGCTCAATCCAGGATGTCTCGAGGTCAGTTGCAGCGGTGGTGTTACGATAATTTTTTGTCGCTCGTGCGCATGCGCGAATGGGCGGACGTGCATCAGCAAATTGGGCAGATCGTCAAGGACATGGGGATTGTAGGCAATGGGGGACCGGCGAATGGCGATGCGATTCATCGGGCATTACTTCCGGGACTTCTGAGCAAAATTGGGATGTGGAATCAAGAGGCGAAGGCATATATTGGCGCCCGGCAAGTACGGTTTCAATTGCATCCAGCCAGCGGTTTGTCCAAAAAGCCCCCGGCGTGGGTGGTCGCGGCAGAGTTGGCGCTCACTTCGCAATTATTTGCTCGCACCGCAGCGAAAATCGACCCGACATGGCTCGAAGAAGCTGCGGGGGAGTTGTGCCGACGCCATTATGGGGATCCGCATTGGGAGGAGAAGTCGGCGCAAGTCATGGCCAAGGAAAACGTCTCCCTTTATGGATTGCCCATCGTGCGCGATCGCAAAGTTCATTATGGGCCCAAAGACCCCGCTGCATCCCGCGATATTTTCATTACGCACGCCCTCGTCCGCCAAGAATACAAAACGAAGGGGCGCTTCATGGAGCACAACCAAAAACTCTTCGAGCAAGTACATCGCTTGCGCGACAAAGCCCGGCGCAGCGATATGCTCGCGGACGACCATGCGTTGAGTTTGTTTTTCCAATCGCGGGTGCCCGAAGGAATTCATAGTGGAAAAACATTCGAAACTTGGCGCAAAGAGGCTGAAGCCAAAAATCCGAAACTCCTCGAGCTGTCTCTGAGTGACGTATTGCTGGACGAAGCGGCAGAATTGTCGCCAGAACGTTTTCCAGACGTGCTCGAGCTCCAGGGAATGCATTTACCGCTGGCTTATCGTTTTGATCCGAGCGTCGACGACGATGGCATTACGATCACGGTGCCGCTTGCTCTTTTGCCGCAGCTGGATCCCGGCGTGCTCGAATGGACCATTCCTGGATGGCACGAAGACAAGATCGAACGGCTGCTCGACGAATTGCCCAAAGCGATTCGTAAATCACTGGGCGACCTTCAGGCGCTCGCGGTTGATCTGGCCAAACAGCACAAGCCTTTTCAGGGGGCGATGATCGATTCGTTGACGCGGACCATTCAAACCCGCACCGGGGTGCGTCTTCCTCCAGGAACGTTCCGCCCCGACCAACTGCCTCCATTTTTGCGTTTCTATTTTCGGATTGTCGACGAGGCTGGAAAACTCATTGGCGAGGGCCGGGATCTCGAAGCGTTGCGCGATCGTTTCGGCAAACGCGCGCGCGACGCGTGGGCAGGCGCGTCAAAAGCGAGCGTCGAGCGTGAAGGGCTCACGTCTTGGAATTTCGAAACTTTGCCCGAAGAAGTCAAAATCGACGTTGGCGGGCGCAAAATGATTGGTTATCCAGCGCTGGTCGATGGCGAAACGCAGGTGGCCATTCGAATCCTGGAATCACGCGCAGCAGCGGATGAAGCGACGCGCGCGGGATTGCGGCGCCTCTTTTTGCTCCAAATGAGCACGCCGCTGCACAAACTCGAACATCGGGTTTCGACAGCCATCGCGACGGGGCCGTTGGCAAGGCGCGATGGGGTCCCGATTCGAACCCAAATTGCTTTGCGGGCTTTTGACGAAGCGTTTGGCTTGACCAATCCGAGTGACTTTCCGCGCACGCGCAAAGATTACTTGGCGCGACTCGACACGGGAAAAATCGAATTGGGCAATCGATTGACGGTCTTGAGCAAACTGGCCGAGGAAATCGGGGCCGAGCTGAACCGCGTGGAGCAGACGTTACGGTCGTTGACGGGTAAACCTGGAGCGCCGCGAACAGCGTTGTCGGAGATTCGGGTGCAGGTCGACCATTTGACGGCGCCGGGATTTTTGGCACGCGAACGAATTGAAAGATTGGTGCATATTCCGCGATATTTGCGCGCGGTTTTGGTGCGTCTGGAACGAATGCCGAACGGTCCGCAAAAGGACCAAAGCAAAGCCGATCAGGTCGTGCCGTTATGGAATGCGCTTCGTGAGCAGCGGGAAAAACTTTTGGCGCGTGGTGTTCCGGCAGAAGATGTCGAAACGTTTCGTTGGTTGCTCGAAGAATTACGAGTTTCGCTGTTCGCCCCGGAGCTAAAAGCAGCTGTACCCGTATCCCCGCAAAAGATTGCGGAGATGTGGAAGAGTTTGGCGAAGTAGAAACAAGCTGGCAGCCGCCAGCAACGGTGTTCCCATTGCAATGACGACTGCCCATTGCTGCCCAATCGTTTCACCGTAGCGGCGTACTGCGGGGCATGCTCGTGAGGATCTTGCTGCTTATTGCGGAGGCCGAAATCACGATGGCTCCACCGATACCGAGCAGGGCCACGAGAATCAACGTATAGGGCTGGATCCCCAGCAACGCCAGAATCCCGAGGATGCACGACCCGATGCCCACCAGCGATTGCACGGCGGCTGCCCCCTGCACGGCTTCGCGCGCCAGGCGCACGTTGCGATCGTACGGATATGCTTCGACGAGCGAGTTGATTCCCGTCGTCGCGCCAGTCGATAGCAGTAGTCCACCGCCAAAAACCACGACGGAAATGGCGGCGAGCAGGGTCGGCGCGATGTTCAGCAAAATGAGCACACCGAGCACGATGCCTGCAGAGCCGGTAAGAAACTCGGCACCTACACTTCCCCCGAATTCAGCCTCTTCGACGCGTCCCCCACTCACATGGGCGACCAATTGGGAATATCGGGAGGCCATTGCGCCCCCGGCAAAAAGGAGGGCCGCTCCAATGGCGATGATCGAAATCGCTACCATCATCATGCGAGCCATCCCGGCCAATCCGATAATCGATAACACCACCGCCCCAGCTCCACCCAAAGCCTCGACGATGGAACCTGCGGTCACGATCCGCATGGCTCGTCGTTGCCCCCGCAATTCCGGCTCCGACTGCGACACCACCGGCGTTTCCAAGTCTTTGTTGTCCATGCGTTGTCTCCCCTGCTCTCGAGGTTTGGCACGGCCGTTTACCGCTGCGCTCGGTTCCCCGAATATGTGCACGTGGCCATGCTTCATTGCTTCACTCGCATAACATGTGCCGCAACCCATCTGGGCACCCGAGCTGCCGATACGGACAAACTCGTCCAGTGAGTGATGTCGGTATTTCTCGAAGATCAATATTTGCCGAACGTCATTGACGCCGAGCTCCTTGGCTCGATGTTCGACGGAGACACATGAACTCAATCGCGCGGATCAAGGGGTGGAAGGCTGCAGGGATGTTGGCGATGGTCGGCATGCCGGCCTGTACGCTCACTTCAACCTTGGGGCGCAGCACTCGGGCGCTCCAGGATACGGCGCAGGCGATGGACCGGACACGCGAAGTTTTGCAACAATCACAACGCGCAATGGCGAATTTAGGTACTTCGCTGGGGGCGTTGAGTCACCTGCAGACGCTCGAGAAACCCCTCCAAAACCTGGGAACCTTGGGCCCGGACGTGGAGCGCTTGGGGACGCGACTGCAAGGCGTGGAAACGAGCTTGCAACGTCTCGATGAACCTCTGGCCAACGTGGCGGCCCTTGCTGGGCCCCTCGAAAACATTCATACCCTCGACAAACCATTACAAACCATTGCGAACCTCGAACGGCATACCGACAAACTCGGGCTGAAACTTCTTGCAGCGCTGGCTTTATGGATGCTCATGACCTTCGTCGCGGTGTACGGTGCGTTTGTCGCGGCATTACGTCGTTATCCCCGTTATTCACGAACGACGCCGAAGAGGCGCGGCGTGCGCCGCAAGCCAACATGACGGTCTGGAATGTCCCAGGGTCAAACAGGAGGCTGCAACACGAGCGAATTCTCTTGCCCGACCCAAACGCTGCACGTTCCTCTTGCTCACCTCGGCCAAACCTCGTATCACCGCTCCAACCCTTCGCCTCATGCGACTGTGCCGGAGCGATCGATGAAACGAGAAAAGCGACTCACCAAGCGCGAACGTAAAGCGCAATCCCCCGCCGCATCCAGCAGCACCCATAACCACGTGCATCACATTCATTGCGTGGCGTGCGGCAGGCACATCGATGCCCACGAATTCAATTCGGGCGACGCGTTGATGATCCCGTGCAAGCACAAATCGACCTTCCCGTCCTGCGTCGAATGCCGTCCGCGGACCGTCGAACTGCTTGCCGAACACGACCGCTCAGGTCAAGCCGTTCGTACAGCTGCCGCTTGGCATTGAACCGGCAACGTTCAGCACCGAGGAGCCGCCTTCTCGCGCATGGTTTTTGCGGATCGATTCATTCTCGGCGAACGCGTGGGTGTTGGCGCCACGGGTGAGGTCTTCCGTGCGTTCGACCGAGAACGGGGCAGCGACGTCGCGATCAAGCGCCTTCACGAACACCTCGTCGCCGATCCGTTTTCCCGCGAAAGATTTCGTTGCGAAGCCACGCTGTCGTCACGTGTCGAAAATGAACACATCGTTCGGTGCCTTCATTGCGGCATCGACGAAGACGATCGCCCTTATCTCGTGCTCGAGTGGCTCGAAGGACAAGACCTCGCAACGCGTATGAAAACGGCGCCCGTGGAGTTTGCCGAGGCCCTCGAGATCGTGCGCCAAACGGCGCTGGGGCTGCATGTCTTGCATCAGGCTGGCATCGTGCATCGCGACGTCAAACCTCGGAACTTGTTCCTCACGCCATCTGTTCGAGACAAACCTTTCGTCGTCAAACTTTTGGATCTCGGCGTCGCTTGCGATGCGCTCGGCGATTCATCCACGTCGGCTCATTTGGGCACACCTTTTTACATGTCGCCGGAACAATCTCGAGCTGGCGGCACGATTGGTCCGGGATCGGACTTGTTTGCCCTGGCTGCTGTCGCGTTCGAGCTTTTTGCTGGTCGGCGACCGTTTTCTGCGTCCACGACATTCGCGCTGCTCGCCAAAATCGCCCTGCAGGTTACGCCGCGTCTGGCGCAGTTTTGGCCTGATGCGCCCCCCGAGCTCGATGCGTTCTTGGCGCGATCGATGGCCCGTGACCCTTCATCCCGTTTCGTGTCCGCGCAAGCAATGGCCGACGAACTGGCGCAGATGCTTCATCCGCAGGTTGCGCTTGGTTTGCCGCACGAGTCGCCTCTGGTTTCACCCGTCGAACCAGACGCCGAGCACTTGATGGCCGCGATTTTTGGCCGGTTGCCCTTATCTGCCAATATCGATCGCACGCAGGGGTTGTTTCAAAACATCGTCCACAAGCACCAAGGTTCGGCGGTCACGTTACTCGGCCGTGGGGTCGTCGCCATTTTTTACGGTGAATGCGCCGATGCATTGCTCTGCGCTGCTGATGCGGTGCTGGAACTTGCGGAACAGATCCCCGGCGCGCGTTGTCCCTTTCCACCGATGCTTCCCTCCCCGTGGACGCAGGTTTGTCCGAGCCGCTCATCGAGCGCGGCATGCGCACGCTCGAACGAACCCGCACGGGCCCCCTCGAGTCCCCCATTCGAATCGACGATGAAACCGCGAGTTTTCTCGAAGAACATTACGTGATCGAAGGTTCAGCGGGAGCGTTGTCTTTGCGTAGCGTCCGGATTGTTCCGTCACGACCGCGGAGCGATTAGGACGGGCGCGACGAGAGAGCAAGTGCGGCACGAAAAACTCGGACGTTTGTCGTCAAGCCGGTAGACAAACGCGGACATTGGAGTGAGCGAACATCATCTGCATCAAAAAATTGCGCGATTGGAATTGCATATCGTAGGTTTGATCGCCAAAACGCAGTGCTTTCTGTGGTCATTGCTTTGACCACATTCGAAAGCACATTCTTTGCGATCAGGAATTTGCAGTCTGCAAAATGGTTCGGATATGATGCGGCCGCGCGTCACGACGACCGCCGAGCCCTGTGTTGTCACAGCGGGTTCGTGAAAGGAAAACTGTGATGAACGACTGGCTGAAGAGGGGTGCGGTGGCGCTCGTGCTCGGTGCGTTTTGTACGCTGAGCGGAGTGGCCTCGTCCGAGCCCAAGCCCGGTATTTTGACTCCCCCGATCAAGGCGGACGCCAAAGGTGGCGGGGCAGATGCAAAGAAGAACACTGGTGGCGAGCCGATCGCCAAGCTCGACAAGGGGGCTCCTGAGGCTGCAGGCAGTGCTGCTGCAAGTGCGGGACCTGCGGGAAGTGCGGGGGCAGCTCCTCCTGGTCTCGATGAAGAAAAGATCAAGGAAATCCGCGCCAAGGCCAAGGCCCGCGTCGAAGAGGTGAAAGCCAAGGCCAAGGAGCATCGCGCCGAGATCAAGAAGAAGGTCGAGGAGAAGCTCAAGGGTCAGCCGATGGCGGCGCCCTTGAAGGAAGAGCTCAAGCGCCACGCTCGCCGCATTTCGCGGCTCAACCGGGCCAAAGACGTTGCCCAAGAAGCCAACGACACCGACACGGTGGCTCGGATTGACAAACTCATCGCCAAGGAAAACGGGCGTCACGACGGCTGGATGGGCAAATTCGAGGTGAAGGCTGCTGCAGGCGCCAACGCGAAGGAAGGTGCGAAATGAGCCGATGGATGATTTTGGCTGCGCTCACCGTAGCCATGGGCCTCGTCGCTTGCGAAGAGCAGAAGCCCGCGGCGCCGGCGACTGGCGAAAAAGCTGCTGTGGCCGCGACGATCAAGGACGAGGACATTCCGGACCAAGCCGATTTCGACGACGAATCGGCCAAGGATATCTCCGCGACGAATTACAAAGCGGAAGTTGATTCGCTCGAGAAAGAGATCTCGGCCGAGTGACCTGGTTTTGAAGGAGAAACCGGTGCTCGGCGCGGGTTTCTCCTTCGAGACTCAGAGCGTGTTGAACAGGCGTCGCGAGCGAATCTTGGCTAGGGAGGCCGGCGGAAGCGTACTTCAGTACGCTGAGCAAGGCCGACCGACGCCAAGATTTGCGCAGCAGCCTGGTCAACACGCTCTCAA